>JAMOZS010000004.1 GCA_023667765.1 Roseburia sp. | reverse complement strand
TTCCACAGAGCCTGCACCGAGAAGATAATCAAGGTCATCCAGGCCGGCTTTACATTCGGCATCACGATACCGCTGAACACTCTCCATTCATTCGCACCGTCAATCTTGGCCGCCTCAATCAGAGAGGTGGGTAATCCTTCCATAAACTGCTTCATCAGGAAAAAGCCCATCGGAGAAGCGAACGCAGGAATAATAATCGCCCAGTATGTATCAATCCATCCCAAACCGTTTAAAATCAGGTAGTTGGGAATTGCCGTCACATATCCCGTAAACATCATGGCCACCGTAACCAGCTTAAAGAAAACATTGCCGCCGGGAAATTCATACTTCGCCAGCACAAAGGCACCCATGGACGCAATTAATAGATGGCCTGCCGTACCCACAACAGTAATAAAGGTCGTGTTAAACAGATATCTGGAAAAGGTTACCCAGGATTTACCCATGGTAACAAACAAATCCGAGAAGTTATCCATTGTGGGATTCTTCGCCAGTATAGCCGGAGGGAAGCGGAACAGCTCATCCAGAGGCTTCAAGGCATTGCTGACAGAGTAAATAATAGGAAATGCCATTATAAACGCCACGACTGCCAGAAACAAATACAGGAAAATATCTCCCACGATGGAACGATTCGGTTTTCTCCTCTTTATCAGCTTTTTGTGGTATTCTTGTTCGATGTTCTCTTGTTTTCTCTTTTTTTTGCTCATATCAGGTTCCTACTCTTCTCAACAGACTTTGAATTGCTTTGTTACATAAAATCATCATCAGGAATAAAATTGTCGCAATCGCGCAGGCATATCCCATCTCAAATCTGGTAAGACCATAGTCATATACATGAGCGACAATGGTTCTCGCCGCATACTCCGTACTGGGGAAACCGCACAGCGCCCGGGTAACCTCAAATACGCTGAAAGCCTGGGTGATAGACATAATCGCACCGAACATCAGCATGGGCTTCATGTTAGGAAGGGTTATGTACCAAAGCTCCTGCCATCTGTTCTTAATCCCGTCCATATAACCCGCCTCAAACTGGGAACGGTCAACACCCTGAAGACCTGCCACAAAGGACAGGAAGCCGGTACCAAGGCTCATCCACAGAATAACAATCATACAAATCGGCAGCATATAATCGGGATTGATAAGCCACAAGATGGGCGTATCTATAATTCCCATATTCATCAGCGCCGCATTTACATAGCCATAAGCGTCTCCTCTGAAAAAGACGGAGAAAATCAAAACACAGTTGGCGGCAATGGAGGGCGCATAGAAGATAATGACCGCCACGCTTCGTATCCATCTGGGCAATTCATTTATCAGCCACGCAAACAAAAATGACATAATATATCCCAGAGGCCCCGTAACCACCGCTATCAGCAACGTATTCTTAATACTTGTCAGGAAAATATCATCCTCCAAAATCAGGCTGATATAATTCTGCAGACCGACAAACCGGGGCGGCTCCAAAATATTATAATAGGTAAAGCTGAAGAAAATAGATACAATAACCGGCAGTATGAAAAACGCAGTAAAGATGATTGCATACGGAGCCAGAAACAAATAACACATCTTACTTCTCTTCGCCTTTTTCCATGCCACCTGAGCATTATGTTTCCGCAGGATAAGATATTTTTGCAAATATTTTTTCATATTTCACTCCTAATCTAACGGCATGCCGAATTCTTTCCGCTTCTTGGTAATCTCGTCATTTATCATGATAGAGTAATCAATGATGGTTTCTCTGGTATCATCCTTATCATTAATCACTTTACGAATCGCATTACTGATATGACGGCCTGTAAAGTATCCGCCGGGCACTTCTCTGATGCCCACTGTCTGCTCCCATTGCGCATCCAGCACCGCAATATCATCCGCACTCCAGGAGAGCTGCACAAAGGCATCCTTATTCGCCGTGGCATATCTTGCGGAGGAACCCAGCAGTGCCTCGATTTCCCGTCCGAAGCGAACCTGCGTGTCAACCTCAGCCCACCATTTCATAAATTCCCAGGAGGCCTGGCGCAGGGCGTCATCCTCTGTCTTAATCATCATAGTGGCGCTTCCGGTAATGAAATCCGAGCGGTCTATGTAGGTATTTCCGTCCTCGTCCGTATATTCCGTACCCGGTATCAGTGCGAAGTCCCAAAGGCCTCTGATTTCAGGCGCCGACACCACTAGGGTATTGTAGGTGGAATAGGCCGCTATGCCTATGGGCATCTCTCCGGAACGGAACCGGCTGACAAAATCATAGATATTGGGCAGACCATAGTCGTTAAAATATCTCACATAATCGTCGAACGCCCTGATACCCGCTTCATCATCCACCGTAGTTTTCGTGCCCGACTCGTTATACATGTCGCCGCCGTACTGATACAGCAAAGTAAAATACAAGGTCAAATCAGGCTGATTGGCCATCAACGCCGTGCTGGCCGTAACCGTCGTACTGCTTCCGGCGGCGGTGGGAATCCCCACCGACAAATTATTACCCTGAATAGTCGGCAGCATCTCTATTAACTCCTGCCAGGTATTGGGTATCTCCAACTCAAGCTCCTCCAGCACATCCTTCCTGTAAAACATTACATTAAAGGTCTGTGTCTCGGGAACGCCGTAAATATGTTCATCCAATTTGTACTGCTCATAGGAGCTGGGGGTATAATGGGACAGCACCTCCTCCCAGCCTTCAAACTGGGTGATATCTTCAACCGCATTACGAAGCGCATAGTCTACCGGCAGATTAGCTCCCACGGACAGCACCACATTCGGCCCTCTGCCTGCCAGTACCGCATTCATCAAGGCATCCGCCTGCACGATTTCCACATTAATGGGAATGCCCGTGTTCGGTGTAAAGGTATCATCCACCATGGACTTCAAAATCGTACCCTGGTCGCGCCCGGTCAAAACCCACACCTTCACCACCTGATTATCACCTTCTTCATCATATACATCTCCTACGGAATTGTAATCTACCGTGAAGGAAGCCGCAAAGGACTTTGCCTCATGCCAAAGCTTCATAAACACATTGGCTTTGTCCTTCTTTGCCTTTGCATCCGTACCGCACACGGTGAGATAATCAATGTCCAGCTTTGTCTCGCTCATATTCAGAGAAGCAGTTCCCAACGCAGTAATATTATCCTTGAAGGTCACGAATTCCAGCGTAATCTTCTGAGGCTTCTTGCAAAATCTCTCCAGCTGCTGGGCAACAGTCTGGGCCGCCGCAATATTGCCGGCCTTCTGTCCGCTGTAAGCCACCGTATCATCCACAATCTTATAGAGTCTCTTTGCCTCCAAATCCATAGCTTCTATAATCTCGGGATATGTATTCTCAATACGGTAATCTCTGTATTTATCAGGATTAGCACCCACATAAACCAGCAGCTTTCTGTATATCTGATTCAGGCGATAAGTGGAATCCTCCAGTTCTTCCAGAATAGCGCCCATACCGCCCAGTGTAGCCTCCAGCCTGATTGTATGGGTGCCGGCCGTCAGATAAAAATCATAGGGATTTTTATTATCGTCCTGCAGCTGTACGCAACTCCAGTCATTGTCAAACTCGAAAGACACTTCCTTTACTTCGGAAAAGGGTATCTCCCCGTCAATATAAACGCTTCTGCAGGATACACTTTCCCGGGAATAATTCTGGCGTCCTTTTATCATAATATTATAGAAGCCGTCCTCGGGAACCTCGAAATCCCACTCAATCCATTGCCCCGTACTTCTCCAGGCTTCTCCTCCCACATAATTCAGCACCGTCGTGGTAACGCTGTTGGGCTGTGTTGTGGGTGAAGAGCGGTCGTACTTCGCATAAAGAGAGGACTCGGAACGCAGGGTCGATTCCTCGCCCTGCACCACCTGTATGTAATTTCTTGCCGTATCGGAGCCCTGCACCGCAGGCTGCTTTGCAAGATACTCCTCGTAGCTGTCCATATGTTCTACAGCGGCAAGGGCCAGCTTTTTCAAAATAATCGGCTCATTTTCCGCCTCCAGACCGATTTCATTCTCGCCCTTCTCCAGATAAAACACATAAGGCTCGGTAACATAGCCCATATCGTCTTTGAAGCGGCCGCTTTGCCAATCATATATCTCTATCTGGGTGGGGCGAATCTGATTGCCCTGATTATCGGTTTTCACTTCGCCGCCATCCGTCCAGATTCTGCTGAAGGAAATATTTTTAGCACGTTCAAAGGGAACCTCTCCGTTGATAAACAGTTTTCTCTCTGCAGCGACGCCTCTGGACTCCGGAAGCAGATACTCCATATAGATATTATAAAAGCCCGTTTCCGGAACATTGACCTTCCATGTCGTCACAGAATCAGGATTGGTAAGCAGAGCCTTCTCTGCCCCTTCATAATTTTCATAAACCTCTACGGAGCCTTCTGCAGCATACTGAAATAAATCAATCTCCACATCCTGAGCAGGATAGGCCGCCTCCCCATGGGCATTCAAATACCCGGTATAGGTGCCCTCTCTCTCCATACCTTCCACGTCCACGGAAAGATTCACTCCCGCATACTTATCCTGGAAACTCTCTACACCTCGCAGCGACATCAATGCGGCGGCCAATGCTATTGCCGCTATCACACCCGCTGTTCCAACCACTTTCTTTACAGAGCTCTTCATACTTTCCTCCATAACATCCACTGTAAATGCAATTTGAGCGTGAAACGCCTTTGCCTGATAATTAATATTATACCACAAAGTATCTTGATTGCTTCTTAATTCTTGCTCTCTTATATACACAGATTGCTCACTTATCTTGCAAAATCAGTATTTTTATTGTGCATTATTTACTTTTAGGGTATCTTTCAAAAGAGATTTCCCATAAAAATTTAGTTGTTTTAAGCAATTTACTTCGAGATTTTTTCCAGTCCTTAGTATTTCTCCAATATTTTTAGTAGCAATATCTGCGCAGAACACAATAAAACATATATATACATGCATTCGAGAAGAGTCAATGCAACATAACCATTGCAACCTATTGTCTAGATTCCTGTCACGATAATCCCGCTTTTTGAGCAGTCAAATTGTTCGTCCCCGCCTAATGTACCCTCATATCATGCAAGCCAATATTTACATCCATTCCACTTTCAATCTGATGTCATCGTTTTTCAACTAATCACACACTACTGCTTTTATGGACTTCCTTTTTTGCCATTCAAAAAAGGCAATGGCATACAGCAAAACCTCCAAACCAAGTATTTTTTCATCAGCTTGAAGGTTTACAAAAGCCTTGGGATAAGCCCAAGACTTGACGCATCTTTTCTATATCAGTTTTTCATCTTATTTTGTAAATAACTCATAAACAGAATCAATAAACAACTCTGTGTTTTGAACCGCACTAAATATCAAAAACTCATCTGGTAATTCTATATCAAAAGTCTCCTCTATCGTGCTAATTAAAATAACATATTGCAAAGAGTCTGCCTCTAAATCATACCTTTCCCTTACAGCAATTCCTGTCTCCTCAAAAATTTCGTACATTCTGCTTCTAAATTCCTCTTTATCCATTTCTGTCACCAAAAACAATAAATGTTTCCTTTCCTACCACAATATATTTTATCTGTATCAATACCTATTATAATGCCTTGCATAATAAGTCATAAGCCTCCTCTTCATTCTTAATGAGCAGCATCAGATACTCTCTGATTTTCTTCATTGTTGTTTTTTTATTACCGCACACCGAATTCATTAAAGTACTGTTTTTTATAATTTCCGCTATTTTTACATTCTCTTTAAGTAACTTAATTATTTTTTCATCTATCTGTTGTAGATTCTCCATATTATTTACAAGATATTTTACTCTGTCCAGCATGATTTTTTTATGTTCATATAACACAAAAGGCAATCTTATATCTGTACAAAATATATATAAATCATCATTATTTTCAACAAGATGCCGAAAAATATCCAGACCGAATTTTTCAATTCCCTGAGGCGGAAAAATGTCCATGGTATCTTTTTCATTATTATAGCCAGACAGATAATCCTTCAATCGTTTCTTTATAACTTCACTATTCATCAAAAAATCCCTATAATTAACATCAACCCGCGCAATAACCAGCATAACTCCAGCAGGATTCAATGCTTTCCATAACTCTTTAATCCCTAATTCATAAGTAAAAACAACGCTCTGGTCTCCATACCCCATCACAAAACAAACTCCCTTTTTCTTATCAATACCATATATCATTACCTCATGGTAAAATTGTTGCTTTAAATAGTGCGTCGTCTTTGGAAGATAATAATGATTCAATTCTGTTATTATATAAAAATTATCATTTAATCTTGAATGAATTATATCCATTACTTTCCTGCCGGAAAGCTTGGTATAGTCAAAATATTCATACATAAAATCCAGATAATGACTGGCGATATATGTTTTGTAATGCTTTGTTGGACCCATATAATAATCTATCATTAATTCTTCTGCCCGGGGCCTCTTCATACATAACTGTATGTTGTTGCTTGCCATCCAATTCATATAATGGTTTCTGATTTCTACCAGCACTCCCATAGATAATGGTGCAATTTTATACTTTGCCGGCAAAGAATCTGAATAAACGCAAAACCATTTTTTCCCATTGCAAGAATAGCTCAACTTTATATCTAACTTTTTTCGCTCCAGTTTTAAATAATATTCCGAATCCAAAATTCGTTTGGTGCTGATTGTCGATACAAATTCTTCTTTCCTTTTAATATTTAATTTCTGTCCGCTAGGACACCCAAATTTTACCAGACATCGGTCTTTATCAAAACTCTCTTGCGATATCTCATCATCCAAAATTAAGCAAAACTGTTCCCACGCACAAGCCTTTCTTCTAAAGTCCACTTTAACAATTAAGGCATCATCTTCATCACATTGAGTATATAATACACTATATCCGTTTTCCTTCCGCATGGAAGTAGATACCGTAACCACTTCTTCAATCTGCGTATCGCATTCGTCGTTTATGATATTCCATGTAATATCTTTATTTATCACCCTATATCTTGCAACTGTTGTTCCCCCTATCAGTTCGCTTGAAAGTATACTGCTAATATAAGTATTATGTGTATAGCTTTTCAAATAAGGATTTTCATTAATTGGTAATATTATTTTATTATTTTTCATACTTTGCCTCATTCTCGCACTACAAGGTTTACACAAGCATACACAGTCACAAACTTATTGTGCAAAAAACTTTTTGCTCTTCATATAATCTGATATTTATCCGCCTGTGCCTTATATAACTGATAATATTTCCCTTTCTTTTCTAATAACTCCGCATGGCTTCCCCTTTCAGCAATATGTCCATTTTCCATATAACATATAGTGTCAACTGCAGCAACAAAGAAAAGTCGATGTGAAATTATCACTATTGTACGGTCTTTCAAAAGTTCAAACAACAGTTCCATGATTTCATGTTCACTAATAGCATCCAACGCACTTGTCGGTTCATCCATAATTACAAGTTCCGCATCTGATACATATACTCGCGCAATCGCTAATTTCTGTACCTCTCCACCCGACAATGTAATTCCATCACTATCAAATTCTTTTGAAACATATGTATCCAATCCATTCTTCAAACCACTTATTTTCTCATACATGCCAACCTTCCTAAGAGCCGCTTCCACTAAATCATAATCCTCCACAGTTCTCAACGGTCTTTGTAATATATTTTCCGCAATTGATAAACTAAACATATTAGCATCTTGATTCACCATAATAATTTTATCATTAATAGACTTTAAACATAATTTATCAATATTTTTTCCCTCCAAATACACAAAGCCCTCAGAAGTAGCATACAAACCAGACAGAATACATGCCAATGTGGTTTTTCCCGCACCATTAGGACCCACCAATGCTATTTTCTCAGTCCTGCTTATCTTTAAATCCACCTCTCTTATTATCAGCTTTCCCCCCTCATTGTACGAAAAGGAAGCATTCTTTACATTTACCAGTTCCTCGCCCCTGTAGTCTGTACGAACTTGCTCTCCGGAAAGCCTGACTGATTTATAATCTAATATTTTCCGTAAATTATCAATATACAAACTCTGCTTCCGAATCGAAACAATTGAGCCAAACAACTTATCGCATATATCGGGCAAATATGCAGTCGCTCCCATTATTATCGTAATCTCCCCCACTGTCATGGAACGACTATACAATCCAATAATCGCAATAATCCATGGGGCCAGGCAAAAACATATATTATAAATAGTAGCATTCAGCATCTCAAGCCAATATAATTTATTATGATATTTCTTTATTATCCCCCTCATATCATCGGAATTATCCGAAAAATGTCTAGTCAGCAAAGAGCGATAACCTATATTACTTCTCAATATTCTGCCATATTCCGGCTGATAAATGATTCTATTTACATAAGACAATCTTCTGTTAACCTTTGTTGATTCTTCATACTTTTTATATTCAATTTCATTAACAAAAATAGATATAATTGTGCAAACAATAGATGCAGATACAAAAGCGGCCGTATATTTAATGCTCAGTTTCGAAACGACTGCCGTCACCGTAAGCAATTGAAAAATACCACCAATAATATTTTGCATTTGACCTATAACCTGACCTGGTCTGCTATGAACCTCTGCAATGGCTCGCGAATATCTATCATAAAACTCAGGTTCTTCCACCTCTATCTGCCTTATATCAAAAATCTTTTTTATCAGCTCATTCATAATATATTCCGTAATCTTAGTCATAGATATCGGAAAAGTATACATATTAAGCCACTCTGTAAATAATTGAAATAGTATTGTGCTTACATAAATTATAATCACCAAAAAAAATGTCTGCTGAATCGTAACCACTGAGACCGAATCAAAAACCCATAATCCAATATTGGTTCCCACGTATGTCCATATAGTATCAAAAAAAATATTTAATAAAGTAATCATAAATACAGCCTTACCTGATTTATAAATACACTTTAAAATAAATATATTATTTTGGATATCATTCTTGATGCCCTTCATACTCCGTCCCCCAAATTAACTTACTCTCTATTTTACACCGTCACCACATAAGTTACTCATAATATTTTATAATTACATCCGTCAAACTTACTATATCCAATGAAGAAAGAGAAAAAACAGGTAATTGAAAACTATCCGATAAAATTTCATCTGTCAAAATCTCTTTTGATAATACTTTTCTTCCAAAAACACTGTAGGAAAACAAATTATGAGTTTCACTCATTATAATCGCAACTACTTTAGCTGATCCTATCGCTTCGATGAATGCTATGGTTCGCTTCACATAGTCTAATTCATCTATTTCATTTACGCAAAGCACTACCGCGTCAGGATTTATTCCCAGCAAGTAATTATACTGGCAAATCGCTAATAAATTTTCATTACGAAAATCATATGTTATTGTTCCTGATTGACATCCTGTTAATATGATATCAATATCTTCTTTTTCAATATTCCATACCATCTCATTCAGCATTCTAATCATCATTCTGCTGGATAACCCATTATAAGACCCATATCCAAATGGAAATACCTGAGAATATCCAAAAAAGATGCTAGATGGCTCTGTACCTATACCATCTACCAGAAAACCCCTTTTTTTTAATTCACGCATGAGCTTCAACTGAACTGTAAACTTACCTTGCTTCGAACTTGTACCCATAACAGCTAATACAGGCTTATTTACCATACGCAACTTTCCGAATCTATTGCAAAGCTGTTTATCTTCGCCAAGAAATGTACTAAACATTTTCTCTGAATTGTGATAATCAAAATATAAACTATTTAAATCATCAAAGAAAAATACCCTTTTATTATATTTCTCACAATTGCGTAAAATCTCTACTATAAAATTTCTTCCCAGAATCTTGTTTATTTCCCCCACATGTCCGCAAATTATGGTATCAAAATCCAAATCCCAATTTATATTATCAAAATTTTTGATTTTCATTGAATTATCCGTATACTTTAAAATATCGCACACCTGTTTTCCAACCAAAAATTTATGCTTAATATCATAATAACCAACAATTTCAAACGGCAGCATATCTTCAAACGCTGCAATACTATGCACTTCTTTATTAAAAGGAAATACGATTGCTTTTTTTATATCCCTTATAAATTCCTTCGCTGTAATTTGCATGTCAGGAACATCTCTGTATACTTTAATCGCTTTTTTCTTTAATTCTTCCATGATTGTCTGCTTATTCAGGCAATTCATCTCCATATTAGCTATTATTGCCGTAAAGTAACTTGTCAAAAAACTTGAACCCTTTGCAATATTATTTGCCCCATCCAGAAAAGCCATTCGATAAAATGCATCTCCGCCTCTGATATCAATAATGCTCCCTTCTACCACATCAAATTCATCTTTTTTGGTATAATTATAATTTATATCTACACCTATTACCTCCTCATATGCTGCCGGATAAGATATCGCCCCTTCATTATCAAATGCAGAAACAATAACTTTCTCTTTTTCACGCACTATCTCCTTTATAATATCATGCATTTTTTTTGAATATACAGTTATTCCCGAGCTTATCTGAATCAAGTCATATTCCAGATTCTTATTGATATAGTCCAATGCATAACACAATTTTTCGCCCGAAACGTATATATCCTTATCATAAATTCTTACTTCATATAATTCAACCTTGTCAGTGTTTCTTAGAATAATATCTGCCGTTCCGGTTCCATGACCAATATAATCTTCAAAGTATTCTTTAACAGAGAATGTACCATTTTCCTCTACAATTGTAATACCTCCTTTAATATGCGCATCTACATATTGACTATCAATCCCCGTATCTACCACGACTACCCTTAACATCTCTTTGATTCCCTCTCTAATTAACTATTTATCTCTTTTGCATACTTCCTTTAAAAATTCATAATCTCACTATTTCTCCATGATAAACAAAATTAAAAAAAGCCCTGAAAACAGGGCATAAAAAGTATATTTAGACACGAAACACATTTCCTAATTTACACCTGCAACATCACTAACTTTAACAATCTACTCCTTATAATGATTGATAGCTCTCTTTATTTGTTTCTTTCTTTCCGGAGCACCTTGTGGCACTCCAGCCGAATAAGTACCGCTACTTCCAGGCTCAGAAGTTTTTGGCTGATACGCAGTTGAAGACCCCTCACCTTCATAAATATATAATGTTACACTATTATTCTTACTACTAGTATTTTTCCTTTTTAAGGTCTGCATATTTTTCCTCCAATCATTTGAACATGTTTTCTATCGCAATATACTTTTTTCTTAAATATAAACAAAATAAAACTCGAACTTTATTATTCTTACAAACAAAATACTTCAATAATATAACATAGTAATAGACAAACAGCAACTTTTTTCTGTCTTTTTCTTATGTTATTCTGTAATTTCAAGGATTATTATATATATTATCAAATTATTCTCCTTTTATTTTACTTTTAATAAATTCACAAACATACTTTGCGCACATTTTATTTTTCTTCATCAAAAAGCCCTTATGCCTCTCCCTCCCAGGGATTTGACATAAGGGCTGTATTTGTATTTGCTTAAAGCTTCCCCTGAAGCTGCGCCTGTACCAGACCATAATAGATTCCTTTTTTTGCCAGCAGCTCTTCATGGGTGCCCGCCTCTGCAATGCGGTGTCCGTCTATGACCACCAGTCTGTCCGCATCCTTCAGAGTGGAGAGCCTGTGGGCAATGGCGAAGGTAGTGCGTCCCTTCGTAAGCCTTCCCAGGGCTCTTTGTATCAGATATTCACTCTCCGTATCCAGACTGGCCGTAGCCTCATCCAATATCAGAAGCCTCGGATTGCCCAGCATGGCTCTGGCAATAGCTATCCTCTGCCTCTCACCTCCCGACAGATTATAGCCATGCTCTCCCACATAGGTATTATAACCATCCGGCAGCCTGCAGATAAAATCATGAGCATTCGCCATCTTTGCCACACGAATCACCTCTTCATAGCCGGCGTCGGGCCTTGCGAATCGAATATTGTTGTAGATGGTTCCCGCGAACAGAAAATTCTCCTGCAGCACCACTCCCAGCTGACGGTGATAATTTTCCAGTTTTATCTTTCGGATGTCAATATTATCCACCAGTATCTCGCCGTCATCCACCTCGTACAGATGCATAATCAGATTAATCATCGTGGACTTACCGGTGCCCGAAGCCCCCACCAGACCAATCATCTCTCCCTTATGCACCGTCAGATGAATGCCCTCCAGCACCGGCTGATAGGACTTGTAGCCAAAGGAGGCATTCCGAAAGGTGATTTCCCCCTCTATCTCATGTTCCACCGCATCTGGCAGGTCTGCAATAGAAGGCTCCTGATTCAACACGTCTCCGATGCGCTCCAGACTGGTCACCAGGTTCATCAGGGCCCTGGGCATACCGCTAATCCAATTTACATAATTATACAGCAGGGAGGTATAGCTGATAAACTGCAGAAGCTCGCCCGGCGTCATACTGCCCCCAAGTACCCTGCTGCCTCCCACAAAGGTTACCAGATAGATACCGGAGCCCAGCATAAAGGATACCATCGGGTAAAACACGGCAAAGAACACCTCATTGCTCTTCTGAATCCGGGCAAGCTCCTCCGTTGTCTCGTCAAAATGCAGGCTCTCCCGCTTTTCCTGACCATAGGACTTCACCACCGCCATACCGGAAATCACATCCTGCAAATTATTGTTCACCTTATCACTCTTGGCGCCCTGCAGTCGAAAGCGTTTTCTAATCCGCCTGCGGGAGCCCATGGAAACGCCCACGGAAACCGGCGTGAACAGGAACGCCAGAAGCGCCAGCCGCCAGTTCAGCACCAGCATATAAAGAACCACGCACACAAACAAAATTCCCACCGTAAATAAATTGCAGAATACCTCCCCGAAAAAGTTTTTAATCCTGTCGGTATCCTGAAGTATCCGATTCATCAGCTCACCGGCGCTTCTGTCATTGATGAAGGACAAGGAAAGCATCTGAAGCTTTTGGAACAGCTTTCCTCTCTGGTCCTCGCTGATACAGGAGCCCAGCTTAGAACACAGATAACTCTTCGCGGCATTGATAAATACAATTCCCACCGTAACTGCCAGCATCAAAAGCAGACAGACTGCCGCAAGGCCGTAGTCCTTCTCCCGGCGCACCAGCACATCATCCACCAGATATTTCTGAATCTCCGGCGCCGCCAGCGTCACAAAGGTGGCTCCCAGCATCAGCAGAAAAATCACCGCCAGTCTGGCCTTATGGGGGCGCAGCATTTCTACAAAGGTATAAATCAGTCCTTCCTTTTTCCCGGAGCATCTGGGACATTCCTTCGTACCCGGCAGGGCTCTTCCGCATTTGGGGCAAGAATGCTCATACTCGCTGCTAATAACACGCTCCCGCCGACCCTTCTTCAGAATCTGCATTCCCCGGAACAAATAAGAATATCTGGTTAAATGCTTCGCCGAAAAACGCCCCAGCAGTATCTCCTGCCCATCCTTTACGAGATAGACGATTCCGCAGGCTATCTGAGGCTCGCTCTTAATGGCGTCGCAATCTGCAATCCGATAGTCAAAAGCGACCCTTCCCCGCTCCAGCACCACAATACGTCTGTCTGTCATTACCGTATAAGAATCATCCTGATAATTCCCCTCAAAATCAATATCAAGGGGCAGGCAGTAATAAATCTCTTCCTTCGCCGAAAGCTCCAACAGCTTCCTGTTTTCTTCCGATAATTCATATTTCAGTATCATACTTATACCCCTTGCGTGCTTCAACACGCATAGCAAACTCCCTTTCAGCTTCTATAAAAACATATCCAACTTCTTCCTCTCGCCGCTTGTCAGCGCTTCAATATCCGGTATTTCAAAGCGATTCTCATCAATATCCATAATCAAAATACGGGTATCGGACAGATGCACTACGCCATTGCCTCCCATCTGTATGGTAAAGCGGCAAGGGCCTTTGTCCGTCACCACATCCCAATAGGCATAACCGAACTCATCCTTGATATGGATAATCCTGCGAATCACCGGAGTGAAGTATCTGAGCGTCAGCTGCTCTCTGAGCATTTCCGCTGTCTCGGAATCCACATCCTCATACCTTTTGATAATCCCAATCTCCTTGGAGCGCTCATCCGGCGTGCGAATCGAGAGAAGCTCTTCCTTATGCATAAAGGGAAACATCCGCACCACCTGCACCCGGGGATAGAACTCCTCCCCTACCCGAAGGCTTAAGAAGCCCGTTCCGGTTCGTTCAAAAATCGCATTTTCCTTATTCAGATAGCGTATCCGCAGCATGTCCTCGGTTTCCTGCTCCATCTGAGACAAGGTAAACACTTCCGCCTCTTGCCTTTCATTCATCTGCTCTTTTTCCACAGCTCTGCTCTCCTTTCAAAATACTACTTCGCCCTTTCTCTCCAGTGCCTTGGTCTGCAGCTCCAGCAGCTTATAATAGGTGCCCTTCAAAGCCTTCAACTCCTCATGGGTTCCCCTTTCGGTAATCTCGCCATTGTCTATGACTACCAGATAATCCGCATCCTTTAAGGTGGATAGCCTGTGGGCAATGGAAATCGTGGTACGTCCCTGTACCAGATAATGGAGGGACTTCTGAATGATGCGCTCCGTCTCCGTATCCACAGAGGCGGTAGCCTCATCCAAAATCAGGATTTTCGGATTGGCCAGAATCGCTCTGGCAATGGAAATACGCTGCCTCTTCCCGAAGCGCCGATACGGGTGTCATATCCGTCCGGCATACGCATAATAAATTCATGGGCGCCGGCCAGCTTGGCGGCCCGCATCACTTCATAAATATCCACTTCCGGATTGGCATAGGAGATATTCTCCGCCACCGAACCCATAAAAATATAAGTATCCTGAGACACCATAGCCACATTCTTCCGAAGCTGTTCAAAGGAAAACTCCCGGATATCCACCCCGTCAATGGTAATTCTCCCTTCCTGAGGGTCATACATTCTGGAAATCAGATTGACCATGGTAGTCTTACCGGCGCCGGAACGCCCTACGATGCCGAACATCCTGCCCGCCGGAATATCCACCGTAATGTTTTTCAGCACCGGGCGGTTCCACTCATAGCCGAAGGTTACCGCCTCCAGGGAAATATTCCCCGAAACGGTTTCCAGCCTTGTGGGATGCACAGGCTCCTTCACCTCCGGTACGGCGTCTATTATCTCAAAAATACGCTGGGCGCTGTTCATGCTGTCCGCCCACCATTGATGCACATGGGCAAAAAGCCCATAGGGCCCTCCAGCTGTCCCACATAGCCCACAAAGGTAAGCAATACGCCCAAATCTATGCTTTGGGCCCGCTCTCCCAAAATCAAATATACGCCGATGGCCCAGGCTCCCATCGTGGCAATGCTCTGAGCCGCCCCATAGACAAAGTGGAAATAATTCTGTCTGTAAGTAATGGCAATCTCCGCATCCCGAAGCTTCTTATTATGTACCCCAAAGCGCTCTGTCTCCCTGCGCTCCTGCCCAAAGCTTTTGACTACTCTGGCTCCTGTGAGATTGTCATTGACGCTGCTGTTTAACGAGCGCTCCGCCCTGTGCCTTCTTCCGAACATCACCCAAATCTTCGGCCGCAGATACACATTGACAGCCACCAACACCGGAAACATGAAAATCGTCACCAAAGCCATCAAGGGATTTATCGAGAACATCACAAGAAAGGATGCCAGCATGGTAAAGCCATGCACCAGTAGATAGGGTGCGCCGTCCACAAAGAAGCCCGTAATGCGGTCTGCGTCCGACATCACCCGGGTCATCAGTCCGCCGGTCTGCCTGCTCCGGTAAAAGCTGATGGAAAGCTCTCCCATGATGCGGAAAACGTCTTTTTTCATATCCCGCACCACCCCCACCACCATCTGAGCAGTAAGGATTCCCTGCACAATCTGCAAAAGCAAAAGCATCAGCTTCGTCATGACCATCGTCAACACCAGCAGGAAAAGCGCCGTCACGAATCCGCCCTCCCCCAAAGGGAGCTGCTCTAAAAAGCCCACATCCTGCGCCAGTATTTTGTCATAAAGTATCGTGCCGTTCAAATAAGGCCATACCAGATTGAGCAGGGCCGTAAACACCGTCGCCAGAAACAGCAGCGCAAATCTTACCCGATAAGGCTTAAAATAAGCGAGTACCCGAAAAAATACATTTCGCCGGTCCATACAGTTCGGACAGATTTTCCGCCTGTCGTCAGGATACATTCTGCCGCATTTGGGGCAGCATTCCGTCGCCTCCTCCGACAGCTCCGGCGTTTCCCCTCTTTTTAACTGCTCTATTCCCCCCAGAAGCCTTGCCATCCTGCGCTTGTGCAAATGCGTGAACATGGCCAGCGTCCGTTCTCCCTCTGAGGTTTTCGCCACCAGCACATTACAGCCCACACCGTTCTCCATCCAAATGCGCTCCAAATCCGCCAGGGGCAGCCCTTCCCAATGCCACTTCCCAGGCTCCTCCTGGCGAGAGCCTCCGGGGGCCTCCCTATAGCCCTTATAATAATGTACCTGTCCGGGCGCGGTATCCGCCCCAAACACAAACAGAAAATCCTGCGTCCATACCAGAAAGCCTCTGGCATATTCCCCTTGCGGGCTTAAGTCTGCCTCCGCAAAATAAAGCACATCCTTTTTCTCCAAACCCTGTTCATATAACAAAGCAAGGATGGAAGAGGGCAGCTCCGGCTCCCTTTCCATCCTGTTATATTTCCCTGTCCTCATTTTTGTTCTCATATCTTTCCCCGCTGACTCCCATGCCGCCTCCGGCTTAGGCATTCTCATCTGCTGTCCCGTTTTTCTTCCTTATTATAAGGCATGGTCCCCTTTCTTTGCAATAAACCTGTGGTATGAAATCTATTTTTTTGCCTCCTCCGGCGCCGTCATCACCAGCTTATCGCCCTGCAGCTCCAGCTTAATCTTGTTATCCTTTAACTTCAGCGCTTCTAACAACTCTCTCGGAATCTGTACACGCCCGGCCTTATCCAGAATCACATACTCCTCCTGAGTGTCCTCATTCCTCCAGTCAATGGAAACCTCCTTCAAACGCTCGGCATAGCTTTCCTTCAAAATTCTCTCGCTGCTGATTTTGCCGTCGCGGATAGCTACCACCCGCTTTACCTTCTTGGAAAGAGCGATATCATGGGTAACGATTAATATGGTCTGTCCCGCCTTATTCAGCTCCGTAAAAACGTCAAAAATATAAGCCGCCGTCTTGGAATCCACGCTTCCGGTAGGCTCATCTGCCAGCAGAAGCTTAGGGGAATTAGCCAGCGCGATGGCAATGGCAATCCTCTGCTGTTCCCCTCCCGATAAGGTATTCAGGCGGCTGTTTTTCTTGGAGAACATTCCCACCATCTCCAAAAGCTCCGCCGCTCTCTCTCTCTTCTTTTTCCCGCTGGACAAATGCATGGGAAGCATAATATTCTCCATCGCCGACAGATAGGGCAGAAGATTCCTTCCATTATTCTGCCAGACGAATCCCACAGTCTCCCGTTTATATGCTACCAAATCCTTCTCGGTCATGGTAAAGAGATTCTTACCACCCACCAGAAGCGAACCGGCGCTGGGTCTGTCCAGTCCGCCAATCATATTCAGAAAGGTTGATTTTCCGCTGCCGCTGTTTCCGATTAAGGCGGTCAGTTCTCCCTCCTCCACCGTCAAATCCAGCCCCTGCAGGGCAAGCACCTCGGTCTGCTTTGATTTATAAATTTTCACCAGGCCGTCCGCCTGTATCATTGTTTCGGACATCATACACTCCATTTCCGCCGGCTGTCATCCCTCCGGCCTCCATAGTTCTTCCCGGTTCCGGCAATCCTTCCGGCCCCGGCCGCTCTACTCGGCCTCCTGTGTTACCTGCATTCCGTTTTCCAGTTCGATAATCATATCCCCGGCGTCCATCAGACCCGTGTCATGGGTGGTCATAATAATAGTCACCCCTTCCTTCTTTGTCATCTCCTGAAAAAGCTTTGTCACCTCGGCGGCCATGGCGCTGTCCAGCTCCGCCGTCGGCTCATCCGCCAGGATAATAGCGGGTCTGTGCGCAATCGCCCGGGCAATGGCCACACGCTGCTGTTCACCCCCGGACATCTCCGACGGCATGTGATTCATACGATTGCCCAGCCCTACCATCTTCAGACATTCCTCTGCACGTTTCTGCCTGTCAGCCTTAATTCCCGCCATACGCATGGAAAATTCCACATTTTGAAAGGCATTCATGGTAGGAATCAGAGACACCGCCTGAAAAACAAAGCCTATCCGGGTTCTGCGCAGCTTCTCCCGCTCCCGGTCAGACAGCTTCCCGATATTCTGATTGTGAATCCTGACGCTTCCCGAAGTCGGCGCATCCAAAGCTCCAATAATATTGAGCAGAGTGGTCTTTCCCGAGCCGGAGCGTCCCTTTAAGATTGTCAACACCCCTTCAGGTATCGCCGCATTGATATCCTTTAACGCCTGAAAGTCACCGCCGACCGTGGAAAATATTCTGCTTACTCCCTCAATCTCGATTATATTCTCGCTCATCCTTAACCTCATTTCCGCCATGCCTTCCGGCATCCTGCCCTTCGGCCGCCTTATTCCTCACCCAATTTCAACGCCTTCGTCACATTCAGCTTAAATACCAGCAATATCAGCACCACCAGACAGAGCGCCATCACAATCCCCACTACTCCGTAAAGCCTTATCATATCGTCCGGATTGGTAATCAGCTTCATGGGCAGCACCTGATTGGAAGCCGCATAGGCCGTCTGCAGCATAGGCACAAACATCTTTGAGGTCAGCGTGCCGATGCCGATACCCGCAAAGATGGAAAGCACGCCGGAGAATATCTGCTCGTTTATCAACATATGAAACAACTCTCCCTTATGCATACCGCAGGCGCGCAGCACACCGAATATCATCTCTCTGGAGCGGATGGACATAATCCAGTATATCAGATAACCCACGCCGCACAAAATAATCGTCACAATAAAGCCCATCGTCAGCACGCCGTTCGTACCCTGCAGCAGCGGGTCCTCCACCACCTTCTTAAGCTGAACCGCCTTATCCGTAAATTTGCTCACTCGAATACCATTGTCCTCAATCCACTGATAAACGCCGTCGCTGGAGGCGCCCTCCTTCAAGGAAAACCATATCTCATAGGGAGTCACTTCAAAATTCCTCTGTACCGTGGCAATGTTCGCCACCACTAAAAGATTGTTCATCGTCTCCACATTGCCGTCCGTAGTCAACACTACAGAGGAAGGCTCATAGCCCGGCCAATAATCCAGAAAATCCACAATCTTTCCGGTAGCTCTTTTGCCTTTTTCGTTCTGATATTGCAGGCTGTCCCCTTCCTTAAAGCCATGAAGCGTCTGAAAATTTCTGGATACCAGGAGTCCTTCCGGCTCCCTTGCCAGCTCATTCAGATATTCATAATAGGGTTTTTTGAGCAGTTCGTCCGCCACATATGTAATCTGACCAAACTCTTTGGTATGGATCCCCATTAAGGTACACTGAGTCACAGCGCTTCCGGAGTTCATCTTCACCGCCGCTTTCTCCTCATAAAGCACCTTCGTAAAGCTTTCCACGCCGGGCACACTGGCAAACCTTCTGTAATCCGGCTCATAATAGCGAAAATCAGCCTTGGCCCCGCCGAATCCGGTGTCCTGAGAATTCAGCCACACCTCTTTCATCATAATATCTGCGGCTTCCATATATTCCGCATTATCCCTGGCATTCTGCAAAATGGTCCTTGCCACTACGGCATGATACATTCCCAGCGAAATGGTAAGAATCATGAAGAGCATGATAAACTGCTGCTTTCTCCCGTTCTTGATATTCTCCATAAAGGAGGCATAGCTCGCCGGCCTCCAAAAAGGCTTTCCCAGAAAGTACACCAGCCTGATAAGCAGCGGCTGCAAACGCAGAAAAAGCAGCCCCATACCCACAATAAACAAGGCAGAGCTCATATACAACAAAGGGTCGAGAGATTTCCCAAGCAGTACGTCCTGCGTCATTACATTTCCGTTTCTGGAATAACTATAATAGCCGTAAACCCCTATTGCCAGACAGATAACATCCAAAAACAGCTTTTCCCAAAGGGCTCTCTTCTTCAATGCATTGGACTGCTTCAGCTTTACAATGGTAAGTCTGCTGTGCTTGAGGGCAGGCACCGTCATAATCAGAACAGAAGCCAGAATACCCGCCAGACAATACAGCCAGACCTCTCCGGTAAAGGTAATATTCAGCTCCCCTCGAATATCAAATTCCAGGAAGTTGCGAGCCGAACCCAGCACCCGGCAGAACACGGTACCCAGAGGGATTCCTGCCGCCGCGCCCAGAAGCGCCAGCAGCACACTCTGATACAGATACAGTCGAAACATCTGTCCGCTGGAACCGCCCCGGCTCTTCATAACGGAAATCTCATTTCGCTCCATATCGTACATCTGCCCGGAAATCATAAACAGAAAAGCACACAGCAGAATCAGTACCGGCACCTGCAGAATAAAAAGCGTGGTTTCGATTCGGAGTTTCTTTCGATTGAAGCTCTCTAAAAGCTCCGGATATACCGGCTGGTCCATGGTACTGCGAATGGGACTCTCTTCCAGAAACCATTTCGTCTCCTCCAGGAGCCGCTCCACCTGGCCTGCCTTTAAATCGCTGTACTCAAACAGATAAAAATAATTACAGTTAATGGAATACTTGCCGGCATTATCGCCCAAAAAGTTCTCTCTGAACAAATTCTCGTTTATCAGACATACGGTAGACAGCGCGCTCGCATTCGTCTGCGGCTGCCAGTAAAAATCCTTTTTGTCAGCCTCCTCATATACGCCTACGATTTTCAGACGTATCTTCTGACCGTCCTTATCCTTGAGACTCTTGTATTGCAGCGTTTCTCCTACTACCAGATTATTATCCGTCATACAGGCCTGACTGATAATCACCTCAAAAGCCCCGTCCTCCGATTTTCCCTCCTCGGAGTACATCTCACCGCTCAAAATCTTTACATGCTCAGGCAGATTAGAGATATAACCGATTTTGAGGGATATATCTGCGGCGTCCGCTCGGTTCCACTCAGACTCCAGCTTGGATTTGGCAAGGCTGTAATAAGAAATGGATTCCTTTTTGGAAACGCCCAAGCGGCTCTCCATCTCAGCCAGCATTTCCTCCATTTTGTTGATGGCTTTTCCCTTGTAATCCTTCTGGGAAATGGTGGACATTGCATTGCGTGCCGGCCAGATTCCGTTCTCAGCCAAATAATTTTCAAATTCGTCTGTCAGCATCCTGTCAAAGGCTGCGCCGCGATACAGCGGAAAGCTTACCACTGTGGCAATCAAAAGAAGGCTGCCCAGAAGCAGGCATAACACCATCCACTTTTTATGCCATAATTTTTGTAACATTACTCTAAGCATACTTCCATTCCTTCCGTAAGACCCTCTATCACCCAATACTGCGAGTTATCATATCCGCCCGCGACAAAGCTCTGGGCAACTATATCTCCATTTTGTTTCTTAATATTCACATAGGTCTGTCCCTGGTCAGTCCATACTGCCGCCTTAGGTACCAGCAATACATTTTCCATGCTTCGAATGGTTCCGGACACCCGATAACGATACCACATATCATTCTGAGAATTCATGGACATATTGCTGATTTCTTCCTTCGGCACGCGTATCAGCGCCTCTCCGGACCGAAGGCTCTCGCTCACCCCCAGCGAACGGACAGTCGCTACAGTGCCCTTAACGCAGCAGCTCTGCTGCTGTTTGTCCTGATAGCGAATCTCTACCTCATTGCCATACTGCAGCCGCCGCGCATCGTCCTCCACTCTGATGTAGCAGGTCTCTTCATTGGCAATCAGCGCCATTTGACATTCCGGAAGCAGAATATCTTCCGCCTTGTAATCCTCCATCCATATCACAATACCGCTTCTGTCCGCCACAATCTCAGTCGTTGCAAAATCCGCCTTTTGCTTCGCTATCTTCTTCTCCAGCTCCTGCGCCTGTTCCTGATAGTTCTCAATCAGTTTCTGATTGCCCTCCGCATCCTGCTGCTCCATATCGGCAATTCTTTCCTTAAGACGGGAGAGCCTTGTCTCATTGCGGCTCAGTCCGATACTGTCCTGCTCCACTCTCACCCGGGCAATCACATCCCCCTTGTCCACATGCTGATTGAGAATCAAATCCGAAGAGACAAAGTATACCGTGCCATTCTCTATGGGGTTCTCAAAATAGCTGTTGGAGGGATATGTCATATAGCCGTTCTGGCCAAACTCTGCGCCGATATCTCCTCTCTCCACCTTTGCCGTATTACTTCCCACCCTTCTGACATCGCTGTAAAGAATTTTATCTCCTTCCTCTACTCCTGACAGAATCTCTGTATAAACCCCATCGCTGAGACCGGTTCTGACCGGCGTATACACATTTTCCTCCTCCGTCACCAGATACACAAAATTACCGCTCTCATCCTTCCTGACGGAACCGGCCGGTACGGAGACCACCTCCTGTCTTTTATCCGTGACTACGGTAATTACCGCAAAATCACCAAAATTGACGTCCTCTCCGTCCACAAGTGTAAACGTAGAATAAAGCTCCTGCTGATTTGCCGACAACCGCAGATATTCCTCAGGGGACATAGGCTGATATTCCACCTCATAGCGTTTGCCGTCAATCAACGCATAAACATCCATGGCATTATCTACCACGCCGAATTTGATATAGTCACATTTCAGGAGCTTTTGGGACAAATCCCCTACTGCCATCAACGCCGTTTCCTTTGTTATTTGCCACTCATATCCCTCGTACTTGCCTACCACGCTGCCGTCCATCCCGGATAAAAGCATCTTCTCCTGCCGACTCTTTTTCAGGCTTTCCAGCTCATATTGCGCACGGGCATAGTCCAGCTCGTACAGCTCCTGTCTCTGTTCCATGGTCAGCTTCGTGGTGTTGACCCTGTGTTCTGCGATGCGGTACTCGCCTTCCACCCAGCCGCATTCAGCCTCCCAGGCCTCATAGGCCGGATTTTTCACCTGCTGCCCGTTTCCCTCCTCGGAGGTATCCGTCACATACTCCGGCGGTCTGGAGGCTTCATTGGCGTCCACAAAAACCTTCCAGTAACCGGCCTGCTCCTGCTGCTCCTTGAGCAGCTCCTCCATATCCGCCAAATACTCCTGCTGCTCTTCCTCCATATCGGCGATGCTTTCTTTCTTTTTCTCTATCTGTTCATCAATATCCGAAGTATCGGTATGAGCCAGTGTCTGGCCGGCCTTCACTTCCTCGCCGGGATAAGCGTCGTAACCGCCAAAGTTGATATCCGTGTCCATACTGTATTCTTCGTAATAAGGCACTATCGTGCCTGAATAAATAGCCGCCTGATACAGGGTTCTTCTGGCAGCCTTCTCATAGCCGCTCTCCGCATTCACCGGATCTATTAACTCTATGGCGCTGTCCTGATTGGGAACTGTATCGGCGCCCTTGCCGCAGCCGGACAATACGAGCGCCATACTCAGGGTCAGCAGCAATCTGTTCACATTCTTTTTTCTCATTTCAGTACGACCTTCTCTCCTTCCTCCAGCCCTTGTGTTATCTCCACATAGGAATCCCCCCACAGGCCGATGCCGACCCATTTCACCTGCCGGATATTATCGTCGTCCATCACATAAACATAATATTCTTCTCCTGCATTGTGTACTGCAGCCGTGGGAAGGGCAAGCACCTGGCTTCTCTCACCCAAAACCAGAGTCAGATTGCCCGATGTTCCCGCCTCTATGGCAATCTCCTCTCCTCCGACAACGGTAAAGAGCATCTTGTCCTGCCACTCCTCTATCTGATAGGGTCTCATCTTATATTTCCCGGCGGAGTTTCCCGCAACAATCTGCATATCCAGCTCCTGCCCCTCCCGGATGTGGGAAGCATATGTCATATTCTCCGCCACAAACAGACATTGGGAATTGTCCATCACCTCCAGAACTATCTCATCCCGGTTAGAGGTAGAGCCCTCCAAATCTCCCCTTACATAGGACACTACGCCGGCGGCATCCGCATACATCCGGCTCTGTTTTTCCTCCTGACGCAGTACCGACAGCTGCAGCTCGTCCAGACGGATGGCGTCCTCATAATCCTCCCTGGTATATTGGTTACTCTGCTGCAAGCCGGCGATACCTTCCTTTAAAGCCTTTTCCGTATCAGCCGAATGCTGGGATTTATACAGATATTCCAACCATCTTCTGGAGATTTCGTAATTCTCGCTCTCCTCCAACTGCTCCAGCAAAAGCTTGTTGCGGGATATCTGATATTCCAGCCTCGCCATCTCATCCTCTTTTTTTCCTCCGGAAAGCTCGGCCAAAAGCTGCCCTTTTTCCACGGCGTCGCCCTTCTCCACATATACCTTTTCCACCAGCTTACCGCTTACCTCAAATTGGTACTCAGAAGCATCCAGCTGGGCATAGGTGCATCTTATGTTTTGGGTCAATACCACATCCGACAGGGTTGCGGCAACCAGGCTGTACTCTGCGGGCGCCTCCTCCTGCTCCACAATAATCATATTATCTTCTTCCGTGTGAGAAGTGGCGCAAGCCGAAAATACCCCTGTCACAAGCATACTCATAACAAGCAGCGCCGTTTTTTTATTTCTTTCTCTGGTCGTCATATCCCTGGAATCCTCCTGATAACTACCATTCTACAATATTTGCTCCTTTTTTGCTTCCTATATTATGCTTTTTTGTTCGCAAATTTTGCTTTCTCCTTTTTTGAGCTTTATGATATGACTAATTTCACTGTATTTCACGATACTGCTATAATCTGACATAGCCTGTATCCTGTAGCAGGAAAGCCGCCCCCGCTCCCAGGATATATCTATCAGGGCATTCCCCACAAGGCGCAGCCCCTTTACGCTGCCGCTTTCCCAGGCTTCCGGCAGAGCCGGCAGAAGCACCACCCGCTCCCGGCTGCTCTGAACCAGCATATTGGCAATCGCTGCACAGACGCCGAAGTTTCCGTCAATCTGAAACGGCGGATGTTTGTCAAAGAGATTCGGATAGGTGGAATGGGCCAGCATGGCTCGAATGCTCTCGCAGGCGCTCTCCCCGTCCCAGAGCTTCGCATAAAGATTCGTAATCCAGGCCCTGCTCCAGCCTGTATGTCCGCCACCATTACGCAGCCTGTGCTCCAAAGTTTCCCTTGCAGCCTGTGCGAGCTTGGGCGTGCCATCCACCGTAATCTGCTCAGAGGGATACAGGCCGTACAGATGAGAGATATGACGATGTCCCGGCTCCTCCTCTTCATATTCCTCCAGCCATTCCATAATCCTTCCGTCAGAGCCGATGCGGGTAGGGGGAAGCTTCTCCCTCTTTTTCGCAATATCCGCCATAAGCTCTCTCATACTTTCAACTCCCTCCAGACGGCATTCCTCGGCCTCCTCTCCCAGAAGCTCATAGCTGTCCAGACACATGGTAAATAAATCTCTGATTAACTGATTATCCATGGTAGGGCCCATACAGCAGCAGCCCTTTTCCCCGTTGGGCAAAACATAGGTGTTTTCCGGCGACACCGAGGGACTGGTCACCAGATACCCCTGATATTCCACAAGAAAATCCACATAAAACAACGCGGCCTCCGCAAGCACAGGGAAAGCCTCCCGCAAAAAATCCCCATCCTGCGTATAGAGATAATGGCTCCACAGATGGGTAGCCAGCCATGCCGCCCCCTGGCTCCAGAAGGTGGCAGGAAGCCATAAGTCCTGAGGCTCGGTATCTCCATGGATATCCGTGTTATGATGCGCCACAAACCCCCGGCAGCCATACATTTCCCTGGCGGTACGCCTGCCGTTTACCCGCATCCTCTCAAGCAGCACAAACAAAGGCTTGTGGCATTCCGACAGATTGCAGATTTCCGCAGGCCAATAATTCATCTCCGTGTTAATATTAATCGTATACTTGGAATCCCAGGCAGGCTCAAAATCCTGATTCCATATGCCTTGCAACGTGGCGGGCAGCGTGCCCTCCCTGCTGCAGGAAATCAGAAGATACCTGCCATAATCAAAGAGAAGCTGATGCAGTCCCACATCCTCCTCGCCCTTTGCAGCAAGCTTCAGACGCCGGTCTGTGGGAATCTCAGATGCGGCCTTTGCAGCGTCACAGCCACTCTGCCACAGCTGCAGCTCCACCCGGCCATACAGATTGCGATAATCTCTTACATGCTCTGCCCATAGGGTTTCAAATTCCTCCCTACTCAGCTTTTGCAGCTGTCGGTTTAACCCCTCCTGCAGCGCCTCTTGTGTAAGAAGCCCTTCCCCTCTATGCTGATAGGTGGTATCCGCCCCAAAGATAAGCCGCGCTTCTCTGGCGTCCTCTACCATCAGACTCTCTCCCACCACGCTTACCTTTCCCCCGGTTACCTGCGCTATAAGCTGCATGGCAAAGCGGCTGCCGCCCTCACCCAGATTTCCGTAGAGCAAAATGCCTTCGTCTCCGCATCTTTTCACGCCGTCAAAAAATTTCCCTCTGCCCAATGTTGCCGTAAAAGACAGGCTTTCCTCTCCCTGCGCCTCAAAGCGCATCAGCATGGCCTGGGCCGGATTCGAGACAAAATAGTTTCTCTCATAGCGGGAACCGTCCACGCTGTATGCCACGCGGCAGACGCCCTCCTCTAAATCCAGACTGCGCTCATAGTCTCCGACCTTCCCTTTGTGCCGGAAAGAGAGCCGGATATCCCCCAGCGTCTGATACGGGTGCATACTGTTAGGGCAGCCGGCCATGGCCACACTCATAAGCTCCTGCGCCCGGGAAATCCTTCCCTGTCTGATTAGCTCCCTCACCTTGGGCAGGGCCGCCTTCGCATCGGGATTCAAACGCTCCTGCTTCCCCCCGTACCAGATACTCTCTTCATTTACCTGAATGCGCTCATCGAAAACGCCGCCAAATACCATGGCTCCCAGCCGACCGTTTCCCAGCGGCAGCGCCTCCTCCCAGCTTTCTGCGGGCTGTCTGTACCACAATCTGCTCATACGTCCTCCTCACACTAAACTTCATATCTAAAATCGGAAAACTCTACGCTGCCGCCGGGGTGCTTTGTGGAATAGACGAACAATCCGAATCTGGCTCCGGTAAAATGGTCCATCTTAAAGGCCATTTTATGCGTGATTCCCAATTGTCTCCACTCGCCCTGATTCTCCTTTTCAAGGCCGCAGGCCTTTTTATTGCTGTCCTCCCTATTGCCGCCTTCTCTATTGCCACTTTCTCTACTGCTGTCCTCTCTATCGCTATCTTCTGTATTGCCATCTTCTGTATTACCATCTTCTTTCTCCCGAGCCGTCTGCTCCGTGCAGTAGAAAAACCTTGCCTCGTCCTTCTTCATGGTAAAGTCCGCCTCAATCCTAAGACGCAGAGAATACCCATAAGACTCCGTCTCGAAAGCGCCTTCGGCGGCCTCCGGCAGCGCTGCCAAAGCCCACTCCACGCCCTCTGATTGATCCTCAGGCATCGTTCCTAAATCCTCATCATCTATGGGTCTGCTCTTCATCACAAGATAGTATCCGCCCTGTCGTCTGGTCACGGCTATCATACCGTAACAGCCCTGGAGCACGCATAAGCCGGCATAATCTCCCTCCTGCAGACCCTGATAATCCACTGTAACCTCCGCTGCGCAGCCGGGATAAAGCATTCTCTGTGTCAAGGTATTCTTCGCCTGCGCTAAATTACGGCACAATTTATCCGTGACAATACGAATGCTGCCCCGGGCCGTATCCTGAATCACGAAAGACCAATCCGGTTCATGATTAAACTGCCAGCAGGACTTTAACGGAGTCTTAAAATCATCGCTTTGCATGAGGGGGGTGTATACATAGCCCGGTCTCGTACTGCTTACCGGGAAAAACTCCGGTACCTTGCCGTCTCTGCCGAACACAGGGAAGTCGTCCCTCCACTCAACGGGCAAAAGAATCGGGATTCTTCCCACTGCTCCGCTGTCCTGGAATAATATGGCATACCATTTGCCCTCCGGCGTGTCTACGATGGCTCCCTGGGCCACGCCCTGATTGCAGTATCCCCTGTCGTCCGTGACCACGTCTCCCCCCGTAAACTCACCGGTAAGAGAATCCGCCACAAAACAGCTCTCGGTTCTGAACCACCGCTCCTCCAGGGAATGAATAAAGAACAGATAATATTTCCCGTTTATCTTATAAAAGTGCGTTCCCTCATAGCCAAGGCACGTCGTATCCGTATCTCTTACCGCAATACGGTCTAAGCCTCCCTCCAGAGGGCCGCTTAAGTCAGGCTTCAACTCCGTAATATGAATCTCCCTGTTGCCATAGGCAATATAAACCCGTTCATCCTCGTCAAACAGCAGAGAGGCATCATGGTAAAAGCCCTCTATATTATGCTTTTCCCAGGGGCCCTCCACGGAACGAGATGTATACAGATAGGTTTTTTGCGTGTCGTTGGCCACGAAGCAAATATAAAAGCATCCCTTATGATAGCGCAGGCTGGCCGCCCACATTCCCTTGCCGTATATGTTTTTTTCACCCTCAAGTCTCTGGCCGGGAGTAGAATCCAGCGTATCGTAAACATAGGCGGCATGCTCCCAGTGAATTAAATCATAGGAGCGCAACAGCTCACAACCCGGCATGAAATGCATGGTAGTGTTTACCATGTAATAGGTATCCTCCACCCGAATCACATCCGGGTCAGGGCAGTCTGTGCCGGTAAGAGGATTGATGCGCTGATACTGCATGACATAATCATACTCATATCCCCTGTCCGGCCTGGGCTGTACTGCCTTTGCTTCGAAATAAACCACTGCATTCTCAGGCAGGGATATCTCCAGCTCCAAAGAAGCCGATGCGGCGCTTCGATTCCCTTCCGCTCTCTGTATATCCGACCGGACAAAAGGTCTGGCCGCCTGCTGCAAAAGCTTCACCTGCTCTCGGGAAGGATTGGCCGGCTCCCCCATATCATGCCATAGCTTCAAGGGATTGCAGGTATCCTCGTCCACCCGTTCCGTAAGAATACTGTACTCTCCCTCCTTAACAGGAAGGGTTATATACAATTCCAGACTGCACCCGCTTCGCTGATTGACCCGGTTCCAGGCCACGCCCCGACAGGAACCGTCCTCCAGCTTCATGATAACACAATTGTCATCCTTATACATGCAATATCCGGACTTCTGCTTGAGTTTCTTGAAGAAAACAAAGCTCCAGAATACAGGCTTCGGAATACAGCCGTTAGCCACCAGCCCAAAGCCTCCGTGAAAAGGCGTAAAGGGAACTCCCTGCTCTTCGAAGATATCCCCGAAGGTCCAATAGGAATAGGATTCGTTTCCCTCCCCCAGACGGGAAAGCTGCCCGGCAATATAAGCCGCATTCTGATTGGTATCATGCAGCGGGCAGTTCGGTATGTATGAGGTATTAAATTCCGTAATATGAATCTCCAGCCCCTTATATTCGGGATAGCTGTCAATAATATCTCTGGTGGTGCGCAGATTCGCAAATCCTGCCTCATCCTCCTGCAGCTGGGCATAGCCGTAATGTCCCCTGCGCACCGGAAATTCCGTGGTATAATGATGCCTGGTGACAAAATCCACAGGGATATGATTCGTATGACAAAATTCCATAAAGGCTTTTATCCAGATTTCATCGCTGCCGCCGCAGACCGCAGGGCCGCCTACCCGGAAGCGGGAATCCACTTCCTTGATTGCCGTAAAGCTTTCCCGGAAGAGCTTAAAATACTCCTGCCTATCCGCCCCTTTCCAGAATCCGGGCAGGTTCGGCTCATTCCATACCTCAATCGGCCAGGTCAGCACCTCTGTTTCTCCGTAACGCTCCAGCAGATGACGCAGCAGCGCCTGTACCATGGTCTTCCAGTCCTCATAGGACTTCGGAGGCGTCACATTCCCTTTCCAGTAGAATACGGTCTGCGTCCCGCTCGCCATTTTCTCCGGCATAAAGCCCAGCTCCAAAAAGGGCTTAAGACCCAGTTCCAGATAGCTGTCCATCACCCTATCCAAATAGGTATAATTATATTCGACAATTCGCCTGCCGTTCTCTTCGCTCTCCTGATAAACAGCCATATCATCCGTAAAGAGACCATGGCCTCTGATGTGCTGAAAACCGATATATTCCTGCACCAGCTTTAGCTGCTCCTGATATTCCTTCTGAAGAGCCAAACCCATTCTGCCCGTTCCGATACAATAATCCACCTGATTATGGAAGGGGACTTTTTGTCCCTCCTGCACCAGGATTCTCCGCCTGTTTACTTTTCCGTATTTCTGCTTACCCATATTCAGCCTCCATTCCTTTTGGGAGCTCTTACTTTAACAGCTGCCAGCTGCCAATTTCATACCCCTGCCCATAGAAGGTGACATACAAATCATGCACCCCTACAATCTCCGTCTCAAACTCCGCCCTGACTTCCACAAAGCCCTCCGTAGTCTCAGGCACCTCCAGATAAGCGAGCGCTTCGCTGTTTAACGTATCTATTGTTATCCGAAGCACACCGCCCTCTCCGTCAGAACAAAGCCTGGCCATAATTATCTCCGGCGCCTGTTCTCCGAAATCTACGCCCTCCAGCTTCACATAGCTTCCGGTATGCATTCCGCACAAAACCATCCCTCCGGCTTCCTCCCGCGACGCCGTTTCCACACCTGCCATAACGGAAGCCGTAGTAGCTCCGGTCTCCTGATACAAATCCAGAGGCTTCAACTGTCTGCGCCCGGTATAAGTCTGCCGGATATAGCCGATACTGCCGTCCTCCCCCATGGTAAATTCATCCACATGGGTACAGCGATAACCCTTTTCCCAACCCATTTGCTGTTCCAGCAGTCTCGTGTGATAGGTAATGTACCACTGGTCCTTAAAGCAGAACACACAATGATGATTGTTCCCGTAAAGTCCGAAAACCTGCCCCGGATTCTTCAGAATTACCTCCTTAAAGGTGAAGGGGCCCAGCGGGTTCTCACTTTCCAGACATACGATTTCCGCATTATGGAAGCCATACTTTTCCGTTCCGGCCTCGTCCACCTGCCAGTTACTGCAATAAGTGTAATAATATTTGTCCTTATATTTATGAATGCCTGAATCCTCGAACAAATATGGCGCATCAATCACTACCGGCTCTCCCAGGATACTCATCATGTCCTCGCCCAGCTCCACAGCCCTGGCCGTTCCGGGCTCTGAGATTTTGTCCTCGGGCACACCGCCGCCAAAATACAGATAAGCCCTTCCGTCATCATCCATCAGAACCGCCGGGTCAAAGAGCCATAAGACATTGCCGCAGTTTGGCATATCCCTTGTAATCAGTCCATGACCCAGTTCGTCCGTAAACGGGCCTGTCGGGTCATCAGCGCTTAGAACTCCGATACCTCCACCTGCATCCGCAAAATACAGAAAGAATTTAGGCTTTCCGTCGATTATTTTCCAAGCGGCGGCAGGCGCCCAGGAATTTTTCGCCCATTTTGCAGCGCCGTCCTTTCCCGCTGCGGCAATCTGTCCATGGTCCGTGAAATTTACCATATCCTCTGTTGAGACCACGGAAATGGTGTTAATATTGCCATAGGTATTTTCTTCCAAATTGTCTTCTGCATCATAAGAGGGTGTATCAGCCGTCATATAAAAATATACCTTATCCTCATACACCATAGCATAGGGGTCAGCTCCGAAGCGCTGGGTCATAATGGGATTTTCATCCTTGATTCCCTTATAGCCTTTTGCCAACGTGATACCCTGAAATAGTTTACCGTAATTTGTTTCCCTGCTTGTTTCCTTGCTTGTTTCCATACTTCCTTCCTCCTGTTCCTTTTCGTATTCTTCGCCCTCGACCTCTCCTGACTGCTCCGGCTGTAAAAACGGTGCTTCCGAAGAGTGCGCCCCCGCTTCGCTGCCACAGGCGCACAGGCCTGCCGCCGCCATGAATACTGCCAGTGCTGCGAGCCGCCTGCTGCAGGTCTTTTTATTGGTACGCTTATAAGATATAGACTTATATTCTTTCCTGTTCATATGGCTTCCCTTCGTATAGCTCTCCGCTTTTTAATCTGGAAGCTGACTTTATCATTACCTTGTGAATTCCTGCTCCCTGGCATTCGGTTCTGTAATGTCCTGTAATAAACAGTATAAAATATCTGTGTTTTTTTTCAATGACCTATGCTACTGAAAATTTGATGGATTCTCTTATAGGGCGGGAACAGGAGAGGAGGCTTTTAGGCGGCCGGCTCCGGGGAGCCCACGCTGTCTGCTCCGTCAAATTTTCCTGTGCCGTGACAGCTTTGAGCTCCTCCGGGACCGGCCGCCGCCTAAAGTTCCCAACCTCCTCCCAATTCAGGGTATGATAAATATTGATACGCGAAATTGTCACAATGGAGGGAACATAGAATTTTAAAGAAACCTATTGACAAATAGAAATACTATGGTAATATAAACATATGAACAATGGTTCATATGTTTGAATAATAGAAAGAAACAGAAAAGAACATATGCCCTTGTAAGGGGCGAAAGGAGCGTAAAAATGAAAAAAACCTATAAAATCGAAGTGGATTGTGCAAACTGTGCTCAGAAGATGGAGGACGCCGCCAAAAAGACAGAGGGCGTTGTTGACGCAACCGTCAGCTTTATGACTCAGAAAATGAAAGTGGAATTTCAGGAAGGCAGCGATGAAAAGAAGGTGATGACCGCTGTTTTAAAAGCCTGTAAGAGAGTTGAGGATGACTGTGAAATCTTTCTGGATTGATGTTAATACTGCGAGGAAGCAAATATGAACAAAAAACAAAAAAAGATTTTATACCGCATTATGATTGCCTCAGTGCTGATGGTGCTTCTTCATTTTGTACCCGCAAGCGGTCTCGCTGCCTTTGTGCTGTATCTTATCCCCTATCTCATTATCGGATATGATATTCTTCGCAAGGCGGCTCTGGGAATTGCACACGGCGAAGTTTTTGATGAAAATTTTCTGATGGCGGTAGCTACCATAGGTGCCATGGCTCTGGGAATCTATGAGGAACTGACCACCGGCTGCGGAGAATTTGCCGAGGGCGTCGCAGTAATGCTTTTCTACCAGATTGGCGAGCTGTTCCAGTCTGTCGCCGTGGGAAAAAGCCGAAAGAATATTACGGCGCTGATGGATATTCGGCCGGACTATGCCAATATCGAGGACGAGAACGGTAATTTAAAGCAGGTCGAACCGGATGACGTGGAAGTTGATTCCGTCATTGTAGTACGTCCGGGCGAAAAAATCCCCATTGACGGCATGGTGGAGGAAGGCTCTTCCTCCTTAAATACCAGCGCCCTTACCGGCGAAAGCGTTCCCAGGCAGGTGGAACCGGGAGACCAGGTTATCAGCGGCTGTGTCAATTTAAACGGACTTTTAAAAATTCGTACTACCAGGGAATTCGGAGAATCTACCGTATCTAAAATATTGGATTTGGTGGAAAACTCCAGTATGAAGAAATCCAAAGCGGAGAACTTTATTTCTAAATTTGCCAGATATTATACGCCCGCCGTCTGCTACAGCGCACTGGCTCTGGCAATCCTGCCCCCCGTTATCAGCATGCTGCTGGGTCGCCCCGCAGGCTTCAGTACCTGGATTATCCGAGCCCTCACCTTCCTTGTTATCAGCTGCCCCTGCGCCCTTGTCATTTCCATCCCGCTAAGCTTCTTTGGCGGAATCGGCGGCGCGAGTTCCTGCGGTATCTTAGTAAAGGGCTCCAATTATCTGGAAGCAATGGCAAAGACGAAATATCTTGTGTTCGATAAGACAGGTACCTTGACCAAAGGCGTTTTTCAGGTAACCGGAATCTATCCTTCCAAGACTTTTATGGAAGAAATACAGATTGGCTTGCAGAAAGAAGCCGACGCCGAGGAACATACCGCCTCCATGGCTGCCGCCGGGAAACAACTCCTGGAATATGCCGCTTATGCGGAAAGCTACTCCGGCCATCCTATCAGCCGAAGCCTGAAAGAAGCCTATGGCAAAGAGATTGATAACAGCCTTTTAAGCGATGTAGAGGAAATCAGCGGTCATGGTGTGACCGCCAGGGTAAAAGGCGTCAGCACAGCGGCAGGCAACGCCAGACTGATGGCAAAACTGGGCCTGGAATATCCGGAAGCCTCAGATATCGGCACTGTAGTACATGTGGCAGTCAATGGTAAATATGCCGGCTATATTCTGATTGCCGACGTCATCAAGCCGGAGGCAAAAGATGCTATTAACGCACTGAAAAAAGCCGGTGTAAAAAAGACCGTCATGCTTACCGGCGACAACAGAGCTACTGCAGAGCATGTAGCCCAGGAACTTCTCATAGACGAGGTACACAGCGAACTTCTTCCCGGAGATAAAGTGGAGCTGACCGAAAAGCTTCTGGCGGAAAAAGGAAAAAAAGAAGTCCTTGCCTTTGTGGGAGACGGTATTAACGATGCGCCGGTACTGTCCCGGGCAGATATCGGAATCGCCATGGGGGCCATGGGTTCTGACGCCGCCATCGAGGCCGCTGATATTGTGCTGATGGATGATAATCCCGAAAGGATTGCACTGGCTATCCGCATTGCGCGAAAATGTCTGCGAATCGTCTATGAAAACATAGTATTTGCACTGGCTGTTAAGGGAATCTGCTTGATTTTAGGCGCTCTGGGAATCGCCAACATGTGGCTGGCTATTTTCGCAGATGTGGGCGTTATGGTGATTGCAGTCCTGAACGCTATTCGGTGCCTGAAGGTCAGCTCTTAAGCTGACCTTCCTGAAGTGCTCTATCTACTTTCTGCCAAATACAGTCCGGCCCTATTCTGCATAATATCCAGACATTCCTCCAGAGATTTATCTCCATTCAGATAACAGCAATATTCTTCCATAATAATATCTCCCAGCTCAAACCGCTCCGGCGGCGCCGTTTTTGCACAGGCTATAGCCTCTTCTATCTGCTCAATTTGTCTCTTATCCACCGCAAATATTTCCACCACATTTCCGCCTACCAGCTTGTAATCATGAGCCACCTCATATTTTTTCCCCTTCTCATCCTTTTCATATTGCTTCTTTCCTGCTGCCGCCTTTTCTCTTTCAAAGTCCTCCTTTCTTGTTGGGAAGCCGCTATACATCGGATAATGCTCCATAAAATACTCCACAAATTCCCACGCCCCCTCCTTATGTTCACTCCTGTTTAAAATGCCTAATATCGACATGGGGTTCAATTCGGTGCATAAAGCTCCATCCTCCCTCGGAAAACCTAAAAGAGACATCTCTGTTCCAAACTGCAGCTGCAGCTTTTCCAAGTCATAAAAGCTTCTCAGATATTCCACATCCAATATCTTCTCCCTGCTTTGCGCAATTTCCTCCCATTCCCCTGCCGAAAAACCTGATTCAAAATTCAACTTTTCCAATCTTTGCAGTAATTCTTTAAATTCCCTGCCATCCAGATTGCAGGTGCCCGACTCATAATCCACCAAATCATAAGTTCCCATTCTCAGGCAGTATTGCAACAAAGCAGTCCGGGAACCATCTCTGTAAAATTTAACGTCCGGATTCTGTTCCAGCCATTCCACAAAGCCCTCTATACTCATACCCGCATGCTCTTTCAGGCTCTCCACCTGGGAAGTCCTGCCGATGAAGGTAGCTACACTAAATTCCTTTGGCAGAGCATACACCGCCTCCCCCCGGACGAACGGCTCTATCGCACTCTCCAAAAACGCTTCTTTTTTATATGCCTCACTTTCTGTCATATAAGGCGTCAAATCCGCCAGCACCCCTGCATCCCGATATGTCGTGAAGAAACTATAGTCAAAATCTATTAAATCAGGACTTTCCTTCCCCATAAGCCGGGTATTTATAAACAGCTCCATATCCCCTATATCCCCATAATCTATCTCCTCTAAAACCACCTGATAGTTCTCATTCTCTTTATTGAAATTCACTACCAGCTCGTTCAGTTTTCCCACGCTCATAGTAAACAGCTTAACCTCCTGTTTTTCTCCCGTGACCGCCATCTTTTCTTCTCTGGTGGTCTCTGTGAGAAACAGAAAATCAATGGGCTGATTCGAATCGGCATAATTCCAGGAAATCACCCCCAGTTCTTCAGGCGCAAAGCTTACAATACTTTGTATCATAGCGGCATTCACATAATGCTCTATCCAATCCAGTAATACTCTGTAAGCTCCCTCTTTTGTGTCATACTCATACAGATAATGGTTATCCAACAGATAAAAACCGCCGCTTCCTGCCAAATACAATCTCCCATTGCCCGGGATATCCTTAGCGGCATCCAGCCTGCCGTTCTCTGCGTCTATCCGGGCAAGCATCACTCGATTCAACTGCGCGGCATAGGTAATGTAAACTTTTCCCTCTCCGCTAATCCCCATATCTATAAGCTTCTCCTCAGGCGCTGTTATCTCCCCAATGAACCGACCATCTGCTCTAAATAAAAAAACGGAATAAGCAGTCTGCACATACAAGAATCCCTCCGCATCTTCCGCTGCCTTCCATATGCCGAAACCCTCCGAATCCACTCCTGTACTTTGAAGCATGACCGACGACAGTTCTTCTCCCTCCGAGGAAAACCTTTTTACCCAATATTCCCCGGCGGCATTTTGTACCATACAGCCTATCTCCTCCTGTCGTCCTACAAAAAAATAACGCAGCTGTTCCGTCTCCTTCTGCAAAATCGGCAAGACCTCCGGTTTTCCCCCACCCTCCGGTGATAATTCTTCCCTGTAAATATGATTTTCCCAATCCATAAAATACAATGTACCATTTTTAACAGCCCATGTTGAGACAGCAGGGGTAAGAGCCGGCGTAATCTGTAAATCTACCGTCTCCACATGATATACATTTTCAGCCTGCGGCTCTTTGCCTGATGTCTCTTTTCCTGCTGCCTGTCCACATCCTGCCAGCCCTGCCAACAATATCAAGCCCAGTATGATACCCTGCCTTTTGGAGTTCTTCTTCACACAATATTCCTCTTTTCTGCAAAAACCATCCCTGATGAGGCCGCCAAGGGAAATACAACTCTAAAGAGAGGTATTCCCCCAAACTGCCACATCATACATTTTTAATCAGGAACACATACATTTGAAGTTTCATAACCGGAAAGAACATATACCTGTCCACATTTACTGCACTTCTTTGTTACTTCATAGTAATAAATATATGTGGTGCATCCGTATCTATATTCTTTGCCATCCACAATCTTCGTGTGTTCATGATGATCTCCTGTTTTAACACTATGATGATACGTCCTTGTCGTATCAAAGGTATGCGAACAGTTCGCCGCAAACACCGTTAAACTGCTCCCCAACAACATTACAGCTATTAAAATCCCTAAACATGTTCCTCTTACTCTTTTTGTCATAAGTTAAAAACCTCCTTTATTTTTCATGAAATTAATAAAATGTTTAAGTGATTAGCGCTATCACAATTTTATTTTACTCCTGTACCCCTGAATCGCAATCGACGCTGGGGAAAATGTATATTCCCGCAGTAATTTTCCTCCACAATTTCTTGAAAATCGATTGAATTTCCCTGTAATCGTTTGTATAATGATATAAATTAGGATGAAGGGGAATGTTTGAAGTTTGATTTCAAACGGTTTATTGATATTGTATTGCAGGTAAGTCTGCAATATATAGGGGGGTATACATATGACACTACTTGATAAAATTGCTTTGGGAAAATTAGTCCGCTTCCTTCGCGAACAAGAACATATGCAGCAAAAAGACCTGGCCAGACTGTTACATGTATCACCGGGTACTGTCAGCAAATGGGAAACCGGAATAAACTATCCCGATACTCCGATTCTGGGAAATCTTGCTACTCTATTCCATATTTCCGTTGACGATTTATTTCATCCTCAGGAAACGATGGAACGTCTGGAAAAGGCACAAAAACTACTCCTGAAATAAAAAACAGATAAAGCTCCTTATTCAGCTGTTGAAAAAATGTTCAACACAAAGAATACCTTCGTAACATGATAAAGCCCGCCGCATTCATTAACGCTGCTGTTTCTACGATATCTCCGTCATTTTTAACAACATTTTATTTAGTTGTTTTTATAGCATCAAATCAACTTATATTCTATCCGTATCACGTTGCATTTCCTTCAAACTGCGTCATATACAACTCATAATACCGTCCCTTTTGCGCCAAAAGTTCTTCATGATTCCCCGTTTCCACAATGTTCCCATTGTCCAGCACCACAATACAATCCGCATCCTGTATCGTTGAAAGGCGGTGTGCGATAATCAGACTCGTGCGGTTCTCCATCAGTTTCACCATCGCGTCCTGAATATCCTTCTCGGTACGCGTATCGACGCTCGATGTTGCCTCATCAAGTATCAGAATCTTCGGCTTTGCAATAAATGCCCGCGCAATCGCCAACAGCTGCCGCTGCCCCTGTGAAAGATTAAAGCCCGCCTGCGTCAAATGCGTGTCATACCCTTCCGGAAGATTCATAATCATCTGATGACAGTGGCTAATCCTCGCGGCCTCTTCCATCTCACCGTCTGCAGCGTTCTCATTAGAATATTTAAGATTATTTTTAATACTATCCGAAAAAAGTACCGTATCCTGTAGAACAATCGCAATGTCGCGTCGAAGTTTCCGACAGTCAATATCCTTGATATTCACTCCATCAATCTCAATTGCACCGCTGTCAATATCGTAAAAACGCATCAACAGATTAACAACCGTCGTCTTTCCGCTTCCTGTCGAGCCGACAAGGGCAATCTTATGTCCCGCGCGCACGTCAAAATCAAAATCTTTCAACACCTGTTTCCCTTTCACATAAGAAAAGTTCACATTCCGGAAGCTGATATTCCCTTCCAGTCCTTCCATGTCACGCTCTCCGGTCTTATCCTCACACGGCTCATCCATAATTGCAAAAACACGCTCCGCGCCCGCAATCGCCGTTTGTATCTGCCCATAAATCTGCGCCAGCTCGTCAAGCGGCCTGCCGAACTGCTTCGCATACACAATAAATGCCGAAATCACGCCGATTGAAATAATGCCCTTCAAAGCAAAATACCCACCAAACGCAGCGATAATCACAAAACCAATATTATTGATAACATTCATCACCGGACCCATCGAACCGCCAAGAATTTCCGCAATTATCCCCACACGCGTCAACTCGTCCGATGACTGATTAAACTGCTCAATGACTTCCGGCTGTCTGTCATAAGCCGCAACCGTATGATAACCGCCAACCATCTCCTCAACCGTACTGTTTAATTCTCCCAATATTATCTGCCGTTTTGTGTAAAACCTGCGCATCACGCCTGACAGATACTTTGTCGCCCCGAGAGTAAGAATTACCGTCGTACAGGATAAAAGTGCAAGCCTCGGACACAGATACACCATCATCACAATCGTTCCAAGCATTGTAAGTATTCCTGAAACAAGCGAGCTTAACGACTGAGAAACCGTATTGGAAATATTTTCGATATCGTTCGTCATGCGGCTCATGATATCACCATGCGGATGGCTGTCGAGATAGCAAATCGGAAGATTGACTATCCGCGCAAATAAATCCTTGCGCATACGACTCACAATCGACTGGCTCAAGATTGCGCTCATTCTGCTCTGCACAAATGTAAACGCACTGTTTACAAGATACACAGCAAGCATAATCGCAAGAATCCCTGTAAGTGCCTCAAACGCCCCGTCTGCAATGCTGTCTATCGCCTCGCTTTGGAGTTTCGGCACATACACTGTACAGACTGCAGATATCGACACAGCAATCAGCAGAATCAGTAGCCTTCCTTTTTCTTTTGTAAAATAATTGACAAGCTTTTTCAGCGTTTTCCATCCATTTTGCGGTTTCTCCACAGTACGCTCGCCGCGCTTATTGCCGCCGCGCATTCCGGGCAGCTTGTAATCTGTAATACTCGCTTGATTCTGGCTCATTTCTATACCGCGCTCCTTTCCGGGCTATCCTTTAGCTGTGAATAATAGATGTCCCTGTATATGCTGCTGGACTCCATCAACGCATCATGCGTTCCACACGCGGCAATTTTCCCATTCTCCAAAACGGCGATTCTGTCTGCATTTTTCACCGACGCAATCCGCTGTGCTATAATAATTTTTGTTACATCCTTGTAATCTTTGTCTAACGCCGCGTAAAGTTTTGCCTCGGTCTTTAAGTCGAGCGCACTTGTCGCGTCGTCAAAAATCAGGATTTCGGCATCTTTTACGACTGCCCTGCTAATCGCAAGTCTCTGTTTCTGACCACCTGAAAGGCTGTGCCCGCCCTGCGAGACCAGCGTCTGCATTCCCTCCGGCTTTTGGCAGATAAATTCCCAAGCCTGCGCCGTCTTTGCCGCCTGTTCTAATTCTGCGTCTGTTGCGTCCATCTTTCCCCATCGGATATTTTCCTCTATCGTCGTGTTAAAAATCTCGCTCTTTTGCAGCGCGATTGCAATTTTTCTGCGCAGCGCCGAAACTTCATAATCTCTCACATCCATATCATCCACAAGCACGCTCCCCTGGGTCACGTCATAAAGCCGCGGAATTAAATTCACAAGGCTCGACTTGCCGCAGCCCGTTGCGCCGAGTATCGCAAAGGTTTCCCCCGGCTCTATGGTAAGGCTGATGTCGTCCAAAATTTTTTCTCCACGCATTCCGGGATAGGCAAACGAAACATTTTGGAATACCACTTTTCCTCTCGGCAGCGACTTGCTATCTATGACACTTATGTCATATTTTCCGTCATGGATTGCTGGCTCACATATCAGGATTTCATTGATTCTTTTTGCGGAAGCCGCACCTCTTGATAAGGTCTGGAATATCATGGACATACGCATAACCGCATTTAAAATCTGTGTCGTATATGTAATTGCCGCCATAACATTTCCGGGCGTCACACCGCCTGCCTGCACCTGCACAGCACCGAGCTTGATGACCACCACGATTGTGATATTCAGGATAATATTCATAATCGGCGTCATATAGGAGAGCAGCAAAAGCACGTCAAGCTGTGTACCAATCAGCGCATCGTTTGCAGCTTTGAAACGCTCCTGTTCATAGTCCTCACGCACATATGCCTTTACAACCCTGGAACCGGACACGTTTTCCTGCATTACATTGTTTACGATGTCAAGCCGTTCCTGAAGAACGGAAAATTTGGGATTGGCTTTCGTAAGAAAGTAAATAATACATGCCAGCACGAGCGGCATCGCGCACGCAACCGTCACCCCAAAACTCAGATTCAAGAGCATCATACTGGCAATTCCACCCGCAAAAAGCAGGAATGTACGCACAAAGCCGCGGACACACTGGGTCACAAGATTTTGGAGCTGCGTCACATCATTGGTCACGCGCGTGATAAGAGAGCCGGCCGTAAACTGGTCTGTCTGCCCGAATGAGAGCGACATAATTTTTTGAAAGCTGTCTTTTCTAATGTCATTTCCAAAATTCTGGCTGCATAGATTGGCAAAGACGCCTGACAGGATTCCCCCCAGACAACCTATCAGCACACAGATAATCATTTGCAGGCCGGTAGTGATAATCAGCCGCAAATCTCCGACCTTTCCGTTAGAAAGTCCTAATACGCCCTCGTCCACAATCATTCCCATAAGGCGCGGCTGCAGCAAATCCATACCTGCTTCAACTATCATAAAAAGCGGCGCTAAAACGGCAAAGTACCAATATTTTTTGAGATATTTCAGCACTAATCTAACCTCTCTTTCATGTGAAACGCTTTTCATTCATGATACACCTATATACTAACACTATTTCCATAAATATATAAGTAAAAAAGATTCCGTCTGACTTTTCATTCTTCCATGATGTTACTCCCTTCAAATTATCAAATTCCAATTGGATTTTTTGTATAGACAAAATATAATGACCTGAAAGGGCAATTTCTGAGGAACATAAGGCAATCCCTGAGAAGCAGAGAATGATACGATTTCCTATAATAATGGCATATAGGCAACCGGACTTCAAAAGGAGGAACAGGTTATGAGAGCGATAAATCTAAGGCAAATGCCTTTTACTCGAAAAAACTCCTACATAGCACTGTCAGAGCTTGGAGAAAATTATCAAAATAACAGAAACGACGCCGGATTGTATCTTAGAACCATTCACAACTCCACTATTACACCGCTTATTGCAAAAATCACGCTGCAAACAAAGGGAAAGGATACCGCTTTCGCCTCTTATCTGGAGCATGCAGCACTGGTTTTTTCTAATCAGGATGCACGGATAGATTGCTGTTTTGCCGATGCAGACACTCTCTTAATACGGGGAAGTGAAGGAACCGGCATACAACTGGATTTTCTCACGGAAAACGGTCCCTATGATTATATATATGAGATAGCTCATGAAGGCCGTCTCTTATATATGGCTAATTGCTACAAAAATAATAACCGGTATCTTGTTTGGCTGCAGGAGGGTAGCTGTTCTTTGGAACAGCAATGGGAGGAAAGCAGTTCCCTGTATTCTCGACTGCAAATCCAGAATCAAAAGCAGCAGGGATTTTTCTGTATCATAAAAGAAATAGAAACCGAATGGAATCGGACAATAGAAGCTTATGATTATGAGGCTGCAAGACAAAAAACAGAGGCTGACTTCCTTGATTTTTATTCAAAAATGCCTGAGCTGAATCCCAGGTATGAAGAAATGGGATATATGGCGGCATTTCTAAATTGGAGCAGTATTGTGAGGCCGGATGGCTTCCTGAAAAGGGAGGCCATGTATATGTCAAAAAACTGGATGACAAATGTATGGAGCTGGGATCACTGTTTTAATGCCCTGGCTCTGTCTTATCAGAATCCTGAGCTTGCCTGGGATACTTTTATGATTATGGCTGATTTTCAGGACGCCAGCGGAAGGCTGCCCGACAGCGTCAGCGATAATCACATTATCTGGAACTACACCAAACCCCCGATTCATGGATGGGCTCTGGGGAAAATGCTGGAGCATATGGAACTCAGCGCAGAACAGACAAAAGAAGCTTTTCTTTTTCTGAAAAGCTGGACAAAATGGTGGATGGACTATCGCAGAATCGACGGCCTGTATTATTATAATCATGGCAATGATTCCGGCTGGGATAATTCTACTGTATTTTCCGAACTCCCGCCCATTGCAGCTCCGGAGCTTCAGGCGGATATGATTATACAGATGCAGGTTCTGGCAAAACTGGCGGAGCAATTAGGAGAAACAGAAGAAAAAAATATGTGGGATAGGGAGGCCCAAAAGCATCAGGAGTTATTCCTGGAGAAATGTTTTCGGAATCATCTTCCGGTAGCCATTCAATGCCATACCGGAAAAATCATTGAAAATCAAAGTCTGCTTCCCTATGAAGTACTGATTCTCGGTAAGGAATTGCCCGAGGAAATTCAAAATGCCATAATCACTGTCATAAAGAGTGATAAATTTTTTACGGATTATGGTTTCGCTACAGAAAGTCCATCCAGCCGGTTCTATCGGGAGGACGGTTATTGGAGGGGGCCTATCTGGGCGCCAAGTACCATGATGCTGATTGACGGTCTGGATAAATGCGGCGAAAAAGAGCTTGCCCGGGAAGCCGCAGAGAAATTTGCGGATATGGTAAGCAGCAATGGATTTGCCGAAAACTTCAATGCCCTTACCGGTGAGGGCCTTCGGGATTTAGCCTATACCTGGACGGCGAGCGTTGCCGTTGTACTGGAAAAGGAATATCTTTCCTGATGATGCGAAGCTGCTTTTGACTATCGGAAAACCTGCAAAAAAGGTACGCTGCGGTTATCTGCCGCCGTGTACCTTTTTATATGATACAGATAATTTATTCTTCTTCCCTGGCAGGCAGTTCCTTTAATTTATCCACCGGCTCTATTATCTGATTGCTGCGGATATCGATAATCGGCCCGCCTGTCCCTTTAATATATTCTCCTGTGATGGTTACTTTACCGATATTATCATCTTTCGGAATTTCATACATAATATCCAGCATGAACTCCTCAATAATGGAGCGCAGCGCCCTGGCCCCGGTATCCCGTTTCATAGCCTTTTCGGCAATAGCCTCCAATGCGCCGTCCGTAAACTCCAGTTTGACCTCGTCCAGCTCCAAAAGCTTCTGATACTGCTTTAGGATAGCATTTTTCGGCTCCTTTAAAATCTTTACCATCATCTCCTTGGAGAGGCCCTCCAGGGTATAAATAATGGGCAGACGCCCGATAAATTCCGGAATCATGCCAAACTTGCGAATATCCTCCACAGTGACTTTAGACAGAATATTCTTATCCTTGTCGTACTTGTCCTTCAACTCGGAATTAAAGCCGATGGAGGCTGTCTTGGACAGCCGTTCCTTGATGATATCCTCCAAATCCGGAAAGGCTCCGCCGCAGATAAAGAGAATATTGCGGGTGTTCACCGTCGCCAGAGGCACCATGGCGTTTTTGCTGTTAGCTCCCACAGGTACCTCAACCTCTGCGCCCTCCAGAAGCTTTAACATCCCCTGCTGAACGCTCTCTCCGCTGACGTCCCGATTGTTCGTGTTTTTCTTCTTGGCAATCTTGTCAATCTCATCAATAAAGATAATTCCCCGCTCCGCCTTTTCTACATCATTGTCCGCCGCCGCAAGAAGCTTACTCACCACGCTCTCGATATCGTCGCCGATATAGCCGGCCTCCGTCAGAGAAGTAGCGTCCGCAATGGCAAGAGGCACGTCCAAAAGCTTCGCCAGAGTCTTTACCAGATAAGTCTTTCCGCAGCCCGTCGGCCCAATCATCAGCATATTGGATTTCTCGATTTCAATTTCGTTCATGGTACCTGTTGCCACGCGCTTATAGTGGTTATAAACGGCTACAGAGATGACCTTCTTGGCATGCTCCTGTCCCACCACATATTCATCCAGACTGGCCTTAATCTTATGAGGCGCCGGGATATCCTTGATATTCAAGACAGGCTGCCCCGCCGCCTCCTTCTTCTTTTTCTTCTTCAGCTTCTGCTTATTGGGAATGCCGCCATCCCCCTGAAGGTCCGCCAGATTGACAAAGCTGATATTGGGAAAGCCGCTTGCACCCGTCATATGATTCAAATCATTCTGAAAGTTTGGGTTATTCAACATTCCCTGATAATCAAACTGGCTGACCGTATCCATGGTCTTGTGCATACAGTCATCGCACACACAAATATGATTGGGCAGCTTAAACATTTTGCCGGCCTTACTCTCCGGACGACGGCAGATAAAACATACATCCTCATATTCGCTGTTGTCACTCTTGCCTGCTTTGGCGGTAGTAGAAGCGTCCTTCTTCTCCTTGCTCTCTGTCTCCTCAGAGGTTATTTCCAATTCATCATCTTCCTTATATTTATCAGACATTTGCTATTCTTTCCTCCAGGCATCTTTCAATTCATGTCCAAATCATCCTTCTCACGCTATCATGTCTATAGTCTAGCATATTGTCTGCACTTCAACAAGTGAAGTTTTTATTTTTCCTCCAAGTACTCCAGCGCCCGGTTCAGTAAATAGTCCTCCCCTCTGTCAAAAAGCGCCTCTACTGCCTGCTCGTCAAAGGGTATTTTCACGGTAAGAGGCATCCGTGATACCCGGGAAGCATCCGAATCGATAAAGAAGCTGCCATCCTCACACAGGGCCGGTACTGTGGAAAAAGTAAGGCTTCCCTCCTCAAAATTCACACCCCGGACTGCCTGGGCGGAACCGTTGCTTTTGGTAAATCCCATAATTGTTACATTTTCAAACCCGTTCATCAGCCAGATAAAATGGTCGCCGGCGCTGACGGTCAGAGCGTTCACCAGCAGAATAATCTCTCCCTCCTCCCATAGATTCTCTCCCTGATAACTCAGGCTGTTTCCCACCACATACTTCCCTGTAGCTTCATCTGTCAGAAAACGCTTTTTGTCCTCGTCCCAGACGCCGTCATAGACATAGGTATGCGTTCCCTCCGGTGCAAACAGCTCCGCTATCGCCATAATAAACTGAGGAGAGCCTCCGCCGTTGCTGCGAAGGTCAATCACCAGCCTGTCTACGCCCTCCTCCTTTAATTGCAGCAGTTTCTCCCGAAGCTCCTGCTGCATCTGACGATGATTTCCCTTATTGTAAGACTCACTGTCATACATCATTCCCTTTAATCTCAGACACCAGGTATCCTCGTCTAATTCCACCCAGGCCAGATTAGAGGCAGCGATTCCCTGATGCAGCGTATCCATCGTGCTCTCCAGCCTCTCCCAGTAATATCCCCGTCTCGGAGCCTCTACGGTCTGCTGCCTTCCCTCCTCATCCAGATAGGTAATCGAGGCCTGCTCCTCCCTTCTGCCGGCGACCAGCAGGGCGCTGTAAAAAGCTTCATTCTCCTTATCCGGGAAATCGTACACCGTCCTGTCCATCTGAAGCTTGAGGGCCTCTATATCCTGACCGTTCCAGGCGGTAATCACCGTGCCGTTATGGATTCCCGCCTGAGCCGGCACACTCTGAGGTTCCACATTGACGGCAACCGTCTTCCCGTTATCCAGGCTCATCAATGCCAGACCGTAATCATTCCCATACATACGCTCCCAAGCTTTCTTCTCTGTATCCTCATCATTGGCCATATAATGTACATGCCCGTCATGGAATTCCCCACAGAAGCTGTTCCACAGCATATAATTTTCCACCTTGTCATGCTTTTCCCGAGCCTCCTGAAACCGGGGCAGATACTCCTCATAAAGAGCCTCCCAGTCTATCCCTTTATGCTCCCCAAGGACATAATATTCCCTCATGGTCTCAAAGCCTTTCTGAAACTCCGCCGCATAATCGGGCGCACGATAACCCGGACTCAAGAATACTACAGGTACGGCGCTTAGAATCAGGAGTCCTGAAAGCGCCGCCGTAATGTGTCTGACTCTTTTTATCTCCCATACGAAGCCTGCCAGCATAAGAACCGCTCCCAGATATACCCCCAGCAGACAGGCGTCCGTTCCGTATATACCGCTAAAAACAAGCCCCACCAAAAGAGGCAGTACATAGCAAAGTTTCCACTTCGCAGAAAGCACCTTATCCGCATAATCGGCCAGCAGATAAAGAAGTACCGCCAGCACAAGCTCTATGCTTATCAATATTACATCACTATTTGCCATATTAATCCTCCGTCTCTTAACTGCCCTGTCCTACTATAAACTTCCCGGCCGTTATTTCCATATACTCAACTGAAATCGTCCCTGCAAAAATAACTGTAACCCAGCCAGAGGAAGAACACGCCTATCCCCAAGGAAGCCCCCAGGCTCAGCGCCGCATCCCCCATTGCCAGGGAAGCGTCATATATGATATGCGATTTTAAATTTACCAGACTGTAGGTACGAAAGGATTCCAGATTAAAAAGCTCAAAAAGATTTGTCAGGCTTAACAATACCGAGGCATGTTGTCCCAAAACACCTGCCGAAATCTGAGCGGCAACGGATATATAAGTACCGCCGGCAAAGGATATGAACGCACCGATGGCCAGTATGATGTAAGAATTTTTTACCAGGCAGCTCAAAAAGACAAATTCGCAGATAAGACGCATCACGCAAAACAGCGCCACCAGATATCTGCAAAGCATATCCGAAAATACCAGTGTATTCCCCCACCCCCAGAGAACTACCGCCACTATAACAGGGATTGCCCACAGAAGTATCGCACCGACGCATCCTCCCGCCAGACTTAAAAACACCCGGCTGACATACACATCCGCCCTTGTGTAACCTCCCATGACCTCATAATTGGCAGTCTTATCCATAAAATCGGCGGCGCAGACCTCCCCCGTGTAATGTATAATAAAAATCAGCGAAAACAACAGCACAAAAAAACCATCCACAGCAAGATACTCGCTGGCTGTAATGCCCTCACCAAAGTTCCCATCCGCCCATAAATTTATCAAAATCAGAAGGAGAACAAACAAAAACACAAAACCAGTAAATTTTTTTCTGCGCAGCTGATACAGCTGTGCTTTTATCAGATTTTTCATACCGACTCCCATCTGCCCGCTTTAGCGGACGTCCCTATTTCCTAGCTCATATCCCTGCGACAAAATATCACATAGCCCAGGCCAAGACAGACGAAGCCTACTGCCAGGGATGCCAAAACAGTACTGTACATTTCCGAAGCCGCAAGGGCCGTGCGATAAACCATTACATCCTCTCCGTTGATATACACACTGGTATAATTGGTGAGAGTCAAAAGCTTTATCAGATTAACGCTGCCCAACTGTATCGTCCAGTTAATTTGAAAGCTCTCCTGAAGAAGCAGGGTAATCAGAATCCCTATCATATATAAAGTATACCCCAGCGCCAAAGCCGTAAAGCCGTTTTGCAAAAGAAAGGTCAACATAATCCATACACAGACAATGCGAAACAGGGGAAGAAGGGAAAGCAGTCCCCTGACTGCCATATCTTTCGCATCCGCACTATATCCCCAGCCGTTTAGAAGCGTGATGGTCCCAATCGGTAAAAGGACTACCGCCAACGTGCCAAGGACGCTCCATATAAGGCTCAGGAGGACTCTGGCCAGATAGACGCTGCGTCGGGAATGACCTGCCAGCAGTTCATAATTCACAGTCTTATCATTAAAATCCCAACCACAGATTCGGGAGGTTATATAAAGTGTCAGAAGAGCCAGGATAAACGGCAGCCCCTCAGAATACATCGATACATAATACTGGCTCCCGGTTATCTCCCCAATGGCATTCTCCCCTACTGCAATAGGCGCCAGCAGTACGAAAAACGCCAGGAGAAAACCATATATCATAATATTATCTCTTTTAATCTGATAATTCAGCGCTTTTATGATGTTCCACATTCTGCCCACCTACCATATCCATATAATATTGTTCCAGATTCGCTCTGCATACCTTTAGCTCTAACGGTATTACCCCGTGTTCGTACAGAGTTCTTGACACCTCTCGAATATTTTCCAGCTGTTCATACAACCGGATGCTGCCATCCTCATTTACCTCCGCCTCGGTTACGCCAAGCTGTTCCTGCAAAACGGTAAGCGCCAGCGCATCCCTGTCCGTATGGATATGATAATATTCCCCGCACAGCCTTTGCAGCTCATCATTTGAGACATCCTGCAGCAGCTGTCCCTTCCGTAAGAAAAGATAGTCCGTACAAAGCAGAGATAATTCGCTCAAAATATGGGAAGATATCAGGATTGTCATATGCTCCTCCTGATTCAGCTTCAAAAGCAGCTCCCGAATTTCTACAATGCCTTCCGGGTCCAATCCGTTTATCGGTTCGTCCAGCACCATAATCTCGGGTTTTGTAAGAAGCGCATTCGCTATGCCCAGGCGCTGCCGCATACCCATCGAAAAATTCTTCACCAGCTTTTTACCGGTATGCTCCAGCCCTACCAGCTCCAGAACCTCACTCACCCGTTTCCGATTAGGTATGCCTTTTTGAATCCTCTGCTTTTCCAGATTTTCTATGGCAGTCATTCTTTCCTTTGCATAGGGTATTTCAATCATAAAGCTCATACGGCTTCTGGCCTTAGCCAGCTCCTTCTCAGAGCTTCTTCCATAGATTTCCATGCTCCCTCCGGTGGGAAGCACAAGACCACCCAACATTTTCATAATAGTAGTCTTTCCCGCCCCATTCGGCCCGATTAAACCGCAAATCATTCCTTCCTTTATCTGAAAAGACAAATCCTTCACGGCCTTTTGTTTCCCGTATTGCTTTTCCAGATTTTTTACCTCTATCACTATATTCTGCATGAAACGCCTCCTTTTCGTTCTCAAGTGCCGTTTTCATTATAATAAAAGAGAAGTTTAAAGAATTTCTTAAATCCAAAAAAATCTTTAAACTTCTGTCTTAGCCAAATCTTCGTAAGAGCCTCCGGTGATTCTATACCTCCGGCGTCTGAAATAACACGCTGATTTCCAGCCTTTCTCCTGTCAGCTTTGCCTCTGCCTCCGCCCTCTGCTTTTGGGCCAGCAGCTTTACAATAAAAAGTCCCAGACCGGCGCCTTCTCCCGCCCGAACCCGGCTGCCGCGATAATTGCGCTCAAACAGACGGCCCATTCCCTTTAAGTCGAACTGCTCTTTTCTTATCCTGTTGGAAAAAGTAATACGGCACCGCCTGCCGTCAGGCTCCTCCAGCGACAAAGCAAAGCCACCCTCTGCATATTTTACCACATTGACCAGCAGATTCTCCAGCATTCTAAAAAGCAGCTGCTCCTCCGCCAGTATCATCACTGTCCGCTCAGGCAGACGAATATCCGGCGCCAGGCCGTGCTCTCTGATGAATGCTTCATGCTCCAAAATAAACTGGGTCAAAAGCTTCGTGATATTTACAGGGGTTAAAGTTACGACACTACTGTCACTTTCCAACAAAGACAGCTCAAAGAAATCATTGATTGATTCATTTAAAGCCTTTACCTTATTCTGACAGGTGAGCAGTCTCTCTCTGCTTTTTCCTGATATCTTATCATCCTTCTCCAAAAGCTGCAGATTCCCTCTGATGACTGTGAGAGGTGTCCGAAGGTCATGGGCAATATCGGAAATGGACTGCCTTAAAGCCAGCTCCGACTGCTGCGTTCGCCGCTTCAGCTGCTTCTGATAATCCAGATTATGATTCATCTGAACAGCCAGCCTTGTCAATTCCCGGTCAAACAGGGCAATCGTCAGCTGTCTGTTATAAGACGTATCCTCCGTCTGTTCCAGCTCCTTTCTCATACTGCGAAGCTGTCGTCTCATGGATAGGATATAAACTGCCAAAAGTCCGCAGATAAACAGCAAAACGACGCACAGGATTATCCCTATCATCCGCTATTCCCCCTTAATCGATAACCAATGCCCCAAACTGTCTCTATATAATCATGATGGGTAATCCTCTTGAGTTTATTTCTCAGATTGCTCATATGCACATTGATAGTATTATCCTCATAATAATATTCGTCCTGCCAGACAGATTCATACAAATTGGCCTTTGTGAATGTCTTTTTCGGATTCTCCATAAAAAGCTTCAGCAACAAAAATTCCTTTAGGGTCAATCCGATTTCCTCTCCCTCGAAATCCACCCGGTTCTCCTCCTGATACAGACAAAGCTTCCCGCAGGACAACACCCTCTGCTCCCTGCTTTCTCGATTGCCAGCTCTTCGCAGCACCACATCCATGCGTACCAGAACCTCATTCATATCAAAAGGCTTCAACAGATAATCATCCGCCCCCATACGCAGCGCCTCCAAGCGCGTCTCCATTTCCGACTTTGCCGACAGGCATATTACCGGCGTGACAGAATGCATCCGCAATTCCCGTATCAGATCCTCCCCGGCCTTATAGGGCAGCATCAAGTCCATTAAAATCATGGTGTATTCTTCCCGGGCTATCCGTCGGGAGGCTTCTCTGCCATCATAGGCATACTCCGGCTCATAACCATTCTCCTCTAGAAAGCTGCCCAGCATTTCACTGATATCCCTGTCGTCCTCCACAATCAAAACTCTTCTGTCACTCATTCCTGCCCGCCTCTGTTCCTTTTGCTCCTTTATCTGCCCCGCCCCTCCTGCAAGGCATAGCCGCTTCTTTCCAGAACCTATTATACCCGATTATTCCCCTTCCCACAACCCGCACCACCGATACCTAAGGAAGCACTGATTAAATCCGACGCAGGAAACGCTTTAATCAGCGTTTCCCTAAAATATGGTTACATGATATAAGGCATGGTACTTTCCTGCATACCATGCCTTAACCGTTTCTCCAATTATCGAAATTATCTGTTTATCTTTTTGTTTTAACGGCTTCTCATCAATCCTTGGGTCTTTCTCCCAGCGTGACCTCCACATTCATAGAGGTATAACCCCCATTCTCCCAACGGCTGATGGTAACCGTAATGGTATCTCCCACAGCATAATACTGTAAAACATCCTGTAAATCCTCAAAGGAAGTGATTCTTTCACCCTCCAGCCTGGTGATAATATCTCCATTCATAATACCTGCCGCCTCTGCTCCCGTACCCGGATACACCTTATAGATAAAGACGCCCTGAGGCATATTATAATACTGCACGGCCTCTGCGGTAATCTGCTGGGGTGTTATCCCCAGATATCCCATATCGCCTTCCGCTACCTTATCCTCCCTGGTTCTGCGCTCCAGCATCTCGGAAATAATCGGGCTGGCCGAACTGATGGGAATTGCGTAGCCCATGCCTTCAATGGCGGAGCCGCCAATCTTACTGGACACGATACCGATAACCTCACCGTTTATATTAAAGAGCGCACCGCCGGAATTACCGGGATTCACAGCTGCATTGGTCTGAATAAAGGTACCTGTCGTACCGTCCTCCATTTCCAGTTCCCGGTTCAGGCCGCTGATAATACCGTTTGTCACAGACTGTCCATACCCCAGAGCATTACCAATTACAATAACAGGCTTACCCAGTTTTAAATCATCACTGTCTCCAAGGGTGGCAATCGAAATAGCCGCCTTTGTCTCATTGCTGACGTCCTTGAGTTTAACCGCAATCACGGCCAAATCCATCTCCGAGTCCATCCCCTTAATCTTTGCCTCGGCGGTAGCGCCGTCAATAAAGGTGACTTCCAGTTTCGTAGAGTCCACCGCCACGTGATGATTGGTGGCGATTAACAACTCCTCCTCATTTTCGGAGATAATGATACCGGTTCCGCTGGAAGCGGATTCCCTTGTGTAAGTCTGTCCCCAGAAATCCATCCTCTCCGTGGCATTGTTGATAATGGACACCATTGCCGGCATTACCTCTTCCACCACTCCCGAAATATCCGTGGCTCCCATATTCACACTCTGTGGAGTTGTATTCTTTATCTCCTGCTTCTCCTGAGGAATATTCATAACGCCGTTACCATTGTCCGCAATTTCCAAAGCGGCCTGATTGGAAACGCTTATCTGCTCCAGAATACCCGTGGTCTTACATACCGCAAAAAATCCGAGGCCTGCAAATACACCAAAGCATAAACCCATGCTCAGGGCCACTATTGTTTTCTTCAAAAAGCCGCCTCTCTTTTTAGACGTCTTCACCGGCTCCTCCGGTATGGGTCTTACGGGGTCCGCCTGCCATGCATTCTGCTTCTGCCGGTTTATCGTATCACCCGGATTGTCAAGCCTGTCAAAATATCTTCCTTCATTGTTCTCTGTACTGTTGCCGGAATAAATTTCGTTTTCGTACATATCCATTACCTCTTTTCTATGGGAATATACAACCGTCTTACAGCCATCCTTCCAAATAGGGAAAGTACATCGGCCATAAGCTCTCCGCCGCTTATTTACGATGTACTTAGTATAGCGATTATTTGTGTCTAAATTGTGTTTAAAATTTTAATGATTTGTGTTTTTTATTCCACCGTTACCGACTTCGCAAGATTCCTGGGTTTATCTACATCACAGCCTCTTCCCACAGCCACATAATAGGCAAAAAGCTGCAGGGGCACAATGGCCAGAGAATTCGTAAAATAAGGATTCGTCTCGGGAATATACACCACATAATCCGCCGCCTTTTCAATGGATTTGTTCCCCTCATTCGTCACCGCCAGCACAAAGGCGCCTCTGGCTTTTACCTCCACCACATTACTGACGGTTTTCTGAAACAGCGCCGGCTGGGTGGCAAGGGCGATTACCAGCGTGCCATCCTCAATCAGAGAAATGGTTCCGTGCTTTAATTCTCCCGCCGCATAAGCCTCGGAATGAATATAAGAAATCTCCTTAAGCTTCAGAGAGCCCTCCAGGGAAATGGCATAATCCACGCCCCGCCCGATAAAGAAAATATCCTTGGCTCCCACATACCGATTGGCAAAATGCTGCAGCTTCTCCTTCTGAGCCAGCAGCATCTCTATTTGGTCAGGCAGACACCGCAAATCCGTCAAAAGCTGTCGGAACTGTTCCTCCGTAATCGTGCCTCTGGCCTTGGCAAATTTCATAGCCAGCATATAAAGCGCCGCCAGCTGAGCGCTATACGCCTTGGTGGTGGCCACCGCAATCTCCGGGCCCGCCCAGGTATACATGACGCTGTCCGCCTCTCTGGCGATGGAACTGCCTACCACATTGACAATGCCCAACACCTTAAAGCCCCTGGCCTTCGCTTCCCTGAGGGCTGCAAGCGTATCTGCCGTCTCTCCCGACTGGCTGATAACAATAACCATGCTTCCCTCCTCCAGAATAGGGTCGCGATAACGAAACTCGCTGGCTACATCCACCTCCACAGGCAGCCTTGCCAGCCCTTCAAACACATACTTTCCGGTAACGCCTGTATGATATGCCGAGCCGCAGGCCACAATATGAATCTTCTTTATGGCCCTCAGCTCCTCATCATTCATTTTTAATTCCTCAATCACAATATCATTCTGTCGGATTCTGGGAGAAATGGTATCTGTAATGGTCTTAGGCTGCTCATACATCTCCTTTAACATAAAATGCTCATATCCGGCCTTTTCCGCCGCATCCGCATCCCAGTCAATCTGCACCGCCTCCTTGGAAAGCTCCTCCTCGTCCACAGAAAAGAAGCGCAGCGCCCCCTTCTGCAGCTGTACCACCTCCTGATTGTCCATATAATATACGGTTCTGGTATATTTCAGAATAGCGGGTACATCCGAAGCGATAAAGCAGTCCTCCTCATTCCGGCCCACAATCAGGGGACTGTCCTTTCTGGCCGCATAGATTTCATCCGGAAAATCCGCAAACATAATTCCCAGCGCATAGGAGCCTTCCACTCTGTGAAGTACCTTTGTTATAGCCTCCAGCGGATTCCCCTTATAATAAAAATCCAATAAATGCGCCAGCACCTCGGTATCCGTCTCCGATACGAATAGATAGCCTTTATCCTGAAGCATTTTCTTTAACGAGATATAATTCTCTATGATGCCGTTATGCACGACTGCAATCGTGTCCGTCTGATTCAGATGGGGATGAGAGTTCGTATCGCTGGGGACTCCATGGGTAGCCCAGCGAGTGTGCCCGATACCCGAAAACCCCGGCATCATCTCCCCGCCATGTGTGAGATTCTCTAATACCTTAAGCCTCCCCACCGCCTTCCTGGAGGTGATTTTCTCTCCGTCATAAATTGCCATGCCCGCCGAATCATAGCCTCTGTATTCCAGCTTTGACAAACCGTCCAGAATAATCGGCGCCGCCTGTTTATTCCCGATATATCCTACAATACCACACATATCCCATACCATCCCTTTCTAAAATCCATTTAACATTCCTGCTGCCAATAATCCTTATTGGAGGTCATCGCTAATATCCATCTCATGGGCAGATGCCTGTAATGCTTGCCCAGCAAATAACCCGCATATTTACACCCGCACTGTATGTAAAAGTACGGAAGCTTTCTCAACATATGCTTTTTCTTCAAGTATGCGGTGGCTGCCGTTACAAGCTTCCTTCCCTCGGTCTCCGAGCGCACTCCCCCAAAGACTTCCGGGTGGGACGCCTGGGAAACCCCCAAATCAAAGTTCCTGCTAAACTGCTGTCTGTTTGTATAATTATGCGCATGATAGACCTGAGCCTGAGGCTCATAAGAAATCTGATAGCCCTGCTTCACCGCTCCTGCCGCATATATCATATCCTCATTAAAAATGGCATGCCGGATAAATCCACCCAGCTTATCATAAATATCCCGACGATAGGCCGCACACACATTGGAGCAGAAATAGGTCTTTATCCCCATCGTCTCAATATCTTCTGCGGATTTGATGCAGGCCTTGGGAGGATAATTAAAGTAGCGGGATATCTTCTCCAGAAGGCTGCTCTCCTGAGTCGGAATCTGCCTTGCATAGGAGACCGCCACCTCCCCCTTCAGATTCTGTATCAGCTTCTCAATCAGATAAGAATCTACCGGCATGGCGTCCTGTGTCATCATCACAAAGATATCCGCATCCGATTTCTCCACAGCCTTATGTCTGGTCCTGCCATGGTCAAATTCCCGTTTGGACAGATGATACACCTTCACATTGCGATGTCTGTCCATGAAGCGGGTCCCGTAAGTCAGTTCCTCAAAGTACCGCTCCTCCGTGTTCATCAATATAATGCGCTGTATCGGCACACTCTGTGTATTCAGCCTTTCCAGTAAATCAAAAAGCTCTTTCCCCGGTTTATAAACCGGAATCATCACATCTATTTTCATGGCTGCCGCCCCTATTCTATGCTATGTCACATGTAAGTCCTATTATACTGTAATCTGCCTTTTTACACAAGCAAAAAACCAGGGAAGCCGCATCTTTGGGCTTCCCTTTCCTTACATGACCACTTTTCTCACCTAACTAATCTTATTCATTAATATAGGAAGCCGTCTCCTCGGCAATCTTCCTGCTATACTCCTTTACCTTATCCGTTACCTGATAATCCTGCTCCTCAAACAGAAACTGATGAAGCCATATCACATTGCTCTCCAAATCCGTAGGAACTACACAGCTGCCTCTGGCTCCGATATTCTTCACGGTTCGCATATTTTCCTGAGGAAAACCATCTTCCTCCACAATACGGTAATTTGCTATATTCTTAATCATTTCCAGAATATCCTTGCTGTCGAGATTGGTGAAAATATGCTTCGACGCAGTATTAAAGACCTTGGTAAGGGCATTTAAATCAGCCTTCTTCGCCTGCTCCTCAATGCCCTTGATAACCTCCCGCTGACGGCTGGCTCTCTTGAAATCATCCCCGCCGCCATAACGAATACGACAGTAGGCGGATGCCTGAATCCCATCCAGCAGCTGATATCCCGTCTCCGTTACCGGCGTATAGGTGCATTTCAAGGATTCCGAAATACCAATCTGATAATTGTTGATATGCTTCAGCTCTGTCTCGTCCACATCAATATAAATGCCGCCCAAACCGTCAATCACCTCACTGAGTCCGCGATAACCCACGGTTACAAAATCCGTGATATTCAAATCCAGATTCTTGTTCAGCATCTTAATGGCAGGCTCAGGACCGCCCTTCAAATCCACACCGTCAATCACCCCTATGGAATAGGCATGGTTTGCCTTCTGATACTTATTGTTGTCATCCGTATTCAGGAAGGTATCTCTGTAAACGCTCACCAGACGAATATCTCCGGTGTCCAGATTGATGCTGGCAATCATAATACTGTCGCTTCGGCTTCCTCTGTAAAGAAGGCTCTCCGTAGTGGCGTCCACGCCGAACAGTGCAATATTCATATAGCCCTTCATAGTCTCGTTCTCCTGAATCTCCACAGGAATTTCCAGCTTCTCGGGCTTAATCTCGGTGTAGGTAGGCCCCTGACCGGGCTTTGTAGCTCGAAACACCTGCCAGGCTACAAATAACATTACCAGAATCACAACAATTTCCACCGAAAACAAAATAATTTTTTTCGTTTTCTTTGCCTGCCGCTGCTTTGCGCTCATCTGCGCTGCGGATGCATTGGAACCTTTACCTGAATTTTCTGACATGATTTTTTCCTCGCTTTACTTTAGTTTAATATGCATTTTTGTTGATAAATCCTGTAAAAAAGGTCATAAAAATAATTTTTATGTCAAATCCTATGGACCAGTTTTCTATATAATAAATATCATATTCAATACGCTTGCGTATCGAGGTATCTCCCCGAAGGCCGTTTACCTGCGCCCAGCCGGTCAACCCCGGCCTCACCTGATGCTTTACCATATATCGCGGGATTTCCTCCCGGAATTTCTCCACAAACAGCGGCCGCTCCGGTCTGGGGCCCACCAGGCTCATATCTCCCTTTAAGATATTAAACAGCTGCGGCAACTCGTCAATACTGGTGCGCCGCAGAAATTTCCCCACCTTTGTCACCCGGGGGTCGTCCTTCACCGTCCACGCCTTCTTTTCCTCTCCGGGCGTCTGCTGCTCCATGCTGCGGAATTTATACATATAAAAGGGCTTATTGTGCAGTCCTACCCTCTCCTGCCGGAAAATAACGGGGCCCTTGCTGCTTTGCTTCACCAGAATGGCACATACCAGCATAATCGGCGAGGTCAGGATAATCCCCACCAGCGAACCAACGATATCAACGATTCTCTTAATCAGCACATTGCCGGTATTGGTCAGAGGCACATATCTGATATTGATAACCGGCAGACCCAGCAAATCCTCCGTATAAGGCTTGGATGGTATTAAACTATTATAATCCGGAATAAACTTTGTATGCACGCCGGACTTTTCACAGATATCTACAATACTTTCCAGAAAGTCATAATCCTTCAAGGCCAGTGTTATGGCAATTTCATCCAGCTTATTCTCCGGCAGAATAATCTCCAGATTACCAATGGAGCCCAGTACCTTCACACCCTTGTATAAAGTACCCGCCGGAATGTGATTGTCCAATATACCGCACACCACATAACCCCACTGGGGATTGTCCAGAATACGATCCACATATTCCTCCGCCGCCCTGGAATATCCCACCAGCAGAATATGCTTTAAATTAAAGCCCTTTCTCCGGATTCCCTGCAAAGCCCTGCGCAGCACCGTTCTGGCACAGGCCATCAGGAAAATATTCATGACATAGAAAATTGCCATAACCGAACGGGAGAAGTTAAACTCCCTGACTATCATGTACAGAATAATAATCAGAGCCGCGAGGCCAATCGTGTTTGCCTGCAGAATACCATAAATTTCATGTCTGCGTCGGACAGTCCTCTTAGGCGTATACACGCCGCATCTGTAATAGAGCAATAGATAACCGGGTACAATAAAAATCAGCAGACGGACATAATCTGTAAGCGGCAATACGCCGATACCCGGCCCCTTGTTCAGCACATAAAATTTTATGAGATACCCCAATATCAGCGAGACTGCCGTAATGGCGGCATCCATTAAGACCAACAGCCTGTTGAATACCTTCTGATTGTCCTTTATCATATAATTGCTCCAATTCCTTGTCGCGAGCACATCGAAATAGGTTACGGTTCCACCTTCGACGAAACCACAACGCTGATGCGCTAAAATTATTTTAATGTAAGATACCGAAAACCACAACTTAAGAATTTATGAAGTTAATTCTTAAGATTTCATAATAAATTGAATCGCTCCTGCATATAACTGCCCCTGTATCAGAAGATAATGCCCCAGATTGCGCCAGCAAAATTTTATTTTTGCCCGCCTCCCCTCAGGGCCAAAGGACTTCCGGAAGCCCTGTCCTATCCCCTTTACATACTCTCTGCCAAAACCCTTTTTGCAGAAATACAGAAGCTTTATCAGAAAACCCGGCGCCAGAAAAGGCAGATTCAACGCCAGCTGCAGAAGCGGCATATTTTTCAGGATTACATAAATATTATTGGCAGATGCAAGCCCTGTCTTCCACTGATTATACCGGGAACCGGAGGAAGCGCTTCCAAAATGTACCACCTGCGCCTTCGGTTCATAATAATTTTTATAGCCGAAGATACGCGCCCGATATCCGATATCCAAATCCTCCAGATAAGCAAAATGCTGTTCGTCAAACAGGCCGATTTGCTCCAGAATGCTTCTGCGGTAGATAGCGGCTCCGCCGCAGGCGCTGAATACCTCCGTCGCCTTTTGATAACCTGCCACAGGCCTTCCCTTTCCCCGGGCATAGGCCCAGCCCAACACACAATAACGGTCCCCGGCCCCGTCCAGAAGCTCCGGCCTGTCCCACATAAGCATTGCGGCGCTGACAGAAAAAGCCCTCCTGCGCCGCAAAATCGCCTGATACAAATGTTCCACAAAACCGTCATACACCTTGGTATCGTTATTTAAAAGGATGATATAAGGACTGTCCGACTGTTCAATGCCCACATTCACCGCATGGCAGAAGCCGGTATTTTCAGGCAGACAGATAAGCCCTGCCTGGGGATAGTTCTCCCGAATCAGCCCAACGCTGTCATCTGTGGAACCATTATCCACCACCAGCACGTCAAACTCCGTTCCCGGGCTCTGCGCATAAAGAGCATCCATACAATCCTTCAGGTACTTTATTCCATTATAGTTTGGTATGACCACCGTTATCTGAGGCATAAGGCTCCTTTTCTCTGCGTTTTCTGCCGTTTTTGCGGACTCTTACACTTTCCCCTTGAGCTCCGGCTCCCATAGGATACGATAACCGGCCCCCCGAAGCGCTCTTCCCAGCGCCAGACTGACTGCCACATAATCTGTTCCGGCAGGCAGGGTACTGCTGTCAAAAATATCCGTTCCCAAAACCCGGGTATAGGATACCCCCACCGCCTTTTCAAACAATTCATGGCACTGGGGACGCACTTTTATGAGGCGGATATCCACCGCCATCGCATCCTGAGTCAGCGCCGCCCGATGCAGGATACCGCTAAAGCCTGCGGGCAGCCCCTCATAATATATTTTTCCGTACTCGTCCATTCTGCCGCCCACAATTCTTCCCCTATGCAGAAGCTTCCCTCCTACAGCTCCCAGGTCCGGACGACAGATAAAAATATCTTGTTCCCATTTCAGTCGATAAAAGCCCAGATGAGGAAGATTCTCCGCTTTTGCAGGAATCCTTTGTCTGTCCGCAAAATCCTGCAGCGCCCGGCGCCCGGCCTCGTAAGCATATTCCTTGCTGCGGGGATTTACTGCCGTAGAAGCCCCATGACAGCGCCAATGATATAGCACCTTGGGAATGTGTACAAGCTGCTCCTGCCCTTCCCCGGAGGCAAGAATCCTTTCTGACGCCCGAAGCGTCAAATCATAATCCTGGGCCCCTTCATATTCCGGCCTGAATCCCAGCTCCTTTAACAATTCTGTCTTTATCACCAGGAAATGACAGATATAATTATTGGATAGCAGCAAATCCAGATTAAAATCCTCTTTTATATTGGGCTCATAAAATATCCGCCCCTGCTCATCGCATTTATCCTCATCGGAATAGAGCAGCTTCGCCTCTATTCCTCTATTCTTTCCCCTTTGAATGGCCTCGTACATTTCATACAGAGCATTCGGGGTCAGAATATCATCATGATCCAGAAGGCCCACATAACTGCCCGCCACATATTCCAGTCCCTGATTACTGTTTCCGGAAATACCTCCGTTCTCTTTCAGTCTGACATAGCAGATTCTGGAATCCTCATAATCTGTCACTACACTTTCCACATCATCTTCCTTCGTAGCATCCGCAATCACCAGCTGCCAGCGAGAGTAAGTCTGGGCCAGCAGGGAATCAATTAATTCCCTTAAAAAAGCTTCTCTGGTGCGATAGGCAGGCACCAGAATACTGAACAGAGGCGGCTCCGATTCCAAGGCTTGACCCTGCCCGTCAAATAACCTCTGACAGCTGCTGCGCTGTCTATCAAGCTCCCGGGCAGTAGGAGGCACATACTGATAAGCAGCGGCTTTGCCTGCCGCCAAGCGCTCCCATACGGCATGAAAGGTAGGCTTCAACCCGTTTCGTCTCAAAAAATATACCGTTTTTTTCACATTTGCCCAAGCTGCCATCTGCCGGCCATACCTTTCCGCAGCCAATTATAAACTAATGAAAGCCGCCATAAGATTCTGTACACATATAAACAGCAAACCGCCCTCTGTGGACGATTCGCTGTTTATTATGTCCCGAATAAGGATACTATAAAACTGCCTTTAAATCCTCAGTCAACTGGTTCACTCTCTCCTGGGCATCCGCAAGGCTTTCACCCTTCACGCCCATATAGAACTTAATCTTGGGCTCTGTTCCGGAAGGTCTTGCACAACACCATTCGTCATCGGGGAGTTCAAAATAAAGCACATTTGATTTCGGCAGGCCTGTGACCGTCTTTTCACCGGTCTCCATATCCAAAATCACATCCCTCTCATAGTCTCTGAACTTTAATACCCTGCGGCTGCCAAAGGCCTTGGGAGGATTGCTGCGCAGCTTATCCATAATCTCCGTAATCTGTCTTGCGCCGTCAATACCCTTTAAGGTAATGGTATACTGCGTCTCCTTAAAGTAACCGTACTTCTCATAGACCTCCAGCATCATATCCCAGAGCGTCTTACCGTTCTTCTTGCAGTAAGCAGCCACCTCACACAGACACATAACTGCCACAATCGCATCCTTGTCCCTTGCATGAGTGCCGGCCAGACAGCCATAGGACTCCTCCAGACCGAATACATAATGATTGCTGCCGGTCTGCTCAAAGAGCTTAATCTGCTCACCGATAAACTTAAAGCCTGTCAGTACCTCAATCAGCTTTACATGATAAGCCTGTGTAATCGGGAAGGTCATATTGGTCGTGACAATCGTGGTAACCAATGCGGGATTCTCGGGCATTGTGCCTGTAGCCGTCCTCTCCCTCAGAATATATTCCGCAATCAGCATACCGGACATATTACCCGTAAAGGATACATACTCACCGGTTTTGGTATCCTTTGCATATACTCCCAATCGATCCGCATCCGGATCGGTAGCCAGCACAATATCCGCATCCTTTTCCTTTGCCAGACGCAGCGCATAGGTAAAGGCCTTGGGGTCCTCCGGATTGGGATAATCCAGCGTCGTAAAATCAGGGTCGGGATTCTCCTGCTCCGGCACCACATATACATTCTTGAAGCCCAGCTCCGAAAGAATCCTTTGTACAGGCTTATTGCCCGTTCCGCAAAGAGGGGTGTATACAATCTTCATATCATCCGCTACGGCGGCTATCACATCCGAATGAATAATCTGCTTTTTGAGCTCCGCCATATACGCATCATCCATTTCGCTGCCGATAGACTGATACAGGCCTGCCTGAACCGCCTCGGCCTTATCCATGGTCTTTAAGGAATGATAGTCTTTAATGGCCAGCACTTCCGTAATAATCTCCTTATCCTTGGGCGCAGTCACCTGTGCGCCGTCCTCCCAGTATACCTTATAACCGTTGTACTCGGGAGGATTGTGGCTTGCGGTCACCATAATGCCCGCCGTACAACCCAGCGTACGCAGCGCAAAGGAAAGCTCCGGCGTAGGTCTTAATTCCTCAAACACATAGGCCTTAATTCCGTTTGCCGCCAGACAAAGAGCCGCCACATCCGCAAATTCCGTGGACATACGGCGATTATCATAGGAAATCGCAACCCCCTTATCCTGAGTGCCCTGCTTTAAAATAAAATTAGCCAGGCCCTGCGTAGCCTTGCGGACCGTATAAATATTCATACGATTCGTACCCGCTCCGATTACACCGCGCATACCGCCTGTACCAAATTCCAGCTCCTTATAAAACCGCTCCTCTATTTCTCCTTCATCATTGCGAATCGCCAGAAGCTCTTTCTTTGTCTCCTGGTCAAAATAATCATCCTCCAGCCAAAACCGGAATTCCTCCATAAAGCCCATTGCCCTTACCTCCTTGATTTACACTGATAGCATGTGTACGCGCACACCGACGCTCCACATTTCCTTTATATGTAGTTTACCACAATATTTACCATCTGAAAAGAAATTTATCGGGGCGCAAGACATGAATCAACCGCTATTCAAAAATAATAGCGGTAAATTTCCTCCCTGTAAATCCGCTTCACTAGCTTTCGCATGCCCTTTATTACTTTCTGCCAGTTTTCTTTTGTCACTCTTCCTTCTCCTGCCGTCATCTGCTCCAACAGATATTGATTGACTGCAGGGCAGTAATGAATCAAATCCATATAATTGTCTAAATCGCAGATAATCTCCTCTTCATCCTGATAATAATACACCTCCACATTCTCACAGGATAACAGCGCCGGAATCGCTTCTTCTAAAATATAGTAATTCTTCTTCAACTCTCCGTTTACATAGGCGCAATCCCACCAGCACATGGAATACGGTGGAAAGAAAAACCGATAACGGATTTCCGGATGGCTTCGAACCTGCTCAAGCAACAGCTCTATATTGGCCGATACCAATTCCTTCTCCTCCTCAAAGTCTCTGGAGCGCTTGGCTTTTTTCGGCCTGTTATATACGCTTATCACGCTTTGTGCCGAAAAGTTCTTTCCCTCGGCCCAGTAATAGGCCCGGCCACCCGTATTTTTACCAAGGCGCTCTCCCGCCAGCATATAAGGAATCTTTTCAAGAAGCACCTCCTTATTACACAGATAAGCCACATCATCCAGAGGAGTCTGTGTATGCAGATACCAAGGGGCGTCCCCTCCCTCCTGAAGCGTTGTCACAGGGCTGGATTCCAGAGCCGCAAGGTCAAGGCACCAGAATACATTCTTTAAGGAATGCTCCTTCTGCGCCATCTTCAGATAATATAATAAATCAGCCACCGACCCAGATGCTCTGGCGATTTTAAGCGTTTTGCACTGAAAGTGCTCGTCCAGATAGGAGCTGTCGCAATTTTCCATCACAGAGGAACCCACCAGCACACTGTCATAATCAAAATTGCGCACTGTGCCGGGCATCTGATTATCTCTGTCATTTAACACTGCCTGCCATCCGAAAAAGGGCTTATGATACTGATAAAAGGGGTCAAAAAACCAGACAAGGCCCATCACCAGCAAAAGCTCTGCAAAGATAATCCCTATTAACTTTTTCAGCAAAGCCTTTTTTGTCATAAAGCTTTCTTCCCTCTTATCTCAAAGCATCCGGCTACTGACCCCTTCTTAACCCTGCCTGTGCAGCTGCAGGGTTCTCTGTTACCAGTACCGCTCCATTGCCCTGTGTACCGCCTCCTCTGACAGAGAAAGCTTCTCCTTCAGTATTCCGGCCGTAGCTTCACAGGTCTGTCCCGATTCTCTGCAGGTTGCAATAAGAACCCCTATCACCTCTTCCCTTCCCTCTTCTCTTCCCTCTTCTCTTAAATCCTGCTCTCTTGCCCATGCAGACATATATTCCAATTTAAACGCTCTGTGGTCTCTTACTTCCATAACAGCCTCCTCTAATTCCCTTGTAAACGCATCCTGTGGTATCTGGTTTTCAAAGTATTCCAATAAACAGCGAAGTTCTCCACTCACCCCTGACAAATTCGCTTTCGTATTCAGAAAAATTTTCTCCGATGCATCTCCCAGCTCAATCTCTGGATTTTCCCTACACCGATTCTCAAAATGGTAAATTGGCAGCCCCTTATGAAACAAGTCAAAAGTGCAAATAAAAATCACATAACTCTTCCTTAACGCTTTGTAGTTATCACCCTTTTCTATCAGACTGATATCAATAACAGCCTGATAATACCTGCATCTTTTGGGAATGGAATCTACTGCCTCCGTCTGCATCTCTACATCATAGACACTATTTTCACCATTCTCCACATAAATATCCAGCCGGATTCCCTTCCCCCGATAGCTTGGATTCTTCGTAGCTTCCTCCTCAATATATTCCAGCCTGCGGATTCTCACATCCAGAATAATCTCCAACAGCCTTTTACAATATTCAGGATTTCGCATAACCTTTCCGAACATAAAATCATCCACAATGGTCAGTTCCTCATACTTCTTTCGTTTCTTGCTCATTGGCAGCCCTCCTTATGCATTTGTGTGCAGGAGTGCCTCTTTTCGAAAACTCCTGCTTATTTCATGAAAACTAAAAGCATGAATTTTCTAAAAGATGTTCTATCAGAAACAGAAAAAAGATATCGACCTAACCGATAAAAAGAAAATATGCTTTGTCCGTATTTTATCACTACAAAGCATATTTATCAACTTTTTTTGATGTATTTTCTGTTAAAAATTAAAATATAAAAACGTGCTGACCTGGGACAGGGAAAGAAAGGACCAGACAAACAAGGTGGCCAGCACAAACACTCCGCCGACGCTTCCGCCCCTGTTCTCAATCCACTGTTCCGCTTTCGGGCCCCGCAAAAGTATCAGACTGATAAACCATAGCAAAACCAGTGTTCCTATATAGAATACATTCAACGCCTGGGGCGCCGCCCGCTCCAAAAGCTCCCTTAATACATAGGTCTCCGAAAACTGCAGCACATTACAGACGCCCGCAAGCCGCCCCTGCAGACCTCCTGCAAAGAGCTTTTGCCAAAGCTGCCCTGCCTGCCCCAGGGAATCGCTGCGAAACACGGAGAAGGACAGCGTCACAAAGATACCCGTCACCATTCTGTTAGCCCAATCTGATTGAAACCGCAGTCTGGGGAACAGCGTCTCCCACACCATAGCCAGCCCATGCATCAGACCCCAAAAAACAAAGGTCCAAGCCGCCCCATGCCATAGACCGCTGACCAGAAACACGGTCATCAGGTTCAAACATTGTCTAATCTTTCCTCTGCGGTTTCCTCCCAGAGGAATATAAATGTATCGGGAAAGAAATCGGGACAAGGTCTTATGCCACCTGCGCCAGAAATCCTTTACCGATACCGCCATCAACGGCGAATCGAAATTCTCGGGCAGCACAAAACCAAACATTTTCCCGATACCCCGGGCCATATCGCAATAACCGCTGAAATCAAAATACAGTTCCAGCATATAACAGATAATCGTCGCCCATGCCCCGGGCATATCCAGATAAGCAATATTGGAATACTCCGCATTGACCAGAACCGCAAGAGAATCCGCAAGCAGCGCCTTCTTGGCAAAGCCCAGAATAAAGAGGGAAAGGCCGTCGAAAAAACTGTCCGCCTGTATCCGGCGGTTCTTCCGCTCCAGAAGCTGAGGCAAAAACTCATCGTGCAGCACAATCGGCCCGGCAATCAGCTGCGGGAAAAATGTGATAAAGCAGCAATAATCCGCCAGTCTGTAATGAGGTACCACGCCCTTATAACGCTCTATGAGAAAGGATAACTGCTGAAACGTAAAAAAACTGATGCCCAATGGCAGCGCAATCCTCTCTATCGTAATATCCGTATGCAGAAAAAAGTTACAATTGTCCAGGAAAAAATGAAAGTATTTAAAATAAAATAACAGTCCCAGATTTCCCACGATTCCCAGCGTAAACAAAAGCCTGCGCCCCCCACCCGGGGAAACGCCTTCAAACAGGAGACTGAGGCCAAAATTCAAGGTCAGACTGAACAACAAAATCCACAGATAGGAGAGATTATAATAACCGTAAAACCATAGTGACATTCCTGTCAGAAACAATTTCCCATAAAGGGGATTTTCCAGTTTTTGCAGCAAAAACCAGCCTGCCAGCGCCAGGGGCAAAAATATCGTAATGAAGAATACCGAATTAAACAGCATAGGCCAATCTTCCTCATAATACTTCGACAGGCCGTCCCATTATCAGCGCTCTCATTTCCCGCTCCGGGAGGCAGCATGCCGGATACCATTTCCTATGATTCCTGTACCTTTAAAGAAAAATCGCTTCTGTCCAAAGAGAAATTTCTATTATAATAAGGATCGCCCGCCTCCAGTACAGCCTTCCATTTCTCTCTGAAGCGCTCTGATTCCTCCTGATAGCGCTCTGCATTCTTCCCCTTGTCATCCGCTCCTCTGGAGACAGATTCATAATGATAAAGCTCCGCAAAAGGGGTGAATACATTCAAAAGCTGCTTCTCCCGAAGCTTTAAGCAGAAGTCCACATCATTCAAAGAGACGGCAAAATCCTCCTCCAGACCTCCCACTTCCTCATACAAGCTCTTTCTCACCATCAGACAGGCGCCGGTAACCGCACTGACGTCCTGGGCATAGCAAAGCCTTCCCATATATCCCAGATTCTGCCGGGACTGCCGGTAATGACTGTGACCGGCTGTTCTGTGCGCTCCCAAAGCCAGCACCACGCCCGCATGCTGGATAGTGCGGTCAGCATAATACAGCTTCGCTCCCACAGCGCCTACATCCTCTCGCTGGGCATACATCAGCAGCTCCTCCATCCAGTTGACCGTAATGACTTCCGTGTCATTATTCAGCAACAGTATATAATCCCCTTTGGCATAGGAGACCCCCAGATTGTTTATGGCGGAATAATTAAAATCTCCCTGATAGGTCACAATATGCAGCCTGTCGCCTGCCAGCCCGTCCTGATTTCCTGTTAAAATCCCTCTGTCATGGACGCCTGCGGGGGAGCCTGCCTCCAAAGCCCCTTCGTAGGCATACCCTAAAAGCTTCCCATAGTATTCCTGAATCTCCCGGGAGGCACTGTTATTCTCCACAATGATGATTTCATAATTGTCATAGGTTGACTTCTCCAAAATAGACTCCACACAGCGCTTTAAATCCCCCACATGGTCTTTATTGGGAATCACAATACTGATTTTAGGATTGCCGATAATCTGATAGCGAATTCGGAAAATCGTGTCAAAGGCCCTGGTACCGGTAATCTGAAAATGGTCATAGCCGTGATTTCTCAAATGCTCCGCTACCGCCCCCTTGGCTGCCGCAATAGCATAAGGCTTTGCGTCGATTCCCGAGGCCGTGCTGCCTGCATGACTTCTCCAGTAATACATCAGCCTGGGGATATGCACAATCTTTTGGGCCTTATCGGTAAGACGCAGAATCATATCATGATCCTGACTGCCGTCAAACTTGGGACGAAATAATTCTTTACCGTCTAATAATGTCCTCGCAAACACGCTGAAATGGCAGATATAATTGTTCGCCCGCAGATTATCCGGCGCATAATCCGGCTTAAAATGCATGGTCAGCATCCTGTCGATATCGCCGTTTTTAAAGGTAGTCTCATCGCAGTACAGATAATCTGCCCCCTGCTCATTAATGGCTTTCGCATATTCATACAATACAGAGGGATGCAAAATATCATCATGGTCAAAAAGACCGATATATTCCCCTGTGGAAAAGGCCAGACATGCATTGGTATTTCCCGCAATACCCAGATTCTCATCCAGCCTGCGATAGACAATCCGCCCCTGTGCCTGTCCGGCATACTCGCTGCAGACCTGTCCCACATAGGCATGCTCCCCATCCGAGCCGTCCGCCAGACAAAGCTCCCAATTCCTGTAGGTCTGATTCATCACGGAATCCAGCATCTGCGTCAGGAAATCCTTCGGCGTATTATAAAGGGGCACCAGAATACTGAATTTCACCATTCGGGGAAAAACCGTGTTCCGTTCCCGTTCCGCCTGTTCGGGCGTGGGAAAACTCTCTGTGCCGAACTGCTTCATAGCCTCCCGCTCTCTTTTCTTATAGCCCAGCTTATGGATAAAGCCCCGCATCCCGCCGCAGTTTTTCAGCCTGTCCCTCTGGCGGATGCCCCAGTGCAGCATCTTTCGTAAAGGTGCTGTCAGCTTCCACAACGGATTATTTTTGATGCGGTTCAGCTTCCACTCCAGCTCCTCGCACTTTTCCTCCAAATCCGCAATACGGCCTGCCAAATCCGCACATTTGATATGCTCCTGCTCATATGCCTTTTTATAATCCATCTGATAATCTTCCTGATAATCCATCTGCTCTATCCTTTTTCGTTTCCTGCTAAATCAGCCGTTTCACATTGGCAAACATATCCTCCGCCAGCTCCAATGGTATTCTCTGTATCTTCAGCCTGACATACAAAATATTTTCTCCCCGGCGCTCCAGCTGCTCTAAGTCAATATTCAGATTAGGGTCCGTAGTGGGAAATACCACACTGGGCTGATAGACAGCCGCCTTCCTGTCGGCCGGCTTCATAATCCTGCCATTGGGAAGCAACAACTTATGCTTCTCCAAGGGAACCCTCTCTCCATTAAAGGTCATCTCCAAAATCTTTATCACACAGCTGTCCATCGCCGGGTCTATGCGAAGCATCTTCACATCACCGCTGACCTTTAAGTTCAGTTCAATCTCATTATCTCCCTGATAGGCCTCTCTCACAAAATAAGAAGCCTCCTCCTGATAGCCCTCGCCCAAATCCTCATATATCTGCACTCGGTTGACGTCCCCGGAATCTCCATAGCGCTCTATCCAGTTCTGTGGAGTCATGAGTCTGTGCCCAATCAAATCCCGCATCTGTGAAAGCGTCACCCTCTCCCCTGCCACAAAACGCTGAAAATCCTTCTCCTGCTCCCAATAACCCTCCGCATCAGCCTGGGTAATACCTAACTCCTCCAATATCCAGTCAAGCTTCAGCTTTCCTCTGCTCTCGTCCTCCCTTGCCAAATAATATACGGCACGAAAGGCCAGCTCTTTCGTGGCAATGGTTTTGCCGAAGGTCCACTCATAATCTATGAGCGTCCACGTATCCTCCTGCACCAGAATATTAGAGAAAATCAAGTCAAAATCCGCCACCGGATAATCACTGTTGTATCCGATTCTTTCCACATACTCCCTGAAGTACCCTGCAAAGCCCTTCTCGTCATCCCTGTCCAGGCACCGATTCATCAGCTCCGCTAAGGAGGTTCCCTCCACAAACTCAAACTCCGCATAGGGCTTCCCCTCCTCCTCGGACAGCTTGCATCGGTTGATTTCCAGCCGGCCCCCCTCATATTTCTTCAGCAGGTTTTCATAGGCCACCGCCATATTCCTGATATGCTCTCCCGCCTCTTCGGTCAAAGGATATTTACGCACTCTCGCCTTTCCTCTCGGAGGCTTTGCTATCTCGGTCTTAATGGCATATTCCGGCGCCCTGTCATTAGAATATTTCACATAATTGATATCCAAAGCCCTGCCCAGCACAGCCACATAGGAGTTTGCAAATATCGGAAATAAACCGTCCTGCGTCAATCCGTCAAAGGCATTTTTCTCGTCGAAAAGCACCATCCTGTCCCTGTCAAAATTCCTTCTGTTATCGGAGAGCTCTCCTCTGGAGGGCAGATATGCGTCGCTGTACAGGCTGTGCATAAATTTATAATCCGGATAGGGATAATAAAAATGGTATTCCTTTACACCGCAGGCCTCAAAAATTCTCTCCAGACCCTTTCGGCTAAAGGTTCGCACGCCGCCGCCCTGGGGATAATTTTCGATACCGCCAAAATAGGTTCCCAAATGATCCTCCTTACAACCCGCAAAATACTTCAACCCATATTGATTCTCAATGGCAATCACAATACGTCCGCCCTTTTTCAAATGAGGCTGCAGGCACTTCAGAAAATCCTCAAAGGGCGTATCCCCTCCGATATAGCTCTGAGCATACTCAAACACCCCAATCAGACAGATATAATCAAAATCATCCGTAAGCTGCGGCTCCACATCCTGAAAATTTCCCACATGAATAGTCACGTTCTCACATTCACTGTGCCGATACGCATTTATCATGCTGCGCTTTTTGGAAAGCTCTACGCAGGTTACGCTTCCGGCCTTGCGGGCAAGCGCTCCCGTAATCGCGCCGCAGCCGCTGCCGACCTCCAGCACCTTCGCCGTTTTCTTCATGGGAAGCCACTCTACGATATTCTCCCGAAGGGGTGATAAATGATACAGGATAGGCCAGCTTTTGCTCTCGCCAATTACCCTCTCATATTCCACCGGGGACAAATCTCTCGCTATTCGCAAAAGCTCCTCCTCAATCTCGCCATCGGAATAGAAATCTTCTCCCGGATATTTACTGTAGTCCAAAACCACCTTGCCAATCTGCTCTGTCAATTCCAAATCCCCTGCTTTCTTACCTTCTGTTCTTACCTTCTATTCTTACTTTTCCTCCGCATCCTTTACCTCGACAACGGATTCCATATCATAAAAGCCCACCGTATTTTTATCCGACACCACTGTCACATTCAACACATCATACAGGCGATGGTACACCTCAAAGGTATCTCCCCGATATCCCGTGACTCCCAGGGAAATCAAATACTCGCCCCCCTGGAGAGTCATGCGCTGGGTAAAGGTGATATCTTTTACCTGCCCCGGTTCCACACTGTCCAAAAAAGTTTTCTCAATAGCCGAATTAGTCCCTGTAATCTCCGTGCCCTGCACATTTTTAATAGATAAAGCAAAAATAGGCGCCGGTATCTGTTCATTGATTTTAACTCTCATATGCATGGTGAACTCGCTGCCCTTGAGTACCGCCAAAGTCCTGAGCCCCTTGTCGTCCGTCAGATAATAATCCGTAATCTGCGCCTGCATCGTACCGTATTCCTGGATATTGGGATTCATTCCCTCCTCTACTCCTTCCGGCAGGAAGCCCCCCTGTTCTGTTTCATATTGGCCTACCAGCACTCTCTTATAAGCGTCTATCATTTCCTTGGGAGAACCCTCCCCTAAAAGATTACCCTGATGGAGCAAAAATACCCTGTCACAATACTTACTGATACTGTTTAAATCATGACTTACAAAAACAATCGTCTTTCCCAGCTCCTTAAACTCCTCGAATTTATGATAACATTTGGACTGGAAAAATACATCTCCCACCGACAAAGCCTCATCCACAATCAATATCTCCGGCTCAATATTGATGGCAACCGCAAAAGCCAGCCGCACAAACATACCGCTGGAATAAGTCTTAACCGGCTGATACACATAATCGCCGATATCCGCAAATTCCAGAATGGCAGGAAGCTTTGCCTCTATCTCCTTCTCGGAAAAACCCATCATCGTACCGTTCAGATAAATATTTTCAATACCATTATATTCCTGATTGAAGCCGGCCCCCAACTCCAAAAGCGCCGAAATACGCCCGTTTACCGCCACCTCTCCCGAAGTGGGCGTAAGGACCCCGGTAATAATCTTTAAAATCGTAGACTTACCGGAACCGTTGGTACCGATAATGCCCACCGTCTCTCCCCGGTAAATCTCCAGATTCACCTCGTTCAGGGCATAATGAAGCTTATGCACCTTCCTGCCGATGCCAAAAGCCTCCTTCATACGGTCACGGAGCCTGTCATACAGCTTATAGACCTTATTTACCTCTTTCACCTCTATCGCTATTTCTCTTGCCATCTTTCCCGCCGGTTCTCCTTTACAGGTATGTTATTTACAGACCACAGAATCCTTCCCATACCACTGGGCAATAAACTGATTTTCCTCCCGATTAGGGTCCTCAGATAAATCTCCCACCCGTATGAGCCAGGGATTCCACATATAAGGCTTAACCACCACATTTTTCCCCGGGCCTTTCAATACCTCCACCCGCTCCAGATATTCCCGATAATAATTATCGGCCTCGCCCGTATGCACGAAATAATAAGCTCCCCAGGAGGAATAGATACCCTCGGGACTGGGCGTTGTCAAAAATACAAGCAGCATTACCGCACCCATAACAGGATAAAACCACCAGAACACTCTTCCCGACCAAACTTTTTTCTTTCGCTTTTCCAAGGTTTTTTCCAGCCAGCCAAGCCAGTAAACCTCATTTAGCAAAAATAACAGCTGAAAGGTGAGCTTTACCGCATTTAATGTCCTGCCCAGCCCCGGATTCCCCAGCGAATAGAGACTGGGCGTAAAGCCTGTGGCATACAAACAAAAAGACCAGAGTAAAACAAGACCCGGATATCTGAATCGAAAGCTTATCCGCTTTACCATCTGCCAGATAACCGGCGCCACCAGTAGGAGCAGCGCAATCGTCATCCAACCGGTAAAGGCCCAAAGATGCTTGAATGCCTCCGCAAAGGATTGTACCACGGCCGCACCCGCACCCATCCTGACATCCGTATAATAACCCATACGCTTATCGTTTCCCGGAGCAGACAGATTCAGATAAAAACCACAGGCATAAACCACAAAGGCCGGAAGCATCAGCGCCACCCGTTTCCTCTTGCACAAAATCCCTATACCCATTACAGATAGCGTCACAAGCATCCCCTGCAGAGACGTCACAAAATTCGCCCCTCCGCAAAGCAGCGCTCCCAGCAAAGAGACAGGCATTAAAAGAAACAAGGGCCACCTGTTCTTCGTCTGCAGCAGCTTGATAAGACTGGCCGCATACAGCATCAAAAAAGAATGCATCCCGATATAATGGATGCCGGAATTATACCAGAAAAGGCCGGAGCGAGCCGTATGCATCAGCACCAGCGCCAGCACGGAGGCCGTTACCTGCAGCACAAGACAAGAGGCGTAATCCGCTCCCAATACATCTCGCACCAATACCTTTACCAGTACAAAGACAGCCGCAGGCAAAATTAAAACCAAAAACATGGGCCCTAAAAAGTAATACTGCTCCCCCCAGATGGAGGGCACCAAGGCCATAAAAAAGATAGAGGAAAAGGTTCCCTGCCACGCATACCACATCGTCTTAACACAATACAACACACCCTGTAGCGCGCTTCCCAGAGAATACTCCAACGCCAGAAAATTCTTGGGCGAATTGCCGTAACTGTAATCGTCATACCAGGGCGTCGTATAACGGCAGATACGCAGCAGGGGAATCAGCAGCAGAATCAACGCCAATACAAAAAAGCCCGCCACAATCCGGGTATCCGGCTTCCATGCGCCTGCTTTCTTTATGCTTTCTTTCCATTTCTTCATGCACGCTCTCCCTTGTTTCTACAACACATCCGCAAAATGTATCTTCAACCGCTTAAACACCAGTGTTCCGAGGCCAAACAACACTATCGTCGCAATCCAGAAATACATGGTGGAGAAGAAATCCCAGAAAAACCATTCCTGCCGATAAATAGCGCTTCGATAACCCTCCACAATATACACCAGAGGATTGATTTTCACAAACAGCTGCCAGCCGGAAGGAATACTGTTAATATCCCAGAGAATAGGCGTAGCCCACATGCCAATCTGCAGCAAAATATTGATAATCTGAGATAAATCCTTGAAAAATACTACTACCGCACAGGTAGTATAGCTCAATGCCAGCACAAAGATAAACAGACAGGCGCTGTAATACACCAGCTGAATCGTATAAACGGTAGGATAATAACCATAAAGAGCCGCCACCACCAAAAGCACCAGCACAAAGAAAACATGTACAAAGGTGGCCGCTATAATCTTAATAATCGGAAGAATACTGATTTTAAATACCACCTTTTTCACCAGATAATCATATTCCCGCAAAGCGTTGGTGCCATTGTTGAGCGCCTCGTTAAAGAAAAACCAGGGTACCAGACCGGCTGTCAAAAACAACACAAAGGGCGCCTCCTCGGTCCGGGAAGCACCGCCCATAATCCTGTCAAAAACCACATAATACATACCGATGGTAACCACCGGCTGCGCCAGCGCCCATAACACACCCATATAAGAGCCGGCATAACGCTTTTTAAAATCATTCTTCGCCAGCTTCCAAATCAGATGCCTGTTTTGAAAAAGCTCCGAGATTAACCCCGTGAATTTATCATGCCATTTTGCGAAAACAAAACAGGAAACGGCTATTACCGAGCAGGAAATCAGCTTTTTTATCAGCTCCTCCTGCCTGTCCGCGCCCGGATTATCATGCAATACAATAATGGTCATAAGCACAATTCCCAGCAACGCGAAAGTCACAATCCTGCCCTTTTTGCTTATCTTCATGTCAACCGTTACCTTTCCTTATCTTAATGCCTGTCTCTATGACAATCCCTTCTGGGCCTTGTAATCCCGAAAGCTGCCCTGCTTCCTGTCCTTCTCGGAGAGCAAAAGCTCCATATCCTCCGCAATGGGCCATTCCACACCGAGGTCCGAATCATTGTACATTAACCCGCCCTCGTCTCCGGGGTGATAGAAATCGCTGCATTTATAACAGAATTCCGCATAATCCGAAAGCACAAGGAAGCCATGGGCAAATCCCTTCGGCACAAAGAGCTGCTTCTTGTTCTCCTCCGAGAGAATGACTCCCTTCCATTGTCCAAAGGTCTTTGAGTCCTCTCTCAAATCCACCGCCACATCAAAAACCTCCCCTTTGATTACCCTAACCAGCTTATCCTGAGGAAATTCCTTCTGAAAATGCAGCCCTCTCAGCACCCCTCTTCTGGATGCGGATTGATTATCCTGTACAAATACCTGATCAATCCCGGCCTCCTTGAAATCATTGTACTGATAAGTCTCCATAAAATAACCTCTGGCGTCTCCAGCTACCTTAGGCGTGATAATCTTCAGTCCCTCAATCTCACAGGTCTCTACTGTTATTTTTCCCATTGCATTTTTCCTTTCCAGTGCGCCCCACTATTATGCTAATCATAGCTCACATTCATATCTACATTTCCTTCAATACCGTCAATCGCTCCCTTTGAGGTATACTGCCACATCCGATAATACCCCTGGTAAAGAGGAACGCTGCGATATTCCGCCAGCCATATCACATACTGCTCCAGACGCTTTGTCTCCAGATTATTGTTAAACCAGTGACGACTGGCATATACCCCCGCCTCATAACCTGCATTCTCTATCGTGCGGCAGAAAGCCTCGCATACCAGAGTTCTGGTCTCCACGTCCAGACCGTCCGCCCGGCCGTTTCCGCCCGCTCCCTCCGTATCAATATACACGGGATAATCCAGATGATATTTCCGAATCAGGGAAAGCACCATGGACGCCTCCTCCACAGCCTCCACCTCGCCGACTGCCTGTGTGAAGAAATACACTCCCACGGGAATCCCCGACGCTGCCGCTCCCCGCATATTCGCCTCAAAATAAGGGTCCTGTACCAGACTGCCGGTCACGGAGCCCCGATATCCCACACGCACAATGGCAAACTCTACACCCGCATTTTTTACCTTGTCCCAGTCAATCTCGCCCTGCCATTTGGAAACGTCAATTCCCACCCTGGCATTATTGCTTCCTGCCTGAAGCCTGGTAATCTCAGTCTTATCCGCATCGGCAAGCGCCTCCTGTACCCCGCTGTCCTCCGCGGCCGCGTCGATTTCTTCCTCTGTCTTAATCAACAGGGAGATATCCTCGATGGCCACATATTCCACCTTATCCTTCACCCGCACCCTGGTCTCGTTAGCAGGCACCCGATAACCCGCAATGGGCAAAAGCTCCACATAATATTCGCCGGCGTCCAAATCTCCGATGTAGATAATACCGTCCTTATCTAAATCCTTATATTCACCCAGACCCTCCAGCTTTACATAAAAGCTTTCTCCTGTCACCGGATTCCCCTGAGTATCCACCACCTGCACACGCAAGTCCTTCTCCACCGAGGTCACCATCAAAGACAGCCTGTCCGCCTGATCCTTCACCGCCTCCAAGATGGGATTTATCTCCTGGTCAAAAAAGGTATCGTCCCGCAGAAAAGCCGATAAATCGTCGCCAATCTGCCCTCCCGGACGAATCGAAACCGTCTCCTCCGGGATATCCGCCCCAGGGGTATTGGTATTTTGTTGCACTTTCTGTCCATTCAGACCAATTACCAGAATAAATAACAGCAATATGGCTGTCATGGATGCGAAAATCGTCATTCTCCGCAGTTTAGAGTCCATTCGCTACCTCTACTAAATATTTTCCATAATTGGTTTTCATCAAAGGCTCCGCCAGCTTTAACAGCTGCGCTTTGTCGATAAAGCCCTTCTTGTACGCAATCTCCTCGATACAGGAAATATACAGCCCCTGTCTTTTCTGACAGGCCGCCACAAAATCCGAGGCGTCCAGCAGCGCATCATGATTTCCCGTATCCAGCCAGGCAAAACCGCGTCCCAGCGTCTCCACATGCAGAGTTCCTCTCCTTAAATATTCATTGTTGACGCTTGTAATCTCTATTTCGCCCCGGGCAGAGGGCTTCACATTCCGGGCAATCTCTACTACATCATTATCATAGAAATATAATCCCGGCACCGCATAATTGCTCTTTGGGTTCTCCGGCTTCTCCTCAATGGAAAGCGCCCGGCCGTTCTCATCGAACTCCACCACGCCATATTCCCTGGGGTCTCTCACATAATAGCCAAAAATAGTGGCTCCCTTCTCCCTTGCCGCCACCTCCCGAAGCACCCGGGAAAAGCTCTGTCCATAGAAAATATTATCTCCCAAAACCAGCGCCACTCTGTCGCTTCCGATGAATTTCGCGCCGATGATAAAGGCGTCCGCCAATCCCCTGGGCTCCTCCTGTACCGCATAGGATACCTCCATCCCCAATTGGCTGCCGTCACCCAAAAGCTCCTGAAACACCGGTAAATCTCTGGGCGTGGAAATAATAAGCACCTCTCTGATGCCCGCTAACATCAACGTAGACAAGGGATAATAAATCATCGGCTTGTCATAAACCGGCATCATCTGCTTACTGATTGCCTTCGTCAAAGGGTACAGACGGGTGCCGGAGCCCCCGGCCAGAATAATACCTTTCACAAATTTGTCCTCCTTTTTTCAGACCGAATGGGAACGACAAAAATCGTCCCCATTACAAATGCGTTATTCCCTTTTGCTCAATTCGCTTCATACATCTCTTCATAATACTTCTGGTAGTCGCCGCTTGTCACATTGCGCATCCAGTCCTCATGCTCACAGTACCATGCAATCGTCTTTTTAATGCCCTCCCTGAACATAGTTTCCGGCTCCCAACCAATCTCCGCCTTAATTTTATCAGGGGCAATCGCATACCTTCTGTCATGTCCCTTACGGTCCTCCACATAGGTAATCAAATCCCTGTTCATCCAAGCCTTTCTGGAATCACCCTCCGGCAGCATCTCCTGAAGCGTCTCCAGGATAATCTCAATAATTTCTATATTTCGTTTCTCATTATGCCCCCCGATATTATAAGTCTCGAAAAGCCTGCCCTTCTCCTGAACCATATCTATAGCCTTTGCATGATCCTCCACATACAGCCAGTCACGGACATTTTTTCCGTCTCCGTAAACAGGCAGCTTCTTCCCGTGCAGCGCATTGTTAATCATCAGGGGAATCAGCTTCTCGGGGAACTGATAAGGGCCGTAATTATTGGAACAATTGGTAATATTCGCAGGGAAACGATAAGTGTCCATATAAGAGCGCACCAGCATATCCGATGCGGCCTTGCTGGCCGAATAGGGGCTGTGAGGCGAATAGGGGGTCGTCTCATAAAAGAAGGCGTTGTCATCATCCGGCAAAGAACCATAAACCTCATCCGTAGACACATGTAAAAACTTCTTATCTTCCCTGAAGCTTCCGTCGGGAAGCTCCCATGCCGCCTTCGCACAGTTAAGAAGCACAGCTGTACCCATCACATTAGTCTGCACAAAGACCTCGGGATTCCGAATACTTCTGTCCACATGGCTCTCCGCAGCAAAATGTACCACACGGTCAATGTCATTCTCTGCAAAGATTCCGGCAATGGCTTCCTTATCACAGATATCCGCCTTTACAAAGGTATAATTGTCCCTCTTTTCAACATCCTTCAGATTCTCCAGATTGCCCGCATAGGTCAGCGCGTCTACATTGATAATACGAATAGCATCCTGATATTTCTTAAACATATAATGAATATAGTTAGAGCCGATAAATCCGGCGCCTCCGGTCACAAGATAGGTCTTCATGCATTACCTCTTTTCTGATTCCTTTTTGTGGTTCATGATTGATTTTGTCAGGATATAGTATCTATACTAACATACCCTATACCCTTATGGCAAGCCATTGATGACTGACTGTTATGCGGTAGTAACAGTTCGGCGGAAGGCTGAACTGCTACACGCGGTATCCTCAGACTAATAGCCCAGATAGCTGGTATTTAAATCCACATCTCCCGAAATGCCGCTGACCCTGCCGGTAGATTTGTACTGCCATATATCATATTTACCGCTGTAGCTGGGAGCTGCGGCATACTGCGCCAGCCATATCTTATAAGCGCTTAACTGTCCCCCGTCAATTTTTTCCGTAAGCCAGGTTTTATTGGCGTAGATACCGGCGGTATAGCCTGCGCCGCGAATCGTCTCGCAAAAGGCTTTACATACTGCGGTTCTGGCCGCCTTATCCAGCCGGTCTCCCCGGCCGCCGCTGGGTTCCACATCCAAAAATACAGGATAGGTAATCTTATAATTCTTAATCTTTTCCAACACGAAGGAAGCTTCATATACCGCCTCCACCTCGTCTATGGCCTGGGTAAAGAAATAGACTCCCACCTTAAGCCCTGCCTCGTTAGCCCCCTTGATATTTGTGGCAAACAGGGAATCCTCTATCAGAGCTCCCTGCGAGGAACCGCGATACCCGCAGCGGATTATCACATAAGAGATACCTGAATTTTTTACCGCATTCCAGTCGATGCTGCCGTTCCATTTAGACACGTCGATTCCCATTGTCCCGGAATCCGAAACCAATGCGCCGTCGCTGCCAAAATTGTACTTTAAGCCCTGGATAACCTGTTCTCCGGTAACTCTTTCACCCCTGGCGTCATAATAATAAACTCTGCCCTCAATAGTCTGCCAACCCGTATATTTCTGGCCGTCCATTCGGAAAAACTTATCGAAAGCATAATAATCCGCCAGCACGGCTTCCCGATATTTTTCGCCCTCCAGTACATACACCTGGTTGTGATTGTAATCCAGAAGTTTGGTGGACTTGTCCTGGGTGGAGTCGCTACGCACAGTCACCGTACAGGCGGCGCTTACCTGATAAGGGCCTTCTGCGAATTTCACTGTGATAACTGCGCTGCCAACCCCTACTCCCGACACGGTCACATTACAGCCCTCCGCCGATACAGTGGCCACCGTTACATCCGAAGATTCCGCCGTCACTGTCTTGATGGGAGAAATCGCATTCCCGATGGCGGCCTCCAGAACCACTTTTTCCGAAATTCCCAAGGTTACAGCCGTGTGGTTCAGGGAAATATTTAAGCCTCCGTCTCCCTCTACCTTTACTTTAACAGAAACTCTTGCCTCCGTGTCCTTCCCACCGTCCGAATAATTTACAACAACATTCAGATTAGCCTGGCCTGAGCCTACTGCCGTAATCGAAATATTTCCGCTATTGTCTATCTGCGCCGTTGCTACTGCGGAATTATCCGACGTTATGGAATAGCTGAGCGTTCTTCCCTCTGTGAATCCTGCAGCGGTAGCTTTGGCCGTCCTTGTCTCTCCTGCGTTCATGTTAAGCTCCGTCTGGTCCACCGTCACAACACCGCCGGAAGTAGAAGTCACCATAATCATACAGTAGTCGCTGCACTCTATCTCTTCTCCGTCCACAATGACCACGCCGAAATAGGATATCATCGCCGTACCGATTCCCACGGCCTGTACTCTTCCCTCTCTGTCCACAGTGGCCACCTGGTTATTGTCGCTGCTCCATGCCAGCGCCGCAAAGGGAATCTCCTCGTCCGTGTCATCATCCGTGTAGAACGCCTCCAGCAGGAAGCTGTCTCCCACTGTCAGATACTGACTCTCCGTACTGATACTCTCCGCCATCGGCAAAAAAGCCTTCGCCGTCGTAACAGGCCCTGGAGGGGGTATTTCACTCTTCGGCACCTCCGTATAGGCTCCAGGAGTTACAGAGCTTGCCACCCATTCCACAGTATCCGGCAGGGTGGACTCTATCGCCGTCTCCTTCTTCTCCGTATCCTCCGCCGCTACATCGACTTCGCTTTCCTTCTTAATCTCATTGCTCACATCTACCTTTTCATAGGAAATGTCTTTTTGTACCTCCACAGCCTGTCCCGTTGTGGCAATCAGATATTTGCTGTATTTCTCGTCCGTCAGCTCCTGCATGGCAACGGAATAGCTGCCCGGCTCAAGATTCTTTTTGTAGATAATCCCGTCCAAATCATCATCCGTCCAAGTCTCCCGGGACTTGTCAGGCTTGGTTACCTCCACAGAGAAAGGCACATTTGCAACCAGTTTTCCTGTTTCCCTGTTGGAAAATTTAAGTTTCAAATCCTTCTGAACAGAGGTCAGGCTCATTTTCACTACTGCGGACTTATCATAATCATTTTCATCGTAATTCTGTTCCTGGTTTTCCTCTTCCTCCTGTCTTTGCTCCTCCACAACCGCAGTAGCTGCCGCAAGCTTTGCAAGCTCAGCATCCGCCACAGCCAACAAGCCCTTCTCACCAATCATGGTAATGCCGTCCAGCTGGCTCCCCACGCTTACAAATTCAGACTTTTGGTTCTCTATGACCCGACTCCTCAGATAAATGCCTCCGATAAACAGCGCAATCACTAATATAGCGGCTCCCGTGACCATAATGGCCATGTCTATTCCGCTCATATTCCCCTTTTTGCGTTTCCCTCCGGCCTTCTTTTGATTGTCACGCGCCTGCTGATACTCCGTCTCCTCATAGTATGCCCCTGGCTCCTCTATATACTCTATTTCCTCATAATATTCTCCGGGCTCCTGCGAATACTCCGCCTCCCCGTAATAGGCTTCGGCCTCCCCCGGATACTCCGCCTCCCCGTAATAGGCTTCGGCCTCCCCCGGATACTCTGGCTCCCCATAATAGGCTTCCGGCTCCTGCGCATACTCCGCCTCCTCGTAATAGGCTTCCGGCTCCTGCGGATACTCCGCCTCCCCGTAATAGGCTCCGGGCTCCTGCGGATACTCTGGCTCCCCATAATAGGCTTCGGCCTCCCCCGGATAGCCGGTTTCCTCTGTGTAACCCTCCTCTACATCCTCCGTATCCCGGTAATATTCCACATACTCTTCCGAGTCATCAGAGGTCTCATATTCCCCCTGCTCCTCCTGATAATCGTCCTCCTCGTCCCAATCATAGCCATTGTCATCATAGGGCATCCATTCCTGTACAGGTTTCTTCCTATGTCCAAACAATTTCTTCATCCATACATCCCTTCCAAAACAGTTTCATCACCGCTAAGCTTTGTAATATTCCCAAATATTTCTGGAACATTATAGCATTCAAACCCAATTCCATCAAGCTATTCAGCTATTTATTCAGAATTTCTTAAATCTTTTTAATAGTATGGACTTTCTTATCATATAATTGTAAAATGAAATTATTCTTAACATCAGGCGCGGGAGAACAGCGCAGGAATGAGGAAAATCATGAAAGACAGACAAAATACGCAGCAAAGTCCTGCCAGCCATACAAAGGATTTGGACATTATCGACCTTGATGCGGCGGAATTGATTCAGGAGGACACCCCCTACGAAAATGATGCGCCCACAAAGGAGACTTCCGGTTCGGCTCTCCCTCCTGAGGAACCGAAAAGACGCTTTCGCATCAACGGACATCTCGTTTTTGCCGCCGCCTTTGTACTGATTATAGGCGCTGTTGTATTCCGAATCTCTAACTGGGGCGTTCACATTGATTTGGATGAATTTTTCAAGCATAATGAAGTGGTCTATCAGGACGATACCCTTGACCAGATACTGCCCCTCACCGCTGCGGACGGTACAATTATCAGAGGCAGGGAAAAACCTACGATTGTCTGTCTGGGGAATGCCCCTTTTGCGGATGACAGAGATTCCACGGACAATCTGGCAAATATCATCGCCGCCAAAACCGGCGGCACCGTATATAACTGTTCCGTCAGCGGAAGCTATCTGGCCGCACTAAGCGCGGCTTTTAACGCCGAAGACGCCCCCATGGACGCCTTTAATTTCTACTGGCTGACCCATATGATATGCGGCGACGCCACGGACCATTATTATACACAGGCAAAGGAGGTTCTGGGCGACGCTTTGCCAAAAGAGGCCGAGGATGTTTATCATACCCTGAACACTCTGGATTTTAACACGGTAGATGTGATTGCCATTATGTATGACGCCAGCGACTATCTGGCGGGACATGGTATGTATAATGATGAAAATCCTACGGATATCACACAATTTACCGGAAATCTGGAGGCCGGCATCGCAGTACTCCAGGATATTTATCCGAACATTCGAATTATGGTTCTGTCCCCTGCCTACGCCTATGGCATAGACGAAAACGGAGAGTATATCAGCAGCGATATTCAGACCTATGGCCAGGATGTGCTTTCCACCTACGTTATCAGACAATGCTATTCCGCATCCAACCGCAGCGTCACCTTTATCGATAATCTCTACGGCTCGATAACGGAAGATAATGCCGCCGATTACCTGAAAGACAACCTTCATTTGAATATAGAAGGCCGAAAACTGATAGCCGACCGTTTTATCGACGCCCTGTATCAGTTCCATGAAGAATAGAATCTGTGAAGGCATAAACCAAAAAAGCCTTTAGTCATCCTTTCAAAAACTGCGATGACTAAAGGTTTTTAGAGTACGCTTTACCGTTCTTATCCTTAATCAGGACATAACTGCTGCTCTTATACTGTACCATTTTATTGAACTCTATATCAACCGTATATTCTCTTCTGCCGTAATCATAATCTCCATGGTGAAGGGTGCGTCTGTTTCCCTATATTAGTATTTTCCAAGTTCCACCATTATCAGGTCCTATGCGTTCTATCATTTTGCTTTCTTTTAAATCTGATATATATCTGGCAACTGTTCTATCCGTAACATGCAATTCCGTTTTCATCTCATCAATTGATATATATGGATTTTCCGAAATCATTTTTATAATTTTTACAAGTTTCTCCATTTTTTTCTTAGAAACTTCGGACATATATGTTTTTAATTTTTCTTCTGAAATTTCTATGACATTTTCTATGACATTTTCTATGACATTTTCTTTCTCTTCCAAAAATGCCGGATGAATCGGAATCCTTATCCTCATAGCTCGTCTATCTTCATCTGTAAAGAATTCTGCTCGCGGGGAACCATTCTTTTCCAACTCTTTCTGTATCGTAGGAATACCAGATGAGTGACCTTCTGATAAATCCAATTCTTTCAAGAATTCGCCCAGTCTTCTATTACGATAATACCTCGAAACAAATCTCTTCCCTTCAGCTATTGTCTTTTCTGAAATAGACCTGTCAATGCCCGGAAAATTCATAATATTTATGCAGTCCGGTTCTATCTCTATTGTCACCGGCTCACAAGACATATAATCTCTGTGATAAAATGCGTTAACAACAGCCTCTTCAATCGCAAGATATGGATAGTTCATAATTCTTAGGGCTTCCATCTGGTTCGAAACCTTGATTACTTTTTCCCGTATAAAGAGATTCCGAAAACGTTCCATTGTTGCCTGAAGCATCTGCGGTACTGAACCTGTAATATTAGGAAAATCTTCACTAACGCTTGGATTTTCTACACTTCCTTTCGGGAATGATGTCATCTGTACATAGGTATATGGAAAAAACTTGTCCGGATGTTCGCAGAACATCATAATCGCCACATTTTGGATATACCTAAGTTCCGGTGGTCCCACTAACAGCTGCATATCTTCCAAAATTTCTTCTACGCCACGTTCTCTTACCTGCTTAGCAAGTTTGCTTCCCGTCTTGCGTAAATGGTCCTCCAAAAGAACAGGAGAAATATCATCAAAGGTGGCTTTATGATTTGCCTTGCAATCAAACGGAGTCTGATCTGACATATTAATCAATTCTCGTTCCTGCTCAGGATTTGCTTTCACAGAGCTGGTAAGATAGCGAATATAATAACTGTACTTCTTGTCCTTTTTACCTGTAACATATTCCGGAGATTTATAAGGGCGCTGCTGCCCAGTTCTTACTACAATAACAAGAATCCACTTTCCATCTACATCCGCTGGAATTACCTTCGGGAAATATGGCGGTGAAATCATATTATTGTAACTAATCATTTCTTTTTGTATTTTGTCCAACATATTTTCCGGAATTCCCTTTGCAGGACGTACTGCCACACCATTCTTCTCCTCAACTCCAACAGCTATATATCCACCACCATCATTGTTGTAATCATTTGCAAATGCACAGACACTATGATAGATGTCATCAGGATTCCATCCTGCCTTAAACTCTATGCGGTCTGATTCTATTTTTCTTTTGTTTAATAAATCTTCTACGCTTATTTCAAGTTCCATAGTGTCATCTCCATTCAAACTAATTCTGCATCTCCAAATACCTTTTCAATCTCATCTTTTTGTGCAAATAACGGCTTAAATTTTTTCATTTTCTGCCTGTTCTCCGTAATCGATACTTACATCAATACTTGCATATTTTTTTGTTGCTATAAATGCTATAAAATTGAAAGAAATACCGGAAACACCAGAGCCACAAAACTTCATTCATGTTCTACCTCTACAAAAAGGCCAAAATAGTTTTAAGCCTAAATTATTTTATCACTATTCCATAATTTTTGCAACCACACACCATCAATTTATAGCAATATTTATCAAGATTTAATAGTGTTAATAACAATGAAGAAGAGAATCTGTGAAGGCATAAACCAAAAAAGCCTTTAGTCATCCCTTCAAAAACTGCGATGACTAAAGGCTTTCCACATCAAACCAGGCTTATCACTATCTTGCCGTAAAAGTTCCTTTCAGCGTCGTATACTTCGTTTCTCCTCTTGCCCTGACATTCACGATTTCATAAGTATACGTCTTTCCGTATTGTAATCTTTTTGACAATACCACTTCGCACTCATCACCTTCCCAATCCACATAAGAAGATTTTTTAGAGTACGCTTTGCCGTTCTTATCCTTAATCAGGACATAACTGCTGCTCTTATACTGTACAATTTTATTGAACTCTATTTCAACCGTATATTCTCCTCTGCCGTAATCATAATCTTCATCGTAATCAATTTTCTTTACCGCAATCTTATTGGATTTCTTCGGCACTGTTACCTTTACCGTAACGGAACCATAGGAGGACGCTCCTCTTTTTTTGACGCCGGAAATTTTTATCGTATAAGTTCTGCCATATTTTGCATTGTCGATATAAATTTCGCATTCATCGCTGTCCCTGGATTCCAGATAACCGTCATACGACTTTCCCTTGTTATCTTTCACGGTAATCTTTACATTTCTTTTCCATTGTACCCTGGAAGCAAAATCAATGTCTACCTCTATTCCGTCTCCGTAATAGTCATCATCCCAGGTTACCTTCCACACTTTCGCCGCATCCTTGGCGTATGCCGAAATCGGGAATGCCGTTACCATCATACAAAATGCCAAAAACGCAGCAAATATTTTCTTTCTTGCTTTCATATTTGAATCCCTCCTTTTCCTGCATACCCTCTGTTCAACAGAGTATTTTTCTTTTATTTTATCAATGCAACTATCGATTGGCAAGTATATTTTCAAAAAATTTCATAACATCATAACCGGCCCGCCGTGACCTGCGCCGAGGAGGGCACATCAAAATTCATGGTTACGTCCTTATATATCACATACCCGTCAATCCGTCCAAACTCTTCATAATGATAATCTGAAATTTCTTCATCCAACGTCTTTTCCTGGGACAGAATGATATAGTGACATTCCTTTTCTCTGGACAGCTCCACCATCCTTGAGACGTCGATAACCTCCTGGTTCAAAAGTACCTCCAGTTCATCATAATAACCCTGGAGAGAACCCCGCCCATAGGGCATGCAGACCACAGGCGAATACTGTCTCACATACAATAGAAACTCGCTGGGGAACACCGCCCGCACCTCTCTTCCCGGTATGACAATACTGTCGCAAATATCCACTACCGTCTGCGGCACATGATAAATATTTTCCGCTCTGGTAAACAACGGACTGCTATAAACCAGCGTGCCCGATACGGCCAGCAGCACAGTGGAAAATACGGCGAAAACCTTTCTTTTACTGCCCGCCAGATTCCCATAGGCCACCACAATGCCATAAGCAATCACCACCGTCACAGGCAGCAGCCAGCAGATACGAAAATAGATTTCATCTCCCGCCAGTCGATAAAATATCTCTATAAAAACAGGATGAAAGAACAGCAATAGAATGATGACAGGCACATACAAAAACAAAATTCTTACATGCTTCCTCTTCTCCCGAAACAACAGATACACAAGAGCCGTCAGAAACCAGATGGTTATCAGGCCCGTACCCATATATCTATGAAAAATCTCCAATGCATCACTCCACATCTGTTCCTCTCATTCCGCCGCCTAAGCGGCTCTGAAATCTGTAAAAGTCCCTTTGCCGGCTCCCGAAAATCACCCAAGCATAAAATATAATACGGCAAAACACACCGGCGACAGCATACAGCCGGTCAGCGGCAGTATAAACTTCCATTTCCTGTAACACACTACGGCACATATGCCCACGATTCCCACCAGCATACAGAGTAAAAAGCTTCCCAGCGTGCTGCAAAGGCAGCCTGCCGTCATAAGCGCCGCCATCAGAAACCAGTAGCCAATCCCCAGTCGCACTCCCTCCTGCAGATGTTCCAAAAGCAAATATAAAAGAAGGATGAGAAAGGGGATGATGATATTACCTAATACCGCCTTTCCCTGAGCGCTTCTCACCAAAAGAAAATTCTCCGTGGTATAAACAGAATATCCTCCGAACATTACCAAAAGCTCCACCAGTATCATGAAATAGGGCAGTTGCTGCCTCCTCTCCTTTAAAAGGCGTTCCCCCAACAGAAAATACAAACCGTAAGCCATGGGCAGCATGACAAGGGGCAGCGCCACATGCGCCACGCTTACCGCCGCCATGCCGGACAGCTTCGCCAGCATGGAAATCCATATGGGAAAGGGAGCCAGCGCATGACGCACATCCAGGTCGGTAGCTCCGCCGGTATAGGGATGCTTCATATACATATTGTCTGCGTCCACACTGATAGAGGAAATCGCCACATAATACGCATCATCCCCCTCCTCATAGGCCAGAAAAACCGCCAAAAACAACTGCAGCAAAAGCAGCATCCAAAAGATACCCCATAATAGATAAAAGCGCTTTCCTCTCTCCCGGGTCGCCCCCTTGAAACGCTCGGCCCCCGGCCTGTCTTTACATCCTCTGCGCAGGCAAACCCCCGCCGAAAGCAGCAGAAGGGCCATCGCAAAGAACACAAAGCTCTGCATGACCTGCCCGAAGCTTTTATTCACCAGTATCAGGGGCACACAAATCAGCTGAAAGCCTGCCCAGAGCAAAATCTGGCCGCTAACCCATCCGAAAATAAGCTTATTTCCTCCCCTGCCCACAGGATAAAGCATTGCCCCAATACATCCCGGAACCAGTACCAGTATGATTCCTAATAGTAACATCTGTACCGCCAGCATTCCAACTCCTTTCGGACCGCCTCTATCTGGCCCTCTGCGCCGCAGCCGTCATCCACATCATCCAGAACAACGCCACCGGCACAGTATTTTTATAATCCATCATTCCTGCTCCCTGCAGGGTATACCACAGCACCATACTGCCTCCTATAGCAAAACAGCAGCAGCATAAAGCGATGTTTCTTCCGTTCCAAAGCTTTTTCTTCCAAAGCAGCCGGTCTGCCCAATATACCAGCTGCCACAGACCTGCAAGCGCCAATCCCGCCGCAAACCACCAACTGCCGTAATTGACGTAATACCTTGTCAACACAGGCTCCTTCATCCGCATAATATCATAATTTCTTCCCGAATAGGAGGAATACCCCCTATCTGCCAGCTGGAGCTGCAGGAAGAAGGGCGAAAAGGTATAGGATGCCAAATCCCAGACCAAATCGTGTCTGACCCTTACATAATACACCTGGTAACCGGCCTCGGCTACCTGTCTAAAGACCTCGTCGGCCCGCTCCATACCCAGTCTCTCCTGAACAGCCTTTCCGAACACCTGCCATACATCACCGGCATACTGACTGCTTCTCCTGATTTCCTCTTCGCTAAGACATGCCTTCAAATCCTCCGGCCAATACCCATAGGTATCCTCCAGACAGCTCCCTGCGAATCTGCTAAGCGCCATAAGCTCCGGGGTTCTCCTGGCTCTGCCATAGCTCCCCCGGGTCTGGGTAAGCGGCCCGAGAACCCCTATGCCCGCCAGACACAATCCCAAAGTACACAGTCCCAGTACCAATCTTTTCTGGTTTCCATTCCTCTTCTTAACAGACCTTAGATACACAAATATCCCGAAAACAAGACCGATAAGAACAGGAACAGCGCCAAACAAGACATAATCCGGCATAAGAAGCGTTCCTGCCAAATAAGTGATTCCCAAACCGGCCAACGCCCGGTTTTCCTTTCGTTTTCTTTTTATCAATTCCCACAGGAAGGAAAGCTCCAAAAGAAGCGCCGTACCGGCAAAGGAATCAGGCAGTACCGCCAGATGGCACTGCATTGCCGCCGGCAGGGTAAGCAGCGAAAGCGTCCCCCAAGCAGGAAAAAAACGCCCTATCTTTCCCAGACTCTTCCAAAAGCGATATCCCCCATAGCAGGCTGCCGCCAGCTGGCATACATACACCAGCGTGTAATAGGGGAGCGAAAGCAGCGCGGCCACAGCTCTTACAAGCACTAAAAACAGCGGGTACAAAATGCCCGTGTATTCGTCACAAATCAGATTCTCGCCGGCCTGCAGATACAAATAGCTCTCTCCGAACTCCTGAAATCCCGTGAGGTTTCCGCACATCCACAGAAGTCCCATTATAATCTGAATGCTCAAGCCTATAAAAAGCACTCTGCCAAGCACCGTACAGATATATTCCGTCACTCTTCGCATGAAGAACCTCTCTCCACTCTCAACGATAAAATTCCTGAACCCTGTCGCAGATAGTATCTACCTGTTCCAGAGTCAGGCCATAGTACATGGGAAGCCTTGCCAGACGCTCGCTTTCCTTCGTAGTATATTTATCCTCTCCAAAAAAGCGCCCAAAACGCCGCCCGGCAGGAGAAGTGTGGAGAGGTATGTAATGAAACACACTCATAATCCCCCTCTCCTTCAGAAAATCAATCAGACGTGTTCTCTCCTGAATGTCCGCCGCCTTGATATAAAACATATGGGCATTATGAGAACAACCCTCCGGCACGGAGGGCAGGTCAATTCTTCCGGCCTCCGCCAGCGGAAAAAGCTTTTCATAATAACGCTCCCAGCAGGAAAGCCTTGCCTCGTTCATGCGCTCCGCAATCTCCAGCTGAGCATAGAGATAAGCCGCATTCATATCGCTGGGCAGATAGGAAGAACCGAAATCCACCCAGGTGTACTTATCAATCTGCCCCCGGTAAAACTTACTTCGATTCGTACCCTTCTCCCTGATAATTTCCGCCTTCTCAATATCCTTTTCATGCTGAATCAGCAGAGCGCCGCCTTCTCCCATACTGTAATTCTTCGTCTCATGGAAGGAATAGCAGCCGAAATCTCCGATGGCGCCCAGCATTTTCCCCTTATAGAAGGCCATAACGCCCTGGGCCGCATCTTCAATGACCACCAGGCCATGACGCCGGGCAATCTCCATAATGGTATCCATCTCGCAGGCCACCCCCGCATAGTGTACCGGTACAATCGCCCTGGTTTTCTCCGTGATAGCGGCTTCTATCAGCTTCTCATCTATATTCATGGTATCCGGTCTGATATCTACAAAAACAGGAATCGCTCCCCGCAGCACAAAGGCGTCCGCCGTGGACACAAAGGTATAGGCCGGCATAATCACCTCATCTCCGGGCTGAATATCAGAAAGCAGCGCCGCAAGCTCGGTGGCATGGGTACAGGATGTAGTCAGCAGGCATTTTGCCGTACCCGTACGCTCCTCAATCCACCGGCTGCACTTTGCCGTATAAGCCCCGTCCCCGCATATCTTCTGGTTTTCCACACACTCCCGAATATATTCCATAGCTTTCTCCCCACAGGGAGGTACATTAAAACGAATCATATTTAACCTCTTTTCTGCGCTCCCGCAAACCTATTTCCACTCGCCAACTGCCTGACCGCCTACATTCCCGGTTACTCTGCTGATGATATATTTCGGCCTTCCTTTCACTTCCTCATAGATTCTGGCGATATAATGCCCGATAATGCCCAGGCTCAGCATGATAAAGCCGCCGATAATCAATACCAGCAAAATCACCGTAGTAAAGCCCTCCACCGCAGTACCCGTCAAATATTTCACAAGAGTCTGCACCGCCAGCACTGCGCTGAACAAAATAGAAATCGCCCCCATCACGGTCACCAGCTGCAAAGGCAGCGTACTAAAGGAAGTGGCATTGGATATGGCATAGCTCATCAGGCTCATGAAGGACCACTTGCTGGTGCCATATCTGCGCTCCTGTACCTCATATTCCACAGAGGCTGTCCGAAAACCGGACCAGAAGGTCAGCGCCCGGAAAAAGGTATTGCGTTCCGGCAGCGCCAGCAGTACATTTACCACCTTTCGGTCCAGCAGCTTAAAATCCGAAGAAGCGCTCATATCCATCTTTATCAGCTTACTCATTATTTTATAAAATAAACCGGCGGACAGCTTATAAAAAACAGTCTCCTTGCCCCTGCCGGACTTAATACCCTCCACAATCTCCGCTCCCTCCTGCCAGAGCTTCCACATCTTCGGAATTACCTGGGGGGGATGCTGCAAATCACAGTCCATCACAACGATTGCATCGCCGGTTGCCAGCTCAAGCCCCGCAAAGATTCCGGCCTCTTTTCCAAAATTGCGGCTAAACTGCGCCCCCTTAATACGGGAATTCTCCGCCGCCGCCTTCTCAATCTCCCGAAAGGTCCCGTCCACAGAGCCGTCGCTGATAAACACCAGCTCATAGTCGATTTCATACTGTGTCAGAAGCT
>JAMOZS010000049.1 GCA_023667765.1 Roseburia sp. | reverse complement strand
CCAATACCAGCTCCGCATCCACCTCATTACCGATGCAAACATCCACATATTTCATCAGCTTCTTCATAATTCTCTGGGCTTTCTCCGAGCTCCAAAGCTTCTTGCGGAAATTCAGGTCTACCGACACCTTAACGCCCGCCTTCTTTGCGGCAATCAGAGCCTTCTCCGTCAACTCTGCGGCCGAATCGGAGACTGCGGGCGTGATGCCGGTAAAATGGAACCAATCGGCTCCCCGGAATATCTCGTCAAAGTCAAAATCCGCCTCCGTCGCAGTAGAAATCGAAGAATGAGCCCTGTCATAAACCACCTTGGAGGGCCTCATGGCGCTGCCGCTCTCCAGATAATAGATTCCCAGACGCTCGCCGCATCTGGCAATATGCTTTGTACCCACATTATATTTTCTGAGGGCGGCCACCGCACATTCGCCGATTTCATTATCGGGCACCGCCGTCACAAACTCCGCCTCATGTCCGTAATTTGCCAGAGATACGGCTACATTGGCCTCGCCGCCGCCGTAATTTACATCAAACTCGTCCGCCTGAATAAACTTCTCGTGATTAGGGGTGGAAAGCCTCAGCATAATTTCACCCATTGTAATAACCTTTGCCATTTCTGTCCTCCATTCCGAAATCGTATAAATCTATTTTACCGCTGTACAAGATGAACCGCAAACCCGCCGATTTCCTCCGCCAGATAAATCGCCTTCAGATTGCCCTTAGCGTCTCTCTTCGCCGATTCCTCACGAAAAGAAACACCCAAAACGGTTTTCATGTAATTTACGGCCCGGTCCATATAATTTGTGCGAATCGCAAAATGTCCACATCTTCCAAGATAGGGCTCCTTCATCACCTCCACGGCTGTCCCGGCGAAAACAGAGCTGTTTCCTTCCTTTGCCGGCATGCCAAAGAGAAATGCGAGGCGATTAGCCTCTTTTACGGCCTCCTCCTCATTCTCCGCATTGATGCCCACATGCGCCAGTTCAAAGCCAAGCATGGTCTGTACGGCCTCTCTGGTGAGCTGTTCAATCCTGTCCCAATCTCCCGCTTGAATGAGGTCGCCGGACACCATCCAGGAACCGCCGCAGGCGATAATTTTATTGAAATCCAGATAAGTCGTGAGGTTCTTTGCATTGATGCCGCCGGTGGGCATGAATTTCATGTTCACATAAGGAGCTGCCATCGCTTTAATTTTGGCCAGACCGCCGGACTGCTCCGCCGGAAAGAATTTCACTACCTCCAGCCCCATTTCGATAGCCTGTTCAATCTCGCTGGGACTGGAAATTCCCGGCGTGACAGGTATCTTTTTATCTATACAGTACTGTACGGTTTTGGGGTTAAAACCGGGACTCACAATAAATCTCGCTCCCGCCTCCATCGCCGCAGCCACCTGGGTTGCATTTAGCACCGTACCTGCGCCCACACACATATCAGGAAAATGCTCTGTCATAATCCGTATCGCCTCTGCCGCCGCAGCCGTACGGAAAGTTACCTCCGCACAGGGAAGTCCTCCTGCGCACAGAGCCTTAGCCAAAGGCAGCGCATCCTCTGCCCTGTCAAGCTTTACCACCGGCACAATACCGATTTTACTGATTTGTTCCAATACCTCATCCATATCAACCACTTTTCCTTTCCCAAACCGCCTTCAGATATCCAAAAATATCCAAGCGCTACTGTGGTGTATTATAGCACACCCAAAAATCCTTTTCCAATAGTCTTACGAAGCACCCGCAATAAATAACTGAATATCCGCAATTTTTGACTATTCTTATTATTTTCCCTTCTCTGCAAAACATGCGCCTTCTTATCTTTTTTTATTTCCCTGCAAATTCGTGTACACCGCCGGAGGCTCTAAGGAGGGACTGCTTTCATCGGCGCTTTCTCAGAATCATAAGACCGATAGAAAGCAAGATACTGCCAATACTCACCAACAGCCCGGCCTCTTTTCCCCGTGGGACGTAACGCATGCTTATCCGATAGTCTCCCGGCTCCAAATCAAGCGCCATCAGTGCGCCGCCGAATAAGTCCGGCTCCGTTCTCTCACCGTTCACATAGACTGTCCAGCCCTTTTCGGCGGGTATGGACAATATGAGCCGTCCGGGCTCCTCCAGAAATATTTCACCGGCCACCGAAGAGCTTTCCCGCTTCGTCAATGTCATATGCCGACGGCCAAGCGCCTCCAGAGCCTCCTTTAACACCGTCTCATCCATCCGATAAAACTTCACGGAAATTTTCTGTGTCTCATCCTCCTCATCCCCGTTGCTCAGAAGGATTCTTTCTCCCTTCTCCAGATAACCCAGATATAGGATGGAGCCATTCTTTAAGTCGCTGTATTTCTGCTCAGCGGGATTTCCTCCCACGGCCTCCAGCTTCTTTGTGCCGGAGCCGTCTACCACTCCGTAATAGATGCCCTCTGTTAAAGCCGTAAGACTGACGTCGTCTCCCTGAGAATCCCCATAGACCTTTGTAAACAGATTCTCCTCCACGCCCAAATCCCTGACCATCTGATTCTGCAGCCTGACAGCGTCATGAATCTCGCCCTCCGGCAAATCATATCCCAGAGGCGCTACATACCCAAAGGGCAGCGTCGCCTCACAATGATATAAATAAGTATCTCCCCTGTGGGAAAGCAGCGTATACAGGGAATTTTCATATTCCTCATTTGGCCCCAGCATATAATTCACATTAAGCAGGGCCGAGGTAAAAGCCGTAGCGCCGTCAAAACAGTAAAACACCTTACTGTAACGCATTCCCAGCTCCTTATACAGCTCCATCACATCGGAATTTAAGGTGGAGGAAAACACGGAAGCCGAAGGGTACCCTGCCAGCGTCCCATCGTTTTTCGTCTTTCTGCTGAATTTCTCCAGGCGGTAAAAGTCCTCTCCTCTGTCCCGAAGCACCGGCTCCAGCGCCTGATACTCTTCCACGGACGCCAGATAAGCGCTGCGCCCGGTTGTTCCCACACTGGTTATAATCGTATTGATACTGCTCTCCACAATAACCGTCACCAATGCCACCGCCGCCAGAACAAAAAGCGTAGTCTCCTTTTTCCGGGTTCTGTAAAGATACAGAAGAATCGCATAAATCGTCACAAAAACCAGATTCCAGACCGCCGTCCAGACCATAAAGTCCTCGTGCTCCACAAACTTTTCCACAAACAATAAGAAACCTACCGCCCCCAGATAGGCATACAGAATATGCGCCGTCTCCGTCTCCCGTATATAACAGAAAGCCCGGTAGCACATCGTCAGCACCAGCAAAATATAGATAAAAGACTGCCTCGCCGGCAGGGAATCCGGATAGTTCAGACCATGCCAGCAGAAATTCAGCACATTCGTCCCGAAGCTTAAAAGCAGAATACCCTGAAGCGCCAGCATCCCAAAACGCTCCCGCACAGGGATTTTCTGATTAGTTACATACAAGGGAAGCAGCACAAATACCGCTGCTCCGCAATAAATATTAGGCCAGTGGTCCAGTCCTCTTTCCGTAGCGACCCCCATACAGTGCCTGGCCAGAATATCCAGCACGGAAAAATAAGATTCCAGACTCTTGGGAAAGCTGATTTCCCCGAAATCCGTAGCCAGAATCGCACAAACCTCAGGAATCAAAAGCACGGAAGCCATACCCGCCGCCAGCAGGGAATAAAAAGCAAACTGCAGGAAGGTGTGAAGCCTGGGCTTTTGTTTCAGCACCAACGCCAGAAAGTAGCATACCAGAAAAATGCAAATCATAATGGAAATATAATAATTCGTAAAAATGGACAGAGCCAGCGTCAGACAGTACAAGGTACACCTTCCCTGCTTTACCAGACGCTCCAGGCCCAGCAGAATCAGGGGAAGCAAAATGATACAGTCCAGCCACATAATATTGTAATTATAGGCCGCCATAAAACCTGAGAGAGCATAAAAGAGGGAAAACAATACTGCCCCTCCATCCTTCACCCCCTCTTCTCTCCTCTGAAGATATATAAAGGAAGTAAGGCCGCACAGACCGATTTTAACAATTGCCAGATAGCTCATAAAATCCATCAGATATTTCTCCGGCAAAAGAAACGCCAGCCAGTGTAAGGGACTTGCCAGATAATACACATACAGAGCCAGAAAATTAGAGCCGATTCCCACCCTCCAGGTAAAATCAAGCCCCTCTCCTGCTTTGATACTGCGCAGAAATTCTGCGAAAAAAGGCATATACTGATGGTACATATCCGAGACCAAAAAGCTTCTGTCTCCAAATGGCCAAATCCCCCTGCCCACAAAGATAACCAGCATAATCACAAGGGGCAGCAGAAAAGCAAGAACTCCGGCCAGCTTTGGCAGGCTTATCTGTCTGAACCACTTTTTCATTAATATTTCCTCCTTAAGTGCATATATTAATCATAAATCAAACTGCAGGCTTTTACGCCTACCCAAAAAAGAAAATGAAAATTGCTATCTTCGGCCGCACAAAAGATACCCCCAATTATCGGCGCTATGTAAAGGAGCTACCTGCCGAGGCCCTTGTGACGCTGGATTTGGGCGCCCTCTCCTCCTGCGACGCCATGATTCTTCCGGGCGGAGGCGACATAACGCCCGCTTTTTTCGGTCAGTACAACAACGGCTCCCGCAATATCGACACCGAGCTGGATATTCTGCAGTTGAAGGCTCTGGATTATGCGCTGCAGCTGTCTCTTCCCATTCTGGGCATCTGCAAGGGCATGCAGCTGATTAATGTAGCCTTTGGCGGCACCATCCTGCAAAACCTGCCCACCGCCGAAATACACGAATACAGAGACGGCGACCAATATCATAATACCCGTGTTCTGGAGGACAGCCTGCTTTATAAACTGACAGGCCCCTCCGCCGTGGTAAACAGCGCTCATCACCAGGGAATCGGACGCGTGGGAAACGGCCTTACGCCTGTCCAGTGGTGTGACCGCGATTACTGCATAGAAGCCATTGCCCATAAAAGGCTTCCTATCTTCGGCGTGCAATGGCATCCTGAGCGTCTGAATCCGGCCCAAAGCCCCATCTCAGGCTCTGCTCTTTTGAGGCTCTTTCTTCTTCCATTTATTTAAAGTTTTTCCGGCGGTTTCCTCTATCACCCTGTTTCCCGCTACCTCAAACAGGGACTTTACTATCTCCTTTATGGCGCGGGCTGTCTCCTCATCCAATTCCTTCAGGGCGTTCACCATACCCAGCATGCTCTTCTTTCTGTCCGCTGAAAAGGTAATCAAATCCTCTGCCTCTGAGGCAGAAATTACCCGGTACAGCGTATCCACAAAGGTACGCAGCTGCTGAGCGTCCAGAGACAGTATCCATTCATTGATGGTATCATCCAGAAGTTTGCGTCCCTCATAGATATCCTTGACTCTCACAAACTTCCCTTTTTTCACAATCCAGGTATAGGGGTCATGCTGATACAGCCCCAGACCCTTGCTCTCTATCACCTGATAGCGGATATCTCTCTCAAAAAGCATCCCCACCAGAGCGGAATGGGGCAGAATCTTCACCACTCTGTCCTTTATCCTGTCATAGCCGCATTCCTCCAGCACTTCCCGGCGGAAACCCGGCCCGTCCATACTGTATATCTTTAATATCCTCTCCTGTACCTTCGGCACACAGTTCATGGCGCTGTACACCGCCAGATTGCCCCCCTTGGAATGACCGCCCACATAAAAGGGCTCATGCAGCCTGCCTGTCACCATGTTCAGATATTTCATGCTATAGCTCTGTCCCGGCACCGGGGAGAGAAACGCCATATTAAAATCTTCCTTCCAGCCTACTATCGTCTCATCCGTCCCACGAAACGCCACATAAATCGTCCCGTCTGCCAAAAGATAGGTAACCGCTGAAAACTGCGTTTCCCACTCCTTCTCAATCACATTGATATAACAGTTTAAATGCATGCCTCCGAACCTTACGCTCTTTATAATCCCCTCAAACAGGGCTCTGTTTGCTTTCTCATAGCGCTCGTCCGCAAAAAGCTTCTCATAATCCCCATGCTTTGCAATCTCCTGCACGCTGACAGAAGGCTTATTCTCCTTTACATTCGGCACCATTCCATCGAATTTCAGATAAGCCAGCTGACACAGAATCAGGCTGTCAACATCCGATAAGGGCCGCTCCATAAGACTATACTGCCCATATTCTTCCAAATACTCCAGAATCGTTCCCGCCATATTGCATCTCCTCTCTGCGCCGAGTGCGGCTGCTTTTGCAGCATATAACACAGTATTTCCTATGATATTAAAAATCCCCCGGTGAGTCGCTATCAGACCTCCATCGGGGGATTCCTTTGTATCTAACCGACGCTTCCTATCCTCGGTCCTCTATATCTACATAATTTCTCTCCTGCATCACACTCTTATACGCAGGACGCATAATTTTATCCATATTGATTAATTCCTCTATACGGTGAGCGCTCCATCCCACAATTCTGGCAATGGCAAAAATAGGGGTATACATCTCCAGAGGAATCTCCAGCATACTGTATACAAAGCCGCTGTAAAAGTCCACATTGGCGCTGACGCCCTTATAAATCCGGGCTTTCTGGGCAATAACCTCTGGCGCCAGGCGCTCTATCATGGAATACAGCGCAAAATCCTTCTCTCTGTTCTTGGCTGTGGCCAGCTGCTGTACAAAGCCCTTAAATACCTGCGCTCTGGGGTCGGACAGGGAATAGACGGCATGGCCCATTCCATAAATCAAGCCCTTACCGTCAAAGGCTTCCCTGCATAATATCTTCTGCAGATAATCCTTTACGGCGTCCTCATCCTCCCAGTCGGACACATTTTTCTCAATATCCCGCATCATCTCAACTACCTTGATATTCGCACCGCCATGCTTGGGACCCTTTAAGGAGGAAAGAGCTGCCGCTATCACCGAATAGGTATCGGAACCTGAGGAGGAAACTACACGAGTAGTAAAGGTAGAGTTATTGCCGCCTCCATGCTCCATATGTAATACCAGCGCAATATCCAGCACTCTGGCCTCCAGCTCCGTATACTGCTTATCCGGCCGCAGCATCATCAGCAGATTCTCTGCAGTAGACAGCTTCTTCTGGGGACGGTGGATATACATACTTTCATCATTGCTATAGTGATTATAGGCGTGATACCCATAGACAGCCAACATCGGGAAGATACTGATTAAACCAATACACTGTCTGAGTACATTCTCAATACTGGTATCACTGGCATTCTTATCATAAGAGGCCAGAGTCAGCACGCTTCTGGTGAGGGAATTCATAATATCGCTGCTGGGAGCCTTCATAATCACATCCCGGGTAAAGTTTCTCGGCAGGGTTCGATTCGACGCCAGAATATACCCAAACTGTTCCAGCTGCTCCCTTGTCGGCAGCTTCCCGAAAAGCAGCAGATATGCCACTTCCTCAAAACCATAGCGCTTTTTTCGAAAGCCGTTCACAAGCTCGATACAGTCATAACCTCTGTACCACAGCTTACCGTCGCAGGGCGTTTTCACACCGTTCTCCACCTTAAAAGCCTCGATTCTGGAGATATTGGTCAGTCCGGCTACCACACCGTTACCGTTTTTGTCCCGCAGTCCTCTCTGAACGCCATGCTTTTCAAAAAGGTCCACATCTATCTTATCTTCCTGCCTGCAAATTTCCGCATAGTCTGCCAAAAATGTTTCATTTTTCTTCATTCCTGCCTCCTTATCCTCTCTGCTTTTCTATTCTCTCTCAACAAAACCACTATAAGCGTATCGTGTTTGTTATGGTTTTGTCAATAAAAATTATATTAAATTTAACCACCTGCAAATCCGCCCGTCAATCCTCTAAAAGCTGTTTCTTTCTCTCAATCATCTCATCGATTCTCTCGATATACTGAGCAACATCCTTCACATTATCGCAACGCTCAATCCTTCCGCCGGGATACACCCTCTTCGTAATGGAGCCTGCGCCTAATGCCACGATAGTCTGCACTTCCTCCATAATCAGAATATTGTAGAGTCCAAACTTGCCGGGTCTGGCATAACCCACATTTTCAAAATTCCCCGACATATTCTTCTGACGATAGAGATAATAAGGCTCCATGCCCATACGGGACGCCCCTTCTGCCGCAATGCGCATGGTTTCATCCGTATTACGCAGCATAGACACGCCGTTTTCCTGCACCCACTGATTGAGCTTTGACGCTCTCTTGACTGCCAGGGAATGCACCGTGAGACTGTCCGGCTCCAGCTCCACGATTCTGTCAATGGTATATTGCACATCCGAACTCTCTTCTCCGGGAAGCCCTAAGATAATATCCATATTAATATTGGAAAAGCCCACCTCTCTGGCCAGGGTATATGCCTCCAGAACCTGCTTTGTGTCCACCCTTCTGCCAATCAACTCCAGGGTTTTCTGATTCATCGTCTGGGGATTGACGGAGATTCTGTCGACTCCGTGACGATACAAAACCTCCAGCTTTTCTCTTGTAATACTGTCGGCCCGGCCCGCTTCCACCGTAAATTCCTTAACCGTGCGAAAGTCAAACAGACCCTTCAGACCTCCCAGCAGCCGGGAGAGCTGCGCGGGCTCCAGCGTGGTGGGCGTTCCTCCGCCTATGTATACGCTGTCCAATATCTTCCCGGAATAACACTCCGCCACATAGGTCATCTCCCGAATCAGACAGTCGATATAGGCGTCCGTTAAGCCTCGAAAAGCTGCTATGGGAAAAGAGGTAAAGGAACAATACAGACAGGTCGTAGGACAGAAAGGAATACCGATATACAGGCTGTACCCGTCCTCATAGTGGACGTCCGAAAGAATCGCTCTCTCCCTCCGGGCTATATCGATACTCAACTGAGCCTTATCCCGGGATACAAAATGCCTTTCCTGCAGAAAATCCATAATCTCCTGCCGGCTTTTTTCCTTCTCCAGCATACCATAAGCCAGCTTAGTAGGACGAATTCCCGTCAGATTTCCCCAAGGCAGACTGCGGCCCGTATGCTGCTCCAATGTCTGATATAAAAAAGACTTAAAGCCGTCCTTATAAGAATCCTCCCTATGTCTCCATGAATATTTCCTGCCCGCTATGGTTATGACTGCGCCCTGCTCCTCCATTTCCACCCCCAGGGCATCCTCTCCCTCAAAACGGAGTTTACTCTCCGGCGTCAGCACCTTCACCTGATATTCCGGATAAAATGCCTTTATCATAGAATGTACGTCATATTCATAATTTGCCCGATTCAATTTTACATACATCCATTTTTCCATACGAATCCTCCATGTCAGAGCAGTTTACTGGGACGGCACGCAAAAAAAACGGCTGCCGAAGAGCAGCCTGAAATTCTCTTTAAGCGCAAAAGGGATTATTCACTTTCTCATATCCAATCGTGGTGCTGTCTCCATGTCCCGGATATACCTTTGTGGAATCCGGCAGCAAAAACAACTTCTCCTTAATAGAGCGCACCAGCGTACTCATGCTGCCCGTTGCAAAATCCGTCCGCCCCGTGGACTCCAAAAACAAGGTATCTCCGCTGATTAAAAACCCGGCCTCCTCAAAATAATAACAACAGCCACCAATCGTATGACCCGGCGTTGCAATCATCTTACAGTCCATTCCCGCAACGGTGAACTCTTCTCCATCCTTCAGATACACATCCGCTTCCAGCGTATAGGGACGTCCGAACGCCTTTGACAGATTCATACGGGTATCTCCCATAAATTCCTTTTCCGCCTCACAGGCATAAATCTTCACAGGGCCATCCTCCCCGGCTGCCTGCTTTAAATCCTTTGTTCCCCAGATATGGTCGGCATGTCCGTGGGTCAGAAAAATTGCCGCCACCTGTAAGCCATTCTTTTTCAGCGTATGGTAAATATGCTCGCCATAATCCGCCGGATCTACCACTATCGCGCTGTGGCCGCCCTCCCGATATAAGAAATACGTATTGGTGGCAAATGCCCCCAACACCATACGTCCGATTTTTATTTCTGCCATAACCGCTCCTAACCTGAGGTTCTCTCAATATCAATCACACTCTCGATTCCGTTCAGCTTTTCGATAATGCGATTCAATTCCTCTCTGCCCTTTGTCTCAAAGGTAGTCTGCATTGTTACCAATCCCTGCTTATTTGTTCTGGTATACAGGGAACTAATGTTGATATTACGCTCCGTAAATGCCTTGGAAATATCCGCCAGCAAACCGCTGCGGTCGTTGGCGTATATCTTAATCTCCACCAGATAAAGCTCCCGGGCCTCCTCCGAGGTCTGCCACTCTGCGTCTATCAGCCTTGCCCTCTCTATCTCCGGCAGCGATAAGATATTGACACAATCCGTACGGTGAATAGAGATGCCTCTTCCCCTGGTGACAAAACCCACAATCTCGTCTCCCGGCACCGGCGAACAGCATTTGGAAAAACGCACCGATAAATCAGCTATGCCCTTTACCACAATACCGCTCTTAGGCTTCATGTGAACAGACCTGCCTCCGGCGACGCCTCCCCCTGCCTGAGCAATACTGGCCAATACCTCCTCATTTGTCAGCTCCCGCTTATGCTCCCTGTCGTAGAGCTCCTGCAGCTTACCGACAATCTGGCCTTCCTTCAAGGCCCCATGCCCTACTGCAGCCAGCACGGATTCCCAATCCCGGAAGCCATATTTATGCATCATGGCGCTCATATATTCCGAAGTCAAAAGAGCCGAAAGATTAATATTCCTGGACTTACAGTAGGCCGTCAGGAATTCCTTGCCCTTCTGGATATTTTCATCCTTCACCTCATTTTTAAACCACTGGTTAATCTTGTTCTTCGCCTGAGTGCTCTTTACCACATTCAGCCAGTCTCTGCTGGGGCCCTTGGAATTCTGGGAGGTAATGATTTCCAGTCTGTCACCGTTTTTAATCTGATAATCTATCGTCACCAGCTTACCGTTTACCCTGGCCCCCACCATCTTATTCCCCACGGCCGAATGAATGCTATAGGCAAAGTCAATCGGCGTGGAGCCCGCCGGCAGATTTTTTACCTCCCCTGTGGGCGTAAAACAATATACACTGTCCGAAAACAAGTCCAAATCATTCTTAAGAAGCTTCATGAACTCCTTATTATCAGACATGTCCTGCTGCCATTCCAGAATCTGGCGCAGCCATACTAATTTCTCTTCCTCCTGCGCCTTCACCTTCTTGCCGTCCGACGCCTCCTTATATTTCCAATGAGCGGCAATACCATACTCGGCCGCCTTGTGCATCTCAAAGGTGCGAATCTGTATCTCAAAGGGCTGTCCACTGCTTCCTATCAGAGTCGTATGCAGAGACTGATACATGTTCGCCTTAGGCATTGCAATATAATCCTTGAACCTGCCGGGAATCGGCTTATACATCTCATGGATAACGCCCAGAGCCGCATAGCAGTCCTTTACATTATCCACAATAATACGCACAGCAAACAAATCGTATATCTGGTCCAGCGTTTTATTCTGGTTCTTCATCTTCTTGTAGATACTGAAAAAATGTTTCACTCTGCCGTCTATCTTGGCTTTGATGCCGGCATTTACAATATGCTCGCTTACCTCGTCCACAATTCCCTGAATATACTGCTCTCTGGCGCTTTTGCGCATGGCAATCTGATTTACCAAATCATAATATACATCCGGCTCCAGATATTTCAGAGATAAATCGTCCAGCTCTGTCTTAATTTTGCTGATGCCCAGCCTCTGCGCAATCGGGCAGTAAATCTCCAGTGTTTCCTTCGCAATTCTCTGCTGGCTCTCGGGCTTCTGATATCTCAGGGTACGCATATTATGCAGCCGGTCCGCCAGCTTAATCATAATGACACGAATATCCTTCGCCATAGCCAGAAACATCTTTCGAAGATTCTCCGCCTGCATCTCCAGCTTTGCGTCAGGCTGAGCAATTTCCGCCGAAAGAGGGATTTTCTCCAGCTTGGTCACCCCGTCCACCAGAAGAGCCACATCCTCTCCGAACTCTCTGGTTAAATCCTCCTCCGTCATAATGGTATCCTCCACTACATCATGCAGAATACCCGCTACAATCGTCTCCTTATCCAGCTCCAGCTCCGCCAGAATCAAAGCCACGTTCAAGGGATGGATAATGTACGGCTCACCTGATTTTCGCAGTTGATTGCTATGAGCCTTGCTCGCCACCGAAAAAGCCTTGGCAATCATGGAAATATCATCGCTGGGATGATATTTCTGCACACGATTAATAAGGTCCTGATAGAGCTCCTCAGGAGCGACGAACTCCTCTGATTGGCTTATTTTGCCGTTGTCAAAAATGACCCCATTCTTTTCTTCCATCATAGGTTATCCAGCCCTCTTTTCCGACATTTCCCCGACTATACAATCCCCTGTTATTCTCTCCCGGCCGCCCCTTATAGGATTCCGACCGTTGGATACTTTTAATTTCCCGGATAGCAGATGGCCGATTCCAGTCTGTAGCCGGCCAGCCTTTCACGGCCCTTCAGACCTGCCAATTCTATCAGAACCGTTACGCCCACAACCTCGCCTCCCAGGCTCTCAATCAGCTTTATCATTGCCTCTGTCGTACCGCCCGTGGCTATCAAATCATCGACAATCAATACCCGTTGTCCCGGCTTAACGCTGTCCTTGTGCATCTCGATAACAGCTTTTCCATACTCCAAATCATACTCCATCTCCACGGTCTCACAGGGAAGCTTACCCTTCTTACGAATGGGAACAAAAGGTTTTTTGTTATTATATGCAATGGGGGTTCCAAAAATAAATCCCCGGGATTCCGGCCCCACTACAATATCATAATCCAAATCCTTCACTAAATCCTGCATCGTGTCAACAGCCAGCTGCAGACCGTCCGCATCCTGCAGCACGCTGGTCACATCTCTGAAAATAATACCTTTTTCCGGGAAATCCGGAATACTTCTCACGTAATCCTCCAATTTTTTCTTCATGTTTGACCTCATTCCCGCGCAATCCTCTGCGCCAAAGCATTTTTCTTTATTTCCCCTTAAAATAATTGTGGAAAAAAGACTCTTCCTTTATGGAAAAGCCCTTTCTATATTTTCATTCCTATTACTGTTATTTCTTACCGCAGCATTTTTTATACTTCTTTCCGCTGCCGCAGGGACAGGGATCGTTCGGATATACCTTGTCCTCCTTGACAATCGTAGTTGAGGACTTCTGCTCCTTATAAAGCGCCTTGCGCTTCGCCTCGTCAAAAATAGAATCCCATTCTTCCAGATTATACAGCCAGTCAGCCTCCGCTGCCACCATATTCTTATATAAAAGCTCCTTGTCAAAGCCCAGATTTACTATGGTATCCTCTTCCATCTCCTCAATGGGATTCTTATCCTTGAGGCTGTCGTTAATCCCGTCCAGAAAACCGGTCATGGTCATTACCGTGACGCCATACTTGTCCGCCAAATCCTTTACAGAACCTGTCACTACCTCGTCAGGATTCTTTAACAGCTCTGCATAGATATCCTTTTCCTCCTGAAAGTAAGCCGTCCATACCTGTTGAAGCTTATCCTTTCCTACATTCTCATTATATGCGATTGCTTTCCATTGTTCTAACAGTGCCATATCCTTACCATCCTTATCCTCTGCTTACGGCATGTCCCGAAGCAATTTATTTATCATACATGATAGTATATAACAAATTATCATTTTAGACAATAAAAATTTACGAAGAATCTCTTTTTACAGGAATCCGATTCAAAAGAACCGGTCGTTATGACCGGTTCTTTATCTGTTTCTTTAATAGGAAGCCTTCAGAGAATAATCCGTACCTGCCACCTTACACCAATATGTCGATTGCGCCTCAAGCTTCACATAATAGGTTTTTCCCTTCTTTACCTTAGCCTTCAAATTCTTGCTGTAAAGAATATTTTCGGCCTGAGCTATCTGCTTCTTGGAAGAATCATATACGGTAAGCTTCCAGCCCTCGAGGGAATTCACATCTGCCGTGCCCTTGAAGGAAATCTTTAATGTCCCGCTCTTAGTCGCCTTTACCTTATAATAATCCACATCTTTGGCATTCAGGAAATTCCCCTTTAGGGTGCTTTTCAGGGCAAGCTTCGTTGCCCGGGTCATGGTGTCATTATCTTCCTGCTCCCATTTATTGGATTTGTTAAACTTTACTCTCAGCTTATACCGATTGTTATTCGTACCATAAGCATTATTAAATACCTTTATGTAAATCGTGGTGCCCTTCTTAAAATTAAACTTCGGCGTCACCAGCTTCTCACTGATATAGCTGTATTCTGCAAAGGGCGCATCGTTGTTCTTATAGTAAAGCGCCACCTTGAACGAGCTGTTTTCATTGCTTAATGTCTGAAAGTCCAAGGTGAAAAAGCCGGTATTCTCCACCTTATATTTATAGAAATCTACATCCAGACCGGACGACTTTCCCAGACTTGTGCCGAACAGGGTCTTACCGGACTTCAGGGTCGTTGCCTTCTGTCTGGTATCGTTAAACTCCTGTTCCCAGTTGCTTGCCTTCTTATGCTTTACCTTGAACTTGGCCGTTACCTTATGTTTGGAATACACATCCGACTTAAGGACAAAATAAACCTTCTGCCCCTTCTTCATATTATAATAATGAGATTGGGATGAGGTATTATCGGCTTTTATCTCATCAATCTTTCTGTAAGTGCTGTCATACACCGTCACCGTAACACTACCCAGCCAATAATCCCTCGTACTGGATAAATCAAAACTGAAATACCCCGTATCCGGAACTCTGTAAAGCATATAACAGCTTTCACTTTCTTCAAATGTAAACGAATAATTCTTTTCGCCCTTAATCGTCTTGGCGTCGTCAAAATTCTTACCGCCTGCCGCTTTTACACTCATCGGAAGCAAAAACAGACACAGACAGAATAAAGCCGCCAGGCTTCCTATCTTTTTTCTCATTCCAATCTCCTCCACACAAAAAAACATACTCTGGTTACAAAAACATTATATAGGCCTCAAAGTTTATTGTCAATATTTTCTACCTACGCTTTAATCAGCGTTTCCCTAAAAATAGTTTGTAAAAGACTTATTAAGATGCTATGATAACAATAAGCTGCGCATGCGTATATCAGAACTGACACAAAAACGATGCGCCAGGACACGAAAGGAGCTCTTATGGAACCCTCAACAGAAAAAAAGAAAAAGAAAATCACCTCCAGACAGGTAGTGGCCATGGCCGGCGTTGTACTGCTGGTATTACTGTATCTGGTCACCCTAATCGTGGCAATCGTGGATAAATCCCTTTCCGGCCACCTGTTTCTCATGTGCCTTATCGCTACGATGGCGATTCCCATCCTGATTTGGGTTTATACCTGGCTCTATGGCAGACTCACAGGAAAGCATACCTTTGCAGACTTTGATTTGGGACAAACCGGAACCGCCGCCGAAGGGCAAAAGGATTCCCCCGGGCAGGAGCCATGATTCCTGTCCCCCTGCTCCCTCATGCTTTTTCTCCTAACGCCCTTAATTCCTCTTCCGCCTGCTGCCGGTTTCTGAATACAATACCGTAGATTCCCTCCCTGCGGGCCGCCTCCACATTTATCGGCGTGTCATCCAGAAAAACACATTCCTCGGCCTTCAGACCATAGCGGGAAAGCAGGCGCCGATATATTTGCGGATTCGGCTTTACCAGCTTTTCCTGATAGGACAAAATTCCTCCGTCCATAAGAGGCAGAAACGAAAGAGAATCCGGACACTGGGTCTTTGCCTTATGGGAAAAATTGGACAGATACCACACTCCGTAACCCTCTGCTTTCAGCTGCTTTATCCAGGGAATCGCATACTCGCGCATAACCACCATGCCCTCCACCCGGTCAAAGGCCAGATGCAGAGAAGCTCCAATCTCCGGGTCCCTTTGTACAAAGGACTCCACCACCTCCTCGTCGCTTAAGACTCCCTTATCAAATTCATACCAGAGGGGACTGAGCACCGACGCCCTGCCAATCCGCTCCACCATTGCCTGATTAAAGCCCTTATCTCTCAGAAATGCTTCCCATCGGAAATCCGCCAGCACATTTCCGATGTCAAAAATAATATTCTTAACCATGCTTCCGTCCTCTCAACCAATTTCGTCACATCCCGAATCTCTGTCCCCATCCGAATTTCGAGCCTGTACCGGCAGGCATATCCGTCTCCTATGTAAGCTCCATAATCTCAAGCAGCTTTACCGCCGCCATGGAAGAAGGTATCCTTCTGTTTCGCACCACGCAAAAGCTTCTCCTGGGAATCATTTTATTAAACCGCAACTCAAATAACTGTCCCGAATCCAGATATTCTCTGGCAAAATCCCTCACAACGCAGCCCACGCCTAAATTTCGCAGCGCAAACTGCACAATCATATCACTGGTCGCCAGTTCAAACTCCGGCTGCAGGAACACATGGTTTCCGGCAAGATAATCGTCCATATAGCTTCTGGTACTGGTGCTGCCCTCCAGAACTATCATGGGAAGAGACTCCAACACCTGTAAATCCAGCGTTTTGTTTTTATATGCGGTAAACCTTCTTCCGGCCACAAAGACGTCCTCGATTTCCCGCACGCTTCTCACATCCATATCCTTATCGGCCTCGAAAGGACTGCTGACAATACCGAAGTCTATCCGTCCCTCCCGCAGAAACTGTAGGGTCTCCGGCGTGGGCGCATTCGTCACATTCACCTTGATTTCCGAATACGCTTCATGAAAGCGTTCCAGATAGGGCAGCAGATAGTATTTCAGCGTCATATCGCTGGCGCCAATCCGAATCTCTCCAAGCTCCAGATTCAGAAGCTGCCGCACTTGCTCCTCTCCGGCCGCAATCTGCTCATAGCCCCTGGCCACATAACGAAACAGAAGCTCTCCCGCCCCCGTAAGCTTCACACCCCTGGCCGCTCTGTAAAACAAGTCCACGCCCAAAGACCTCTCCAGCTGCTTTAACGCCTGACTGACCGCCGGCTGAGACAGCGTCAGTTCCCCGGCCGCCTTTGTCACGCTGCCGGAGCGGGCCACATAATAAAAGACCTTATAATATTCCAGATTGCCGGTCATCCCGCTCCTCCTTTGCCGCTTAGCATGACTTTTTTATCTGATTATATCCGCACCGTTCCCTTCTGTCAACCGAAGGCTGTCCCCCCCCTAAAAAAAGAACCGATTCACAGGATTTATTTCCACATGAATCGGCTCTCCAGTATTCCTCTTTCACAAACTACTTTGTCAGTCTGCTCTCTCTGTAAATAATATCCTCTCTGCCAGGGCCGTTGCTGACCATGGTAATCGGATATCCAATCTGCTCCTCCACAAACTCAATATACTTTCTGCAGTTATCCGGGAGCTCCTCGTACTTTTTAATGCCTCTGATATCGCATTTCCAGCCGGGCAATTTCTTTAACACCGGCTTTGCCTTCTCCAGCTTACAGGTCACAGGGAAGTCCGTGGTCACCTCACCGTCAATATCGTAACCCACGCACACCGGTATCTCGTCCAGATAACCCAGAACGTCCAGTACGGTAAACGCTACATCCGTAGTGCCCTGCAGACGGCATCCGTATTTGGAGGCCACACAGTCAAACCAGCCCATCCGTCTGGGACGTCCTGTCGTAGCGCCGTACTCACCGCCGTCGCCGCCTCTTCGTCTAAGCTCCTCCGCTTCGTCTCCAAATATCTCGGACACAAAGGCACCGGCCCCTACCGCAGAAGAGTATGCCTTGCACACCGTAACAATCTGTTTGATTTCATAAGGCGCCACACCTGCCCCGATAGCGCCGTAGGCTGCCAGTGTGGAAGAAGAGGTCACCATAGGATAAATACCGTGATCCGGATCCTTCAGCGTTCCCAGCTGTCCCTCCAACAGCACTGTCTTACCCTCCTTTAACGCTCTGTCCAGAAAGGCCGAGACATCACATACATAGGGCGCTACCATGTCCCTGTATTCATGCAGCGTATCTAAAAGCTCCTTCCTGTCAATCACGGGTTTATGATACAAGTGCTCCAACAGCACGTTTTTCATCTCGCATACCCGCTCCACCTTTTCCTTCAGAAGCTCCTCGTCAAACAGCTCGCTGACCTGAAAACCGATTTTCGCATATTTATCAGAATAAAACGGAGCGATACCGGATTTCGTGGAGCCAAAGGACTTTCCGCCCAGTCTCTCCTCCTCGTACTGGTCAAATAAAATATGGTAGGGCATGACAATCTGCGCCCTGTCCGATATCAGAATTTTCGGCATAGGCACCTTGCGCTCCGTAATGGACTTTATTTCCTTAAACAAAACCGGAATGTTTAATGCGACTCCATTGCCGATGACACTGGTGGTATGGCTGTAAAACACTCCTGACGGAAGGGTATGCAATGCAAATTTACCATAATCGTTTACAATGGTATGCCCCGCATTGGCGCCACCCTGAAAACGCACGATAATATCGGCTTTTTCAGCCATCATATCGGTTATCTTGCCTTTTCCCTCGTCACCCCAGTTTGCTCCTACTACTGCTTTTACCATAATCATCCTCCGTTCTGCTATAAGCCTGTCACAAACTCTGTTCGAGGTCTATTGTAACATAATCCCTTCCATAAGTAAAATCAATATATATTATATTAATTATAATAATTACTTATTCCTCTCCGTCCCAGCAATACGTGCAAAGCCTGCTCCTGTCAATTCCCACGGACTGTATCATATCGTCCAGTCTGTGATACTGCAGCGTTGTGAAATTCAGCTGCTTTCCAATACGCGCCACCATATCATGATATTCCCCGCTATCCGGGTTCACATATTTCTTTAAATCAATCTTCAGCCCCTCCTGCTCCATCTCCTTTAAGACCCGTCTCGTAATCAGCTCCATCTCCGAGGAAGAACGGGAGAAATTCAAATACTTACAGCCGAACAACAAGGGAGGACAGGCCGGACGGATATGCACCTCCCTGGCGCCGCTCTGATATAAGAATTCCGTAGTCTCACGAAGCTGGGTGCCCCGCACAATCGAATCGTCAATCAACAGCATGCTCTTACCCTGAATCAAATCATGCACCGGAATCAGCTTCATCTTTGCAATCAGATTTCGCTGGGTCTGTATGGTGGGCATAAAAGACCTGGGCCAGGTAGGAGTATATTTAATAAAGGGCCTGGAAAAAGGAATCCCCGACTGATTGGCATAACCGATGGCATGAGCCGTTCCGGAATCCGGCACACCTGCCACAATATCCGGCCTTACATGGTCTCTACTGGCCAGCAACGCTCCGCAGTTGTAACGCATCTTTTCCACACTGATACCCTCGTAGGAGGAGGAGGGATAACCGTAATATATCCACAAAAATGTACAGATTTTCATCTGGCTGCCGGGCTGCACAAGCGTTCGCGCGCCCTCAGGGGTCACCACCGCGATTTCGCCCGGTCCCAGCTCCCTCTCATCACTGTAGCCCAGATTCAGATAGGCAAAGCTCTCGAAGGAAATACAGACCGCCCCATCCTTTTTGCCGATAACTACCGGGGTCCTGCCATATCTGTCACGGGCCGCATAAATACCGACAGGCGTCAGAAGCATGATACTCATAGAGCCCTCAATCAGCTCCTGGGCATACTGTATTCCTTCCACCAGATTATCCCTCTGGTTGATGATAGCGGCTACCAGCTCCGTAGCGTTAATCTCTCCGCCGCTCATCTCCAAAAAATGCGAATGTCCTTTTGCAAAGATTTCCTTCACAATTTCATCCGTATTATTGATTTTGCCCACAGTAGTAATGGCATAGGTTCCATGATGGGAGCGCACCAGAAGAGGCTGGGGCTCATAGTCGGAAATACAGCCGATTCCCAGCTGTCCTTTCATATGGTTTACATCCTTATCGAACTTGGTGCGAAACGGGGCGTTCTCAATATTATGTATCGCCCTGTCGAACCCTTTGTCCTTGCTGTAAACCACCATACCCGCCCGTCTCGTACCCAAATGGGAATGATAATCTGTTCCAAAAAACAAGTCAAATGTACAATCTTCCTTCGCTGCCACTCCAAAAAATCCGCCCATGTAAGTTCTCCCTTATCCTTTTCATATTTGTAATTTGATGTCTCCTCCAATACTTACAAGCCCATTCCCCAAACGCTGCCCTAAACCATAATCTCCGCCTTTACACCCAGCAATTCCTTATTCTTCTCCAGTATCGGGCGTATCACCTGTTCAAGAAAGGCTTCCACCTGCTCTCTGGAACGTCCCACATAACGGGAGGGCTCCATACATTTCTGCAATTCCTCCAAGCTCATGTTAAACGCCGGATCCGCCGCAATCAATTCCAGCAGATTGTTCTCTCTGCCCTCAGCCTTCACATTGCGTCCGGCCTCCATGGACAGCTCACGAATGCGCTCATGCAGCTCCTGGCGGTTGCCCCCTGCCTTTACCGCATCCATCATAATATTTTCAGTGGCCATGAAAGGCAGCTCGCTTAACAGATGCTTCTCTATCACCTTGGGATACACCACAAGCCCGTCTACCACATTCAGACATAAATCCAGAATACCGTCAACGGCAAGAAAGCCCTCGGGGATGGAGAGTCTCTTATTGGCGGAGTCGTCCAGCGTCCTCTCAAACCATTGGGTAGCGGAAGTAATCGCCGGATTCAGCGCGTCCACCATCACATATCGGGAAAGAGAGGCGATTCTCTCACTCCTCATGGGATTTCTCTTATACGCCATGGCCGAAGAACCAATCTGACTTTTCTCAAAGGGCTCCTCTACCTCTTTCAAATGCTGCAGCAGACGAATATCATTGCTCATCTTATGGGCGGAAGCCGCGATACCGGCCAGCACATTTAGGACCCTGGTATCCACCTTTCGGGAATAGGTCTGCCCCGAAACAGGATAACACTCCTGAAAGCCCATTTTCTCCGCAATCATGGGGTCTAT
>JAMOZS010000048.1 GCA_023667765.1 Roseburia sp. | reverse complement strand
CAGCAGAACGTATGATTAAGGACGGGGAACTTTCTTTTGAAAAGATTGCAAAATATGTTCCAACATTGTCAATGGAGGAATTAAAAGAGATTGAAGCCGAAGTTATGCAGTTGGCATAAATCAATCATATCAATCAAAATCAAATACAGTAACAGCGTTAGAGCATATAGAAACGGTAATCTATATGCTCTATTTTTTTGACCATAAAGGAACTGCGTGCAATCTTGATTTTGCGGTGTCATCTAGTGAAGCCTATGTATAATTTAATGAAAAGCAGTCCAGAATAACTTCAGTATAAGCTTATGATTAAGGAAGCGATGATTGAATCAGTGCTTCCTTAGGTATGGAAAAATAGAAGAACATTCTATAAAATTCACAGGAGGCCACTATGAATCTGGAGCAGCAGTTAAGCGAGTTGACAAAAGAAAATTACGAAAAGAGCATCAGGGAGTGCAGCGATTCTCAGATATATGAATGTGTCTTAAAACTGGTGAAGCGGCTGGCGGGCGCAAGACCGGCTATTACCGGGGAGAAAAAGGTCTATTATCTTTCCATGGAATTTTTGATTGGCAAGCTTTTGGGAAATAACTTAATCAATCTGGGGATTTATGACGAAATGAGGGAGGCGCTGGAGAGAAACGGTAAAAGTCTGGCGGCTCTGGAGGATTGGGAGCCGGAGCCTTCCCTGGGAAATGGCGGACTGGGACGACTGGCAGCCTGCTTTCTGGATTCTATAGCCACGCTGGGGCTGCCCGGCGATGGTATCGGACTGAATTATCATTTCGGTTTATTCAGGCAGGTTTTCCGGAAACATTTGCAGACGCCGGAGAAAAACGAGTGGCAGAATCGATCCGGCTGGCTGGAGCCCACAGGTCTTACCTTTGAGGTGGCTTTCGGGGCGTTTTGCGTGAAGGCGGCGCTCTACGATATCAGTATCATTGGATATGAAAACGGCGTCAATAAGCTGCATTTATTTGATATCACCACGGTAGACGAGGGACTGGTAAAGGGGGGCATTGATTTTGACAAAGAGGCGGTGGATAAAAACCTCACCTTATTCTTGTATCCTGACGATTCGGATGAGGCCGGGAATCTGCTGCGCATCTATCAGGAATACTTTCTGGTGAGCTGCGGCGCTCAGTTTATCTTAAAGGAAATAAAGGCAAAAGGATATGATTTGCATAAATTATATGAGCATGCAGTCATTCAGATTAATGATACCCATCCCACGATGGTGATACCGGAGCTGATACGCCTCCTTGTGGAGCAGGAGGGCTTTGATATAAAGGAGGCCATAGCGGTGGTGGCGCAAACCTGTGCCTATACCAATCATACTATTCTGGCGGAAGCTTTGGAGAAATGGCCGCTTTCTTATCTGGAGGAGGTGGTACCTCAGCTGGTTCCCATTATTAAGACGATAGACGGTTATATTAAGGAGAAATATGGAGAGCAAAGCGTACAAATTATTGACAAGGATAATAGGGTGCATATGGCTCACCTGGATATTCATTGCGGCTTCAGCATCAATGGCGTGGCTGAGGTTCATACGGAAATTTTAAAACAGAGCGAACTGGCACAATTTTATAAGCTGTATCCGGAGAAATTTAATAATAAGACCAATGGCATTACCTTCCGCAGATGGCTTTTGTACAGCAATCGGGAATTGGCGGAATTTTTGATTCGGACGATTGGTCCGGGCTTTCAGAAGGACGCCATGGAGCTTCAGAAGCTTCTGGACTTTCGGGAGGACCGGGAGGTGCTTTCTGCCCTGGCAAAGATTAAGCTGAGCAGAAAGAAAGCGCTGGCGGAATATCTCCGGGAAAGGGAGGGAGTAGAGCTTCCGGTAAACGGAATTTTTGATATTCAGATTAAGCGGCTCCATGAATATAAGCGGCAGCAGTTGAATGTGTTGTATATCATCCATAAGTATCTGGAGATTAAGGCGGGAAAGCTGCCGGAGAGACCGCTGGTATTTATTTTTGGCGCAAAGGCGGCGCCGGCTTATGTGACAGCGCAGGATATCATTCATTTGATATTGGTGCTGTCGGAGTTAATTAATCATGATTCCAAGATAAATCCTTATATGCGGCTGGTTATGGTGGAAAATTATAATGTTACCTATGCGGAGAGGCTCATTCCGGCCTGCGACATTTCCGAGCAGATATCCCTGGCTTCCAAGGAGGCATCCGGTACCGGTAATATGAAGCTTATGCTCAACGGAGCGGTCACCCTGGGAACCAGAGACGGTGCAAACGAGGAAATCAGAGAGCTGGTGGGCGACGATAATATCTATATTTTCGGGCAGGACAGCGCAGAGGTCATAGAGCGCTATAAAAAGGCTGACTATGTTGCGGAGGAGTATTACAAGAAGGATTCCCGGATTAGGGCGGCTATGGATTTTATGATAGGGAAGGAACTTCTTGGGATTGGTAATAAGAACAATCTGCATCGGCTGTATCGGGAGCTTCGGACGAAGGACTGGTTTATGACGCTGCCGGATTTTGCGGATTATGTGAGAGTGAAGGACAAGGCGTTCGCGGATTATGAAAAGCAGTACGAATGGCAGCAGAAGATGCTGGTAAATATCGCCAAAGCCGGATTTTTCTCCTCTGATAGAACCATTGCAGAATATAACCGTGATATCTGGAAATTATAATAAGGATAATATTTTCATAAAAATGAAAGAAAGGAAAATTGGTGTAAATTATGAAAATAAAGAAAAGCGGATTATTGCTGGGTATGATGTGGGCCATGCTGTCTCTGGCAGCCTGCGGCGGCGATGATAATAAGAATCAGGGAAACGGAAATAACAGCCAGATGGCGTCAGATAATACCGGAAATAATGACGGTCAGGACAATCAGAATGACCAGTCTCAGCCGGCCGGCAGCGCTAAGGGGCAGGTGTATTATTTGAGCTTTAAGCCGGAATCCGCCGAGGTGTGGGAGAGCCTTGCTGCAAGCTATACGGCGGAGACAGGGGTTCCGGTGAAGGTGGTGACGGCAGCCAGCAATACCTATGAGCAGACGCTGATGTCGGAGATTGCCAACACGGATGCGCCGACTCTGTTTCAGATAAACGGCCCGATTGGTTATCGGAACTGGAAGGAATATTGCGCCGACCTCAGAGAGTGTCAGCTGTATGAGTGGCTGTTGGACAAGGAGCTTGCCATTACCGGTGAGGACGGGGGCGTATATGGGATTCCCTATGTGGTAGAGGGCTATGGAATCATCTATAACGATGCCATTATGAGTCAATATATCGGTCTGGAAAATGCCAGAATTTCTTCGGTGGAGGAAATAACGAATTTTTCTGTTCTCAAAGAGGTGGTGGAGGACATGCAGGCGAGAAAGGATGAACTGGGGATACAGGGCGTTTTTGCTTCTACTTCTCTGATGCCCGGAGAGCAATGGCGCTGGCAGACCCATCTGGCCAATATCCCTGTGGCATATGAATATGAGGACAAGGGTGTTACCGATGCGGCTACCTTGGATTTTACCTACGCGGAAAACATGAAAAATCTGTTTGATTTATATATTCAAAATTCCATTACGGCTCCGGGACTTTTGGGTAATAAATCCGTGGAGGATTCCATGGCGGAATTTGCATTGGGGCAGGTGGCTATGGTACAGAACGGAAACTGGGCATGGAGCCAGATTTCTCAGGTGGACGGAAATACGGTGTCACAGGAGAATGTAAAATTCCTGCCTTTATATAGCGGTATTGAGGGAGAAGAGAATCAGGGGCTCTGCATCGGAACGGAAAATTATTTCAGCATTAACAGCCAGGCCTCCCAGGAGGATCAGGAGGCCACTATGGATTTTATAGAATGGCTCTTTGCCTCCGCCACAGGTAAGCAGGCGGTTGTGGAGGATTTGGGTCTGTTAGCTCCATTCAGTACTTTCTCTGAGGAAGAAAAGCCGGACGACCCGCTGGCGAAGGAGGTACTGCGATATATGGAGGATGACACGAAAAAAACGATAGTTTGGCATTTCACCACATTCCCGAGCCTGCAGTTTAAGGATAATCTGGGCGCAGCGTTGCTGGAGTATGCTTCCGGCAGCATGAGCTGGGATGATTTGAAGCAGCAGGTAATAGAGGATTGGGCGGAAGAAAAGGCGGCGGTGCAGGAATAATGCAGAAAACATTAAAACGGTATTTTATTTTATTTGTGCTGCCCACGCTGATAGCCTTTGCCTTCGCATTTATTCTGCCCTTTGTGATGGGCGTGTATCTGTCCTTTTGTAAATTCAGGACGATTACCAATGCGCAGTTCATTGGGCTGGAGAATTATATCAAGGTATTCTCCAATAAGGATTTTCTGTCGGCTTTTTGGTTTACGCTTCGTTTTGCGGTGATTTCCGTGCTGTCCATTAATGTTTTTTCCTTTATGCTGGCACTGGCTCTGACGAGGAAAATGAAGGGAACCAATATCTTTCGGACAGTATTCTTTATGCCCAATCTGATTGGAGGCATTGTGTTGGGCTATATCTGGCAGCAGATGATTAATGCGGTGCTTTTAAAATATGAGACGACTCTGGTTGCCAATGCGACGTATGGTTTCTGGGGCCTGGTGCTTTTGATGAACTGGCAGATGATAGGCTATATGATGATTATTTATATAGCAGGTCTGCAGAATGTTCCGGGAGAGCTTTTGGAGGCGGCGCAGATTGACGGGGCCTCTCCCATGCAGACGCTGTTTCGGGTTAAGCTTCCCCTGCTGATGCCCTCAGTGACGATCTGTCTGTTCCTGACGGTGTCCAACAGCTTTAAGCTGTTTGACCAGAATCTGGCGCTGACAGCGGGAGCTCCCGGAAAGCGCACGGCTATGCTGGCATTGGATATCTATACTACCTTTTACGGCAGGAGCGGATACGAAGGAGTGGGTCAGGCGAAGGCGGTACTGTTCTTTATACTGGTAGCCCTGATTGCATTGACACAGCTTGCAGTAACCAGAAGAAAGGAAGTCAGCCTCTGATAAGAGATAACTTCCATCATGAAAATTGCGAAAAGGCATCGCGGAAATGAGGTTGAGTATGAAGAAAAAGACCATGTGGAATGGTGTGATATTTATCATTCTCTGTATATTGGTGGTAGCATTCTTATTACCTGTCTTTTTTGTGCTGTTAAATTCCTTTAAGGGAAAATTTTATATCAGCAATGCACCCTTTGCCCTGCCGGACGCCGCTACCTTTGCCGGGTTTACCAATTATATCAACGGAATAGAAAAGACGAATTTCATGTCGGCTTTTGGCTGGTCGGTCTTTATCACGGTGTTTTCCGTATTGGCAATCCTGTTTTTTACCTCGATGACCTCCTATTATTTGACGCGGGTACAGGGAGCGTTGACCGGCATCCTATATTATATGTTTGTGTTTTCCATGATTGTTCCCTTCCAGATGGTTATGTTTACCATGTCCAAGCTGGCCAACAGCTGCCGGCTGAACAATCCGGCGGGAATGGTGCTGTTGTATCTGGGCTTTGGTTCGGGGCTGGCGGTCTTTATGTTCTGTGGTTTTATTAAGAGCATTCCGCTGGAGATTGAGGAGGCGGCAATGATAGACGGCTGTAATCCGGTGCAGACCTTTTTCCGGGTAGTTATGCCTGTTCTGAAACCGACCGCCATAACCGTAGCGATTCTCAATGCCATGTGGATATGGAATGATTATCTGCTGCCCTATCTGGTCATTGGCTTAAGCACTCCCTATAAGACCATCCCGGTGGCGGTACAGTATTTGATAGGCTCATACGGCTCCAGAGATATGGGAGCCATGATGGCATTATTGGTATTATCTATTATCCCGATTATTATTTTCTATCTAATCTGCCAGAAATATATTATCGAAGGTGTGGTAGCGGGAGCCGTAAAGGGATAGAGACAGAAGGTGCCAAAACGGGGTGTACTTTCCCCGTTTTGTGTGCATCTGCGTTGCAATTCACGCACAGTAAACTGAAAATTGCTGAATCGGTTAGGGCGTGAATTGCCTTTTTTTTCTTGTCCCAGGGAAACGGTCATGGTATAATTATGATAGGAATTGGTATGTGGTTACATAATGAGGAGGACTCCCATGATATACATATATTGGCTGGCATTTGCGGTTGCAGTAGGCGGCGCGCTGCTGATTGTCCGCAGAGGTAAGATACAGAGCGTTTATCATCCGATGCTTGGCCTTACGATAGTGGTTTGTAATGCGGGATATCTGGCATTGGCTCTTTCCAGAGAGTTATCTACAGCGGTTCTTGCAAATAAGATTACCTATGTAAGCTGTTTTCTTCCCTTTTTTATATTTATGATTGTGACGGAGCTGTGCGGTATTAAGATAAAGGGCAGGGTGACGCTGGCTCTTGCCGCATGTTCTTTTATTGTCCTTTTGATGGCCTTTACGGCAGGCTATAGTGATATTTATTATAAGGATATTGAGATGCAGGTGGAATGGGGGGTTACCCATCTCATAAAGACTTATGGGCCGGGACACATTCTGTACGATTCTCTGTTATGTTTTTATGTGGTAGCCACGGTGGGCTTTTTATTGTATGCCCTGACGCGCAGAACTCAGATATCCTATAAGACGCTTCTGATGATGGGAGTCTGTCTGCTCAGCGGCATTGTCATGTATGAATTGCAAAGGCTTATGGGCATAGCGCTGGATTTCATGCCGTTGACCTATGATATTATGTTGATTGGCCTTATCGTAGCCTGTTCCCGAATCGATATGTACGATATGTCCCAGAATGTGCTGAATGCCTGGGAGCATATGGAGGAGTACGGTTATATTACCTTTGACACAGACAGAAAATATATGGGCTGTAATGCATTGGCCTTGAAATATTTTGATAAGCTGTCGGAATGTAAGATTGATTCTCTCATCGGCAAGACGGGGGACGAGAAATTTGACGAACTCATGGATTGGATGGAGGAATACCAAAAGGGTAAGGCGGAGGATGTCAAGACCTGTGGTATTGCCGGCAGAATTTTCCGATTCAATATTAAGGACCTTCTGCATCAGCACAGCAAAAAGCGCATCGGTTATCTTCTGGAGTTCTTTGACGTAACCCAGGAGCAGAAATATATCAATATGATAGAAAACTATAACAGCAATCTGGAGCAGGAGGTTGAGGATAAGATTGCGCATATATCCAATATAAAGGATATGATGGTGCTGGGTATGGCAAGTATGGTGGAAAACCGCGACAGCAGCACCGGCGGCCATATCAGAAGAACGGCCGAGGTGGTGGCAATCTTCGCCCGAAAGCTGATGGAGCGGGCGGAGGAATATCATGTCACAAAGGAATTTTTAAATTTTGTCATTAAGGCGGCGCCCATGCATGATTTGGGCAAGATAGCGGTCAATGACAGCATCCTCAGGAAGCAGGGAGATTATATTGAAAAAGAATATGAAGAGATGAAGCTTCATGCGGCGGAAGGAGCGAGAATTATCGGCGTTATTCTCCAGGGGATAGAGGATGATGACTTTGTTTCGGTTGCGAAGAATATGGCCCATTATCATCATGAGAAGTGGAACGGAAAGGGATATCCCGAGGGGCTGGCGGGGGAGGCAATTCCTCTGGAAGCGCGGATTATGGCCCTGGCGGATGTGTTTGATGCGCTCGTGAGCAAGCGCTGTTATAAGGAGGCTTATTCCTATGACCTGGCCTTCGAGAAAATCGAGCAGTCCCTTGGCGAGCATTTTGACCCTGAATTGGGGAAGGTGTTCTTAATGTGCAGACCCAAGCTGGAAGCATTATACGATAAGTGGAAAACTGCAGAGCAGATGTAGCGGGGGATATTATAAGGTAATCTATGGATACGGTATGCAGGGATATTTTTCGGGCTGTTTTTGAGAATAAATGGCTGAGTATTGAATATAAGAATAAGCAGGAGGAAATCACAAAATACTGGATTGGCATTATCAGTGTGGACGCCCGGACAAAGGCCATGGAGGTGGAAGGGCTCCATCTGGGCCAGTATTCCACCAAGCGTCTGAAAATCTATATGGATTCTATTTTGTCCTCCTTTGTCATAGACGGTTCTTATTTTGCGGTTGACGACGGGCTGAAGGAGGATATTCAGCTGAATCCCCATAAGTACAAATCTATTTTTCATAATGTGCCTCATTTAAAGATATTAAACTATTTTATTGATTGTAATAAGCTGGATACGGTTCCCTACAAAACAGAATATTCCCTGATAAGCCATTTGGATGGCGACAGTATGAAGAACGGAAGTTATCAACTGTCTCCTGAGCAATTCAGGGAGATTGTGACGAATTTTCAATATGGAGGGCCTCAAAGCGCTGTCAGGCGCAGGATAAAGCAGCTGGCGCTGAATGTGCTGAGTATTCCCACGAAGCAGGGACTGTATGTTCTAGCTTACAGGGAGCTGCAGCTGGATGTGAAGCAGCGGGTGCTGCGGCCGGCGGAGGAGGTTACGATTTGTTCCGAGTTTACCGTAAACGGTTCCCTGAAGAGCATTCGTAAGTTTTTGGATGCGGATGATTATGAGTTGTTGTATGATTTTGAGAAGAATGCGGAATGCATAAAGGATAAAATCACCAAAAACAACAGGCAGATTAAGGGCGTGGATGATATGCCGTATCTGATTGCCGTGGGAAGAGATATGTTTCTGGATTTACAGGAAGAGTATGCGGCCGTTTATAAAATGTTTGAGGAGAATCGGGTATCGGCCCCCATAAACGCCTTTTTTGGCAATCTGGTACAGGAGCCCGCCAGCAGAAGGGTATATCCGATTGCCCTGTTAAACAGGCAGATTAATCTGGACCAGCTTTTGGCCATTCATAACGCCATGAAGTATCCGCTGGCCTATATTCAGGGACCTCCCGGCACGGGAAAGACCAATACGATTGTAAACACGATTATCACAGCTTTTTTTAATGAAAGAACGGTTCTGTTCGCCTCTTATAATAATCATCCGATTGACGGCGTATGTGACAAGCTTCAGCATATTCCTTATGGGAATAAAGGGGATATTCCCTTTCCGATTATCAGACTGGGCAGCGATGAGAGAGTGCTGCAGGCGCTGAAGGATATAAAAGAGCTTTATGAGAACACGAAAGATATCCGTATTTATGACGGAATGCTGGAAAAGAAAAAGACTGACAGAATCTCCAGAACCAGGCAATTGACTACGCTTTTGCAGCGTTATGAGGAGCGGCTTAGGCTGCTGGAGACAAAAGAGGCTATTAACAGTCTGATGGAATCCAATCATCATCTGACCTTTCAGACCCAGCTGCAGGGACAGCAGCTTTCGGAGGTTAAGCAGAAACTGGAGAAAACAGGAGAGGTTACCGAAGAGGAAGCGTTGAGTCTGGTGCTGGGAGATGAAGAGGAGTTTAGGCAATACCTTTATCTTGTCTCCGCCAAGTGTATCAAGCGGCTGCAGGAGCCTAAGAATCAAGAGCTTCTGGATATTGTGTATCTGGAGGATGAGGAAAAGAAGGTTCAGGCCTTTAACAAATATCTGAAGAAGGAAGAGAATTTGAAGAAATTCCAGCGCATTTTTCCGGTGATTGCTACCACATCCATTTCGGCACATAAAGTGGGAGAGCCGGGGGTTCATTTTGATATGGTGATTATGGATGAGGCAAGTCAGGGAAACCTTGCGGTATCGCTGGTTCCGATTATCCGGGGACAGAATCTGATGCTGGTGGGGGACCCCCAGCAGTTGAATCCGGTGATTCTCCTGAATCCGGTGGATAATGCCAGACTTCGGAAGATGTATCAGGTGGCCGAGGAATACGATTATATCAACCATTCCATTTATAAGACTTTTTTGGCGTGCGATTCCGTGAGCAGAGAAATCCTGCTGAGTCATCATTACCGATGCGATAAACAAATTATCGGCTTTAACAATCGCAAATATTATAATAATAAGCTGGAGATTCTCAGCGGCAGTAAATCGGAGAAGCCCCTGGTATTTATGGATGTGCCGGATAACACAACTCATTCTAAAAATACGTCGCCCATGGAGGCGCAGGAGATTCTGCAGTTCGCCCTGCAAAATCAGGATAAAAGCATCGGCGTGATTACACCTTTTGTCAATCAAAAGGAGTTTATCAATGAAAGGCTGAAGGAGAACGGCTTGGAGAATGTATCCTGTGGCACGGTACATGCCTTTCAGGGGGATGAAAAGGATGTGATACTGTTTTCTCTGGCTCTGACGGATAAAACGACGAACAGAACCTATGAGTGGCTGAAGAATAATAAGGAGCTGATTAATGTGGCGGTTTCCAGGGCCAGAGAACGATTGATTGTCCTGTCCAGCGCCAGGGAACTAAGGCGGCTTCATGGCAATGCGGGACAGGATGACTTATATGAACTGGTGCAGTATGTGCAGAGCAATGGAACCACAGAGGTTACGCCCAGAGTCAGCGCTTCCCGGGCGCTGGGCGTCAAACCTTACAGCACAGAGACCGAGCAGGCTTTTCTGGAAAATCTGAATCACGCGCTGGATAATGTTTTGAATACAAATAGAAAATGCGTGATACAGAAGGAAGTGAGCATTGCCCATGTATTTCATGGCAACACAAGCTATAATGATTTGTTTTATATGGGAAGGTTTGACTTTGTGGTTTATGAGAGAGAGGCGGGAACGAAGCTGGAATATCCCATACTTGCCATTGAACTGGACGGTAAGGAGCATCAGGAGAGCAGTATTGTGCGGGAGCGGGACAGAAAGAAAAACAAGATTTGCGAAGAACATGGTTTTGAACTGATTCGCATTGAAAATTCCTATGCCAGGAGATATCATTATATGAAGGAAATTCTGATGCGGTATTTTAAGAGCGTGAGATAAGCGAGCCGGGGGATAATCCGGAGAAGCGCAGAAAAGAGGATGGAAATGAAGAAAAAGACAGGTATTATTTTATGTGTGGCAGGAGTATTGTTATGCATGGTGGGAGTGGCGATGATTGCATACAGTATGGGCGTCGCTCAAACCATGAATCAAACGACTCTTGCATTGACAGAACTGACAAAAGGGAATGAGGAACAGAAGAACGCCAAAGCTTCGGAAGAAGAGGCAGGAGATGTCGCTTCCGAAAACCAGACGTCCGAAAATCAGACGTCCGAAAACCAGGCTTCCGAAAACCAAGCTTCCGAAAACCAGGCGTCCGATAAACAAAAGACGGAGGAGGAAGCGCAGGAAGATAAAGGGACGGAAAGCATAGAAACAGAGGATAAGGAGACGGAAAACAGGGAGACAGAAGATAAGAAAGCCTCCTCCTCCGAGCTGGCAGTTCCGTCTCAGTGCGGGGCGCTCTCTGTGGACGGTACGAGACTGGTGGACGAGAACGGCAATCCGGTGCAGCTTCGGGGCATCAGCACCCATGGGCTTTCCTGGTTTCCCACCTATGTGAATCAGGAAGCCTTCCGGCAGTTTCGACAGGAATGGAATGTGAATGTGATGCGTCTGGCGATGTATACCTATGAGAACGGCGGTTATTGTACGGACGGAAACAAGGAGGATTTGAAGAATATTATCTATCGGGGCGTGCAGTATGCGACGGATTATGATATGTATGTGATTATTGACTGGCATGTATTACAGGACCAGAACCCCAATACCTATAAGGAGGAGGCCAAGCAGTTTTTTGCCGATATGTCCGGGCGTTATAAGGACAACAATAATGTAATCTATGAAATCTGCAATGAACCCAACGGAGGCGTGAGCTGGAGTGATATAAAATCCTATGCGGAGGAAGTAATTGGCGTTATCCGGGAAAATGACGAGGATGCGGTGATTCTGGTGGGAACGCCTAACTGGTCTCAGAGGGTGGACGAAGCGGCAGAGAATCCGATTACGGATTTTGATAATATTATGTATACCCTTCATTTCTATGCTGCAACCCATAAGGATGATTTGCGGGACACCATGGTAAATGCGATTCGTGGGGGACTTCCTGTTTTTGTCAGCGAGTACGGTATCTGTGACGCCAGCGGGAACGGCGCGCTGGATAAGGATTCCGCAAGAAAGTGGGTAGATACCATGGATGAATACGGTGTGAGCTATGTGTGCTGGGCGCTGGCTAACAAGAATGAGAGCGCGGCGCTGATTAAAAGCAGCAGCAATAAGACCAGTCAGTTTGGAGAGGAGGATTTAAGCGAATCCGGAAAGTGGCTGTATCAGATGTTGACCGGAAAGGAGACCGCGGGCCAGGGCGGCGGTCAGTCCAATCCTTCCGATAATGCGGATGCAGAGGCCGAGGCGTTTGAAAGCGGCGGCCTTCAGGGAGAATTAACCTTGAAGAGCAGCTGGGATGCGGACGGAGGGAAGAACTATCAATATGATTTGGTTCTGACCAATGCCGGCAGCCAGGCAACCGGCTCCTGGGCCATAGATATTCATTTCAGCAGCGATATAAAGCTTGCCAGCAGCTGGGGAGGTAATTGTACAGTGAACGGAAATACCTTACATATTACCTCCTTGGATTACAACGGGAAGATTGCCCCGGGAGATTCTCTGAAGGATATCGGCTTTATTATAGAGGGTCCCTCCGGCCTGACAGTGACAAAATAGATGGAAAATTCGTTCTGCGCCTGTTTCCATGGCGGTATTGAAATAAGGTCATGGAGACGGCGCGGTAAACGGAGAGAAGCTCGCGCTTCTTTTCTGAGGGAAGTGTCGCTCCTCCATATAGTACGCTTTCTGCCGCAAAGGCGAGGGCGGTCATATCACACCCCAGGGATTGGAGCATACAGGCCAGTTCGTAGGGTGTTTTGCTGGGAGCTTCCCTAAGGCCGGTTCTCACGGCTTTTTTTACAAGACGGTTGTATGAAAGAACGACGGCTTTGTCGCAGGGAGAAAGCAGCAGGCGCAGGCCAAAGAGCAGTTCCCCTATCAGTGGCAGCAGGAAACGCACAAGCATAATGCCGACTATGCCAAGGACAGCAAAGCCGATGATTACGGCAATCAGGCCGTAGTCCATCTGCAGGTTACGGAAGAAATTTGTGATAGAAAATTGGTTTTCCCTATCGTCCATGCGGGCTACCGTGGGCTCAAAGACCATCCAGCCCAGGTTTGGGATAAAAACCTCGGGATAGGCATGGGAATCTCTGCTTTTAATCACGCGGGCATAAGGGGTGGCGCCGCTTTCTGTGACATACCCTTCCGCGTAGCGTACAGTCAGTCCGGCCGCCCGGGCAAGGAGCGTATAGGCGGAAGCATAATCGGAGCAGCTTCCCCGTTTACTGGTAAAAAGGAAGTACTCGGGACTGTCATCTCTGGGACGATATTCCAGGTCATACACAAATTCGTTTTCGTGAAAATAATTGGCCAGCGCAAGAGCCTTTTCATAATCGCCGGACAGTCCTTCCGTAAGAGAGAGGGCGAGCTGTGTCAGCTTTGGAGAAATCAGAGCATTGTTCTCCTGACAGCGTTCTTTATAGGCGTCGGCGGCCTCCTGAAGGCTGAGATAAGCCTGGGAAATCTCAGAAAGAGAGTCTTTGTGCAGGGTCAGAATCTGATTCATCTCCTGTAGCATGACGCCGGCAGTTTCATTGGAAAGGGAACGTCCGCCTTGCTGCAGCCAGAGAGTGCGCCAGTTGTCGTCATGATAGAAAGCTGTCGTATAGGTGAAGTCTGTGGGATGGGGCGTCTTTGCACTGTAAAAGGCCCCATGGGCAGTAGCGTAGTATGCTTCGTCTCTGTCTGCCTGTACATTCAGACATTGCGTAGGCGCCAGATAATAGACGGCTCCGAAATTTTCGGAGGTAATAGAAAGAGTAATTATCTGGCCCTCCGGCAAATTCAGGGAGCTCAATCCGGTAAGTCCATATTTCTCCAAGAATCCGGGCTCGTACACCTGGGCAGAGAGCAGAGCGGACTGCAGGGAGGACAGATTGATATGCCGCCAGGCCTCCTCGTGTTCCTCGGGAGTGATTTGGGCGTCCTGATATAGGGGGTCGGCGTACCAGTGGTCTTTATCAAAATCATAATAATCAAAATTCTGTCGTTTCATGTAAGCGGCAAAGCCGGTGGGGACAGAACAGGTAATCGTATAGAGCTTACGGTTCGAAGCGCTCAGGCTAAAGAATCCTCCCGCATCCCCGGAAAAGGAGCTGAGCTCGGAAAAATTTTCGCCGATGGGAGAGGAGGTATCGCCTCCCAGAAAGGCATCCTCGAACACATCATAGTAGGGAGTCTCCGCATTTTTGGGAATCAGGGAGGTAATCAGAGACAACAGGAGGATAAAGGTTGTTCCCGCAATCAGCGTATTGCCAAAGTAAGGATTGCAGCCTCTGCCGAAATACTTCTTGCGATGGGAGATAAAAACGGCTATATTCAGAAGAACAATCATTACCAGGAAGACATTGTCCATTTCCGCCAGAACCTTTAAATATATAACAGCCGGTATCAGGCTGACCACAGTCAGGAAAAACATACGATAAAGTACATTTGAAAAATAGTATACGGTAAAACTGAAAAACGTGGTAAAAAAGATATAGAGCGTCCAAAGATAATAAGTCCCTTCAGCCTCTCCGCCCTTGGTCAGCAGCCATTCAATAAAGGATTGACCATAGGCATAATACCCCCTCATGGAAAAGAAACGATAAAGCTGTAGACAGAAATAGAGTATTCCGATGATGGCGCAGCCGCCAAGGAAGCGGTGCCGTTCCGTGAAATAACATAGTCCAAAAAGGGCAAGGGTAGTTATAACGGTTAGTGCGCCCAGCAAAATACCGAGTCCGGAGGAAAAGCCGTCATAAATAGAGTATACGGAAAAACTTAGGGTCAGGGACAAAAGCAGAGAGAGAATTTGTGTGGAATATTTTTTCATAGCTGTCGTCCTTTCCCGTCAAGAGACGAATAGACCATAACGCCCTGAAAGGGAATCTCTGTGTATCGGCAGGGGGTACAGATAAATGCCGCGCCATTGTCCGGTATCGTTGTAAAGGGGAAGCGCAGGGCGGTATCCTGTGCAAAAGAGTAGGAGGCAAGAGCCTGCTGCAGCCGGGTAATCTGACGCATATCGGTAATCTGCGCAGATATCCATTCCTCGTCCTTCCGGTAGAGATAGGTTACGCTTAAATTTTTGGTAAGCAGCGTCATTGCCACGCCCAGAGAAGTCTCCACGGCATTCTGCATAATCAGAGCGGGAAGCTCCGCCGGGGAGGAATGGGCATAGAGGTTCTGGGGCAGCCTTGTAATATCTTCTTCGGTGATATGAGCTACAGGGTCCAGAACCAATAGCACGGAGGAGGCAGAAATTTCATCATCCAGACGGACATATAGCGTTTCCCGCTTGGCAGATAATTTCCAGTTGATGCGCTTTAAGGGGTCGCCCGGAACATATTCCCGATGTTCATAACCGGGGAAGCCTCCCATGACATTGGTTGCGGTTTCTACGGTTTCGTCGCTCTCGCCGGTGGTGGTAGAGAGCATATAGGTCTGACGAATATAGTCTTCGTCCCCCGAAATTTCGGCGATATCCGGCACCACAGAGAGCATTCGGGTCAGTCGGGAGGAGACAGGCAGCGTAAAGATTCCCAGGTAATCCGATATGCGGATGCGGGCGATTCCCACAGGACTTTCTCCGCAGATTCCGGCCGTCACCGGAATATCCACAGAGATTGTGGAAAGGGGCATGACATTTACCTCATAAAGATGATTTCCATAATTTACGCAGGGGTTTGGGAAGGTTTCGATTAAAATCCCAGGGCTTGGAAGAATCAGGCGATTGCCCAGAGACACTGAGAGACGCAGCCTTTCCTTCTTCGCCACAAAAGTTTTGGAGAGCTGTATTTCGGCGGAAAGCATATGCCTGAAAGCCACAGTGAGCAGCAGGGAAAGAACAGGAGCGAGTAGGAAAGTAAGCATCAAAAAAATACCAATGCGCCAGCTGCAATACAGTGCAAACACAAAGGAGAGAGCAATGGACAAAAGATAACCCAGGATATTCTCGATAATACTGTTCTTTTTGCGGACTGTTTCTTTCTTTTTCATTTAGCTTACATCTCTTTTATATGGTAGGAACGGCCACCGTGCGCAGTACCTGGTCCAGAGCGTTTTCCGGCGTTTCCATAACGGATTTGCCCTTGGGTGACAAAAGGATTCTGTGGGACAGCACATACGGCGCCAGAAATTTCACATCGTCGGGAAGCACATAGGAGCGGCCGCTTAACAAGGCATAGGCTTTAGCAGCCCTGTATAACGCCAGACTTGCTCTGGGACTGGCGCCCAGCCGAATGAATTCGGAATCCCGGGTTTCCTCGGCAATATGAACAATATATTCTGCAATCCTTTCATGGCAGGCAACCTCCAGAGCCTGGGCCTTCAGCTGTTCAATTTCTTCCCCGTTTATGACGGGCGAAAGATTCTCGGGTACGGCGGTTACATCTCTGAGAAGAATGGACATCTCGTCCTTCTTTTCGGGATAGCCCATACTGATTCGTAATAAAAATCTGTCCATCTGCGCCTCGGGCAGGTGATAAGTGCCGTAGGTCTCCACGGGATTCTGGGTGGCCAATACCATAAAAGGCTTCGGAAGCTGATAGGTAACGCCCTCTATGCTCAGTTGTCCCTCCTCCATGATTTCCAGCAGCGCAGATTGTGTCTTGGGGGAGGAGCGGTTGATTTCGTCTGCCAGGAGAAAGTTACAGAACACGGCGCCGGGGCGGAATTCTGTCTCCCGGGTAACAGGATGTATCATGTTGAAGCCCGTAATGTCCGAGGGCATTACATCAGGGGTCAGCTGCAGCCGATTGAATTTTCCGCTGCAGGAGTGGGCGATGGAGGAAACCAGCTGTGTCTTACCTACCCCCGGTACATCCTCTATCAGAACATGGCCTCCGGTCAGCATGGCAACCAACAAAAGCTCTATGGAAGAACGCTTTCCGATAATAATCTTTTCTACGTTTCGGATGACTGCCGCCATCTTTTCATTTTGTATGATTTCTCTTTCCATGACACTCCTCCGGAAAATGAATTATCTGTTCTTAATCATATTATCCGTTTTTTTCTATTGTAACAGATAAAATCATTTTGTACATCATTAATTTGCCAGGTGTCAGCCATGCGTAATTGTTGCGAGACTTGCAGGCAGGTTTTGTCTTTATCGGCGTTTGAGCTGTCATCCACTACAGGTAAAGCTTTCTGAGTAAGGTTATACAAGTAATATAATTGACATAATTTAGGGAAGAGATTTATAATAAAGAACAATATTTGAGTGTGCGCGCCGGGCGCAGATAGGAGTGGGGATGCAAAAGAATAAGGAGCGTAAGCTATCGTTAAAGGAAACCATTAAAAATGACTGGTATGCGCTGAAGCTGGGCTTTTCGATTAAAAAGAGCCTGGTGGTGCATGCTTTTTTGACACAGGCGGCGGGATACTTTGAATGGGTGTTTTTTGACGCTATCTTTTTGCGCTATATTGTGGATGCGCTGGACAAAAACCAGGGCTTTTCCTATATTTTCCTGTTTATTGTCGTGAGTGGAGCCGCGTTTTTTTTGATAAATCTCTATACGAATTATGTGGAAAATGTCGTGTGGCCTCTGGGAAACACCAGACTATATTATGGTATTTACAGCAGACTGTATGCCAAGGCTAAAAATGTGGAGCTCAGATGCTACGAAGATGCAGACTTTTATAATCGTTATACCATGGCCATGGACGGGGCGGAAGAAAAGGTTTCCCGTATTATCAATAATATCTGGGGGATACTGGCCGGAACGGTGGCTACGCTGGCCGTATTCTGGTTTATGTATGACATTGATCATTATGCCGTATTGTTTATTCTGTCCCCCCTGCTGGGAAATTTTGTGTTTGGCAATTATAAAAACAAATATGAATTTAAGCGGTATCAGGAACAGGCGCCGAACGATAAGGTGTTGAATTATGTGAACCGTGTCATGTACCTGCCGGATTATGCAAAGGAAATTCGACTTTCTAATGTGTTTGCCCTGTTAAAGCAGCAGTATCATAAAGCAACGGTGGATAATGTCAGAGTGGCCATAAAATATGCCTTTGCCAATGCCAGCCTAAACTTCCTGAGAATCACCTTTACGTTTACTGTAATCTTTGAGGGAGTGCTGTTGTATGCCATCTATCGCAATGAGGTGACCGGCTCCATTTCGTTGGCGCAGCTGACGGTGATGACAAGTCTGATGGTAGCTATGACATGGATTTTGATTCGTCTCTTTGAAAATATTATGGAGATTATGAAAAACGGCATGTTTATCAATAATCTGCGGGGATTTATGGAGTATGAGGAGAAAATACCCGAAGATCAGGATGGTGTGATGCCGGAAGCATTTGAAAGTCTGGAGTTTGACCATGTGTCATTTTCTTATAAGGAGGAAGAAACCGTTAAGGATCTGAACTTTGTCATCAACAAAGGGGAGATAGCGGCGCTGGTAGGACACAACGGAGCAGGAAAAACGACGATTATTAAGCTGCTCCTTCGGCTGTATGACCCCACGTCGGGGGTGATTCGACTGAATGGCAGAGATATCAGAGAATATAATCTCCATGCGTATCGGGAGCTGTTTGCCACTACCTTTCAGGATTTTCGTATTTTCGGCATGACTGTCAGGGAGAATGTGTTGATGGGCAGACATTATGAGAATGAGGAGCTTCTGGTGGAGGAGGCCCTGAAACGGGCAGGAGTCTATGATAAGGTCGGGAGTCTGCCTGAGGGAATCCATACCATGATGACCAAAGAATTTGAGGAGGAAGGCGCGGTGCTGTCCGGAGGGGAAAGTCAGAAAATCGCAGTAGCGCGCACCTTTGTAAAGCCTGCTCCCGTAAAGATTTTTGATGAGCCCTCCAGCGCATTGGACCCTATTGCAGAATACGAGCTTTTCCAAAATATCATGAGAGAGGGCAAGGAGCATACCATGCTTTTTATCTCCCACAGGTTGTCCTCCGTAAGAAACTGCGACAAGGTGTTTATGCTGGAAAGAGGACGGTTAATAGAGGAGGGCTCCCATAAAGAGCTGATGGAACGAAACGGCAGTTATGCAAAGATGTATCGCAGACAGGCCATGAATTATCTGGCGTTGGAGAAGGAAGAGGAGGTGGCGCTGTGAAGAAGGAAAAAGATAAAGCGAAACAGTCTGCCGCGAAGGTATGGCGCAATAACTGGTTTTTGATTAAGCTGATGCTTGACGCTTCGCCTTCCTTTGTGATATTTTCTGTGTTGGATTCTATCCGCAATCAGGTGTCTATCTTTTTTGAGCATACTTATGGCATCGGTTATGTGCTGGAGGCGGCGGAATTTCACTATCCTTTCCGCCAGGTGGCAGCTTTTCTTCTGATTCTGGCAGGCTGCATTACATTGGGTATGGTATTTACCACGGTTACAGGGGATTATATCTGCGCCAAAGAAGGGCCCAAGGTGCGGGAAAAAATTAAAATGCTGCTGTATGAGAAGGCTAAGGAGCTGGATTTGGAATGCTATGACAATCCGGAATATTATAACGAGATGGTGTTGGCAATCTCCGAGGTTGACAAGCAGATTGACAGATGTCTGGATTTTTTGCGGAATACGGCGTCAGGAATTACGGTTTTTGTATCCACGGGAATTTATTTCCTTATGAAGGACAGCCTGTCTATTCCGTTTGCGGTAGTGTCCTTTGTGATGGCTTTTCTGTTTAACCAGCTGTACAATAAATTATCCTATAAGATAAGAATAGAGCGTAATCCCCATGAGAGAAAACGGGAATATGTGAAAAGAGTATTTTACCTGAACGATTATGCGAAGGAAATCAGGCTGAATCCGGAGATAGCCGATATTCTTTTTGAAAGATTCGAGGAGGCCAACGAGGAAGTATACCGGGTGGAGAAAAAGTATGCCGGCCGCAGGTTTTTCTTAAGCTTTATGCGCCGATATGTAAGTAATGGTTTTTTCAGCGATGTGTTGTACATAACCTATCTGGTATTCCAGGCGGCGGTAAGAGGCGTGCTGTCCTTTAGTAGCGTGGCTATTTTATATAATTCCTTTGGCAGACTGAAGCGGGGCATGAGCGTGTTTACGGACGTATATCCCTTTGCCTGTGAAACCAGCTTGTATGTTCAGAAAATAAGGGATTTTCTGGATTATGAGCCTAAGATTAAGAAAGAGATGGGGACATTATCCCCAAAAGAGTTATCCCTTGGGGTGGGAGGATTATCAAAGGGGCAGGCAATGGAAATGGAACTGAAGGAGGTTTCTTTTGCTTACGGCAGGGAAACAGAAAATCTGCTGCAGGACATCTCATTGCATATTTCGCCCGGGGAGAAGATTGCCCTGGTAGGCTATAACGGCGCAGGTAAAACGACCTTGGTTAAGCTTCTTATGAGGCTTTATGATGTGAGAGAGGGAGAGATTCTGGCCGATGGCAGGAACATCAGGGAATATGATGTGCAAAAGTACCGGGATTCTATTGGAACAGTCTTTCAGGACTTTCAGATTTTTGCCGGCAGTATTCGAGAGAATGTGCTGATGGATGTGGCGGAGAACTGGGATGAGGACGGGGTAAGGACGGCTCTTTCGGACGGTGGGCTTCTTAAGCGGGTAGACGGGCTGCCGAAGGGTCTGGATACGCCGCTTACCACGGAATTTCAGGAGGACGGTATGAATTTGTCGGGGGGTGAAAGCCAGAAGCTGGCGATTGCCAGAGTATTTTATCAGAAGGCCGGACTTATGATACTGGATGAGCCCTCCAGCGCGCTCGACCCCATAGCGGAGTATCAGCTCAATCATGCCATGCTTTCCGCCACAAAGGATAAGACGGTTATTTTTATCTCTCATCGTCTTTCGACCACCAGACTGGCCGACCGTATTATTATGTTGGAGAACGGACGGATTGCGGAGGAGGGCAGTCATGAGCAGCTCCTGGCCCGGAATGGGAAATATGCCAGGATGTGGCGTGTTCAGGCCGGGGCATATATTGATGTGGGGTAGAGGAACAAACCTTAATATAGGCATTGCCTGAAAAAGAAATGTGCGCGTATTTGTGGTAAGATAACAGAGTATTGAACAATTCAGCAAATTGGGATTTGCAAAACTAATCATCGCTACAATCAATTACAACAAAATTTATTGTAAATGCGAGCAGTCTTTTGTATAATTAAATAAAGGCAGGAGAAACCTATATCCTATCTTC
>JAMOZS010000047.1 GCA_023667765.1 Roseburia sp. | reverse complement strand
CCGACGCCTTTAATGCAGGTTCGATTCCTGTCGGGTGCATTTACATCACCTTGATAGGATTATCACGGTCGAGCAGTTAAGCTGCTCGATTTTTAGACACGGCACAAAAGGAAGGTGTTTGGTTTGAAAAAAAACATAGATATTCTGATAGATAAGCTGCTGAAGAACAGTAAAATTGTTTTTCCCGTGATAGCCGGGGTGGCGGTAGCGATTACAGTGGCGGTAGCGATGAGCGCTTTTGGAGCCAGGGCGGATAAAATGGAACAGCTGGAAAGGGAAATCTCCGCTGCGCCTGAGGATTTGAGTCAGCCGGAGCCCGAGTCTGTGGAGCCGGAGGATGTGCCTCTTAAGGCGAATGAGGATGCGGCGATTGAACAGTTGATTACCAGATATTTTGAGGCTTTGGCAGCAGGAGATAAGGAGACATTAAATACCATATGTGATTTTATTGAAGAGGATAAGCTGCTGGAAATTACGGAGCTGGCAAAGTATATTGAGACCTATGATGAACTGGAGATTTATACAAAGCCGGGCTATAGTGAGGGGGCTTATGTGGCCTATGTCTGTTATAGAATGCTTTTTTCGGGCAAGGATTCCGGCTATCCCGGTTATCGTACGCTGTATATCAGTAAGAATACCCAGGGAGAGCTGTATCTGAAATTTGATTTAAGCGCCGAGGAAAACGAATATATTGTGCAGGTCAGCAGTCAGGCGGATGTGGTGGATATGAATAATCGCGTGACGGTGAAATATAATGATTTGATGAGTGAGAAGCCGGAGCTTTTGAGATATTTAAGCGAGGTACACAATGAAGTGCAGGTTGCTATGGGCGTTATTTATGGTCAGGAGGTAACCGGCGGAGATGGAGGTTCGGACGGTGAAGGCGGCGCTTCAGGGGAGGACCCGGAAGGAACGGATGGAGGTTCGGACGCAGAGGAAGGAAGCTCGGAGCCCGAGGCAGGCGCAGAGCCTGAGAATACGGTGCTTTATGCAAAGGCAAACACGACCGTCAATGTGCGAAACTCGGACAGTCAGCAGGCGGATAAGCTGGGGAAGGTTTCCTCCGGTACGAAGCTGCAGGTGTTGGAGCAGCGGGTAAACGGTTGGACGAAGGTGATTTTTGAGAATCAGGAGGGTTATATTAAGTCGGAATTTCTGGATGTGTTGGAGAGCGCCGAGGGCGCGGAGGTTATCGGAAGCGTTACGGCTGAATCCAATGTCAATGTGCGCGCTGCCGCAAGCGAGACGGCAGACAGGCTGGGAGTGTTGACCGGAGGTGATTCCGCAGAATTACTTGCCAAAGAGAATGGCTGGTGCAAAATTCTCTATGAGGGTCAAATCGGATATGTAAAAGAGGATTTTGTGCGATAGGTATAAAGTAGTTTAAAATGCATAAAATAAACCTACAAAGTGCTTCCTGCAAGGGAAGCACTTTTGGTTTGCGTCTGCGCTGTGACGCAGGCCGTGTATGACAGGTAGAAGTACGGCGCAGAAACGAGGAAGATATGAAATCTCAGGAAGCAGAAGTTTACCGTAAAATACAGGAAAATACCGATACTGCCATCAAGGCATTGGATACTCTGTCTGACAAGGTTTATGATGACCAGCTCGCCATGCAGATATCCAGCCAGTCCTTAAAATATTCGGAGCTTCACAACAGGGCCTCCAAGCAGCTGGTTGCGGCCAAGGCGGAGAGCTACAGGCCGAATGCGCTCTCGGAGCTGGCGCTGCGTTCCGGCCTTCATTATAATACCCTGTTGAACACCAGCACAGGGCATATAGCAGAGCTTATGATTAAAAGCAGTAATGACAGTATTCTGAAAATGGAGAAGTCCCTGAATCATAATCATGAAGCAGGAGAAAGCTGTGTGGAGCTGGCCAGGCAGTTGATTGGTCTGGAGGAGGAGAGTATCAAAAGGCTGAAAGATTATTTGTAACATGTGTTATGGTATTTTTTGGACGGAGTAGTAAGGGTTATTGTTGTGCAAATTGTATAAAAAAGGCATGAAAACTTTTATGATTTAATGAGATAAAGTGTGTTGTATTCCTGCTAAAAAGGGTATATAATATCGAAGATAGGACAAAGGTGTCTCGAAGCCAAGGGATAACTGCGTCCTTTGTTTCGTTTTGAAAGTATCTTTCTGTCAAGGGAAGAGGAGTGTAAGCTTCACTGTAGTCCTGTGAATTACTTAAAATATTATATATAAAGGAGGACATAATCATGTCTTATGTTGATGAGGTATTTGACCTTGTAGTTGCAAAGAATCCTGCACAGCCCGAATTCCATCAGGCAGTCAAGGAGGTGCTGGAGTCTCTTCGTGTTGTGATTGAGGCAAATGAGGAGAAGTATCGCAAGGATGCGCTGTTGGAAAGACTCGTTACTCCTGAGAGGCAGCTTTTGTTCCGTGTGCCCTGGGTGGATGACAAGGGTCAGGTACAGGTAAACAATGGCTTCCGCGTACAGTTTAATTCGGCTATCGGACCTTACAAGGGAGGACTTAGACTTCATCCCTCCGTTAATCTTGGCATTATTAAATTCCTGGGCTTTGAGCAGATTTTCAAGAATTCTCTGACCGGACTTCCCATCGGCGGCGGTAAGGGCGGTTCCGATTTTGACCCTAAGGGTAAATCAGACAGAGAGGTTATGGCGTTCTGCCAGAGCTTTATAACGGAGTTGCATAAATATATTGGCGCAGATACAGATGTTCCTGCCGGCGATATCGGAACAGGAGCAAGAGAAATCGGCTATATGTACGGACAATATAAGAGAATCACGGGCCTGTATGAAGGCGTACTTACCGGTAAGGGGTTAAGCTACGGCGGTTCTCTTGCAAGAACAGAGGCTACCGGCTACGGTCTGCTGTATTTAGTGGAGGAAATGTTAAAGTGCAACGGTAAGGATATTGCGGGTAAGACCATTGCGGTATCCGGTGCCGGAAACGTAGCGATTTATGCAATCCAGAAGGCACAGCAGTTAGGCGCTAAGCCTGTGACCTGCTCTGATTCTACGGGATGGATTTATGATTCCGAAGGAATTGATGTTGCACTTCTCAAGGAGATTAAGGAGGTTAAGCGTGCAAGGCTGACAGAGTATGCCGCTGCAAGACCTTCTGCTCAGTATCATGATAAGGCGGCTGAGGGCACGAATCAGTGGTCCGTAAAGGTTGACATTGCTCTTCCCTGCGCTACACAGAATGAGTTGGATTTGGAGGATGCAAAGACCTTGGTTGCAAACGGTGTGATGGCTGTTGCTGAAGGCGCCAATATGCCTACCACGATGGAAGCTACCGAATACTTCCAGCAAAATGGCGTTCTGTTCTGCCCCGGTAAGGCTTCCAACGCAGGCGGTGTTGCTACTTCGGCATTGGAGATGAGCCAGAACAGCGAGAGACTTTCCTGGAGCTTTGAGGAGGTTGACAGTAAGTTAAAGGGCATTATGGTGAATATCTTCCATAATCTGGATGATGCCGCTAAGCAGTATGGTATGGAGGGTAATTATGTTGCCGGTGCAAATATTGCCGGTTTCCTGAAGGTTGCCGAGGCTATGACCGCTCAGGGTGTGGTATAAGGAAGGCATAAGCCGGTTGTTTGAAAGGTAAGTGCAGGTGGCGTGGGAGCCGGGAACGGTTTCACCACGCCGCTTTTTTTGTTTTGCGGATAGATTATTCCGTGGATTTAGTGTAAAATAGTCATAAACAGCCAAAATAGGGAAGGAATGCAGGAAAATCATACAGGAGAGAGCTGTCGTCGTATTAGTGACTGGGACAGGAAGAAGAACGAGCGGGAAAGGAAGGTTTGGAGCATGAGTAAGGAACAGGAAAGCTTAGCCCTGGTGGTACAGGCAGTCAAGAATGGAGAGTTCGTAGCATATTATCAGCCGCAGTATGATGCTTTGACAAATAAGCTCAAAAGCGCCGAAGCGCTGGCTCGTTGGCGGAAGAAGGATGGAAGTATTGGTATGCCGGGCAGCTTTATTCCTGTATTAGAGGCCGGAGAAGAAATTATGCGGCTGGATTGGTACATATTGCAGGAAGTATGTGGAATGCTTCGCCGGCAGAAGGAACAAAAAATTCACCGTATCACAATAGCGGTTAATTTTTCAAGGCTGCATTTCAGGGAACAAAACTTTTTGGAGCGGCTCCTTTCCGTGGTGGACAGCTATGAGGTGCCGCATCGATTGATTGAGGTGGAGATTACGGAATCTGCTCTCTTCGGACAGGAAGAACAGATTGCGGAGCAGGTAAAACGGATTCGCCAGGCAGGTTTTTCGGTTGCCATTGACGATTTTGGAAGCGGTCTTTCTTCCTTGAGTATGGTAAAGGATATGGATGTAAACATATTGAAGATTGATAAAGCTCTTTTGAGCCGGAATTGCGAGGATGAGAAGGAGCGAATCGTTCTGGAAAGCATTTTTATGTTTGCCCATCGATTAAGCCTTAAGACAATCGCAGAGGGGGTAGAGACGAGAGAACAGCTGGGATTTCTGCGCACCTGTGACTGCAAATTGATACAGGGCTTTCTGTTCGCAAAGCCTATGCCGGAGGAGGATTTCCTGGAGCTGTGCGAGGCCGGCGAGGAGGCGGAAGAGACGGAGGATATTTTGATGATACAGGCTCCGTCTGCGGCGACGCAGCTTCTGCTGGAAGCGGTTTTTATGAAATATCCGTTGGTTATCTTCTCTAATCTGACCAGGAACAGCTTTTATATGTTGGCCTATGAGAATTTTTCGTCTCAATCCTGTCCTTCCACCGGTATCTTTGAGGAGCTGATTGCTCACGGAGCGGAGACGATGCATCCGGAGGAGCGGGAGCTTTTTCGGAATACCTTCAGTATTCCTCAACTGTTGGCCGCCCATGAAAGAGGAGAAAAGTCGGTCAGCCTGATTACAAGACAGCTGGGAGATGACGGTATTTATCGCAGGGTAGAAACCACGGACTATTTTGTAAAGAATCCTTCGGTAGATGATGTGTTGGTTATCAGTTTGTGTAATAACCTTTAATACTTTAAAATCCGTAACGCTTCAGTCTTTTTTCGGGCGGCATTGGCATATATGGAAAAAGAGGATTATAATCTATTAAAGGAACCGGCATTGTTACAGGGAAAGGGTTCAGCCTTCCCGCTGGACGGTTACAGGGAAAGGTACTTTGTGTCTGGGCGCTGTTTGACACAAAGCAGCCGGCAGGAGAAAAGCAGCGCAGAAATGAGGATGGATATGAAAGTATTATTGGTAAACGGAAGCGCTCATCAGAAAGGATGTACTTTTACGGCGTTGCATGAAATCGCAGGCGCTCTGGAGAAAAACGGCGTGGAGTCGGAGATTTTCTGGCTGGGGACACAGCCTGTTGCCGGATGTATCGGCTGCGGGGTCTGTCGTAGGACGGGAGAGTGTTTCAGGAAGGATATCGTGAACGAATTTGTAGAAAAGGCAAAGGAGGCGGACGGATTCGTGTTCGGCTCTCCGGTACATTATGCCGCGGCGTCCGGCGCGATAACCTCCTTTCTGGACAGAGTGTTTTACAGCGGTTCAAAAATATTTTGGGGGAAGCCTGCGGCCTGCATTGTAAGCTGTCGAAGAGGCGGCGCGACGGCGGCCTTTGAGCAGTTAAATAAATATCCTACCATCAGCTGTATGCCGGTGGTCTCCAGCCAATACTGGAATATGGTGCATGGGAATAGTCCTGAGGAAGTGATGCAGGATTTGGAGGGAATGCAGATTATGCGAACGCTTGGCAACAATATGGCATGGATGATAAAATGTATTGAGGCAGGTAAGAGGGAGGGAATTACCTTCCCGGAGAGAGAGCCTGGGGTGTATACGAATTTTATTCGCTGAATCCGGTGTATTGATATATGGATAAACAGGCAGACTGTCAAAATACAGGCGATATATTATATTATAATATATGTGCCTGTGGGAAACAAAGAGGCGGAAACGGAATCATACGGGGAAAACAGACATGGCGGCAAAAAAGAAGTATTACGGCGTGAGGGTAGGAAAAAAAACGGGTGTTTTTAAAAGCTGGGAGGAGTGTAGAGCCTCGGTGGAAGGATATCCCGGGGCGGAATATAAAGGCTTCGCTACGCTGAAAGAGGCAGAGCAATATCTGGAGCCTTCCGAAGATAACAGGAAACAGGATAGAAGCTCTCAGTTGCTGGCTTATGTGGACGGCAGTTATCATGACGGATTGAAATGCTATGCCTTTGGCTGTGTTTTTATTCTGCCGGACGGACGTATTTATACAGAGTTCGGGAATGGGAGTAATCCTCAGTCTCTGCAGCATCGGAACGTGACGGGAGAGATGCTGGGCGCGATGTTTGCGGTAAAGACCGCCATGCTGAATGGTTATCAGGAAATTGAAATATGCTATGATTATGAGGGAATCGAAAAATGGGTTACCGGGGCCTGGCGCAGCAAGACGGAATGCACGCAAAAGTATGCTGCGTCCATGCGGGAGTGGGGAAAGAGTATTCACATTTCCTTTACGAAGGTTTTGGCTCACAGCAATATACGATTTAATGAGCTGGCGGATAAGAAGGCCAAGCAGGGATTGACGGAGGGGCAGGGCATTCCGAAAATACGGCGGCTGGAGGAAATGGAACAGTGGAACGGGTGAGATTGAATAAATTTCTGGCTCAGTGCGGGGTCTGCTCCCGTCGGGACGCAGACAGGCTGATTGAACAGGGCAGAGTCATGGTGAACGGATGCAGAGCCGGCCTGGGGACGCAGGTTACAAAGCAGGATGAGGTTCTGGTAAATGGGAAGAGGCTTGCCAGCAGTAACCTGGCAGGGCCCGAAGAGTCCCTTGTGCTGGCCTATTATAAGCCGGTGGGCGTTGTCTGTACGGAAAAGGACAAGCATGCCGAAAGGAAGGTCACGGATTCGATAAAGACGTCGGTGCGTGTCACCTACGCAGGCAGATTGGACAAAGATTCGGAGGGGCTTTTACTGCTTACCAATGACGGGAATCTGATTGACGCTATGATGAGAGGAAGCCATGGCCATGAAAAGGAATATGTGGTAAAGGTTCAAAATAAAATAACGGGCGATTTTTTACAAAAAATAGAGCGGGGAATCTATTTAAAGGATTTGGATGTGACGACCAGGCCCTGCGCGGCCAGGCAGACGGGGCCTTATACCTTTCAGCTTACCCTGACGCAGGGACTGAACCGTCAGATACGCCGTATGTGTCAGGCCTGTGGCTATCAGGTGAGGAGTTTGAAACGGATTCGGGTTATGAATATCACATTGGGGGATTTGAAGCCGGGGGAATATCGCGAATTAAGTCGGCAGGAGATTGGCACGCTAAGAAAGATGTGTCAACAGAATCGGGTAAAGGAAGCAGAGGCATATGCAGTTGGAAAAGATAGAGCGGATTAAAAGTCTGGTAGAGCAATTAAACGAGGCATCCCGGGCGTATTATTCCCAGGACCGGGAAATTATGAGTAATCTGGAATATGACAGATTATATGACGAATTGGAGGCATTGGAGAGAGAGACGGGCATGGTGCTAAGCAACAGCCCTACCGTCAGCGTGGGCTATGAGGCTGTGGAGGAGCTTCCCAAGGACCGGCATGAGAGTCCCATGCTTTCTCTGGGTAAGACCAAAAGCCGGGAGGAGCTTCGGGAGTGGCTGCAGGGGAATACTGCAATTTTAAGCTGGAAACTGGACGGATTGACGATTGTTTTAACTTATCGTGACGGAAAACTTGCAAAAGCGGTAACCAGGGGAAATGGGGAAACAGGTGAAATTGTAACCAATAATGCCAGAACCTTTAAAAACCTCCCTCTTCGTATCAGGTATCAGGGAGAGCTGATACTGCGGGGGGAGGCGGTTATCAGCTACAGTGATTTTGAGAAAATCAACGAGACCATTACGGAGGCGGAAGCCAAGTACAAAAATCCCCGTAATCTGTGCAGCGGCTCGGTGCGCCAGTTAAATAATGAGATTACGGCTAAAAGAAATGTACAGTTTTATGCCTATAGTTTGGTCAGGGCCGAGGGAGTGGATTTCCACAATTCCAGAGAGGCTCAGCTTCTCTTTATGAAAGAGCAGGGCTTTGCGGTAGTGGATTATCTGATGGTGACGGAGGAGACTATCATAGAGGCAGTCAGAGACTTTGAGGAGCGAATTCCCCGTTATGATATTCCGTCGGACGGGCTGGTGCTGCTTTATGAGGACATTGCTTATGGACAGTCCCTGGGGCGGACGGCAAAATTTCCCAGGGATTCTATTGCTTTTAAATGGGCGGACGAGCTGCGGGAAACCGTGCTGCAGGAGATTGAGTGGAGTCCCAGCAGAACGGGCATGATTAATCCGGTGGCGGTTTTTGAGCCTGTGGAGCTTGAGGGTACTACGGTAAGTCGTGCGTCGGTACACAATATCAGTATTTTGCGGGGGCTTAAGCTGGGAAAGGGAGACCGTATTACCGTGTATAAGGCAAATATGATTATCCCCCAGATTGCCGAAAATCTCACGAGGAGTGACACGATTCAGATACCTGCGTTTTGTCCTGTGTGCGGCGGTGCGACACAGCTTCGCCAGACGGGGGAGGCTCAGGTGCTGTTTTGTACCAATGAGGAATGCGCCGCCAAGCATATCAAGAGCTTTGCGCTGTTTGTCAGCCGGGACGCCATGAATATCGACGGCCTTTCGGAGGCTACGCTGGAAAAGCTGGTTGACAGGGGCTTTATCAGGGAATATGCCGACCTCTTTCGTCTGGAGCAATACAGGGAGGAGATTGAAAAGTTGGAGGGTTTTGGGGAGAAATCCTGTCAGAATCTGCTGGACAGTATAGAGCGCGCCCGAAATACGACGCTGCCCCGGGTGATTTATGCCCTGGGCATCGCCAATATCGGTGTGGCTAATGCCAGGATGCTCTGCAAATATTTTGATTATGATTTGGATAGAATGCGCGCCGCCAGTGTGGAGGATTTAAGCGCCATTGAGGGGGTGGGAGAGGTTATCGCCACGGCCTTTGTGGCCTATCTGGAGAATCCGGAGCATATACAAAAGCTGGAGCGGCTGTTGAAGGAGCTTACCATACAGCCTCCTCAGGCGGCACAAATGCCTCAGAATTTGAGCGGTATGAGCTTTGTGATTACAGGAAGCCTGGTGCATTACGAGAATCGCAGCCAGCTAAAAGAGGAAATAGAGAGCAGAGGCGGCAAGGTGACGGGCAGCGTGACGGGAAAGACTACCTGTCTGATTAACAATGACCTTACCTCGGCCTCCTCCAAGAACAAAAAGGCAAAGGAGCTGAATGTTCCGATTATCTCTGAGGAGGACTTCCTGAGCAGGTATCTAAAGGGAAACGCTGATTAAAGCGTTTCCCTTTAGAGCCGGTATGAAAATTGTGCTTGCGTTTCGGAACATAAGGTCTTATATTAGTTAGTATGAGATTTTGAGGTGTTATTTTCGGAAAGAATGCACAAATTGTTTTAAAGGAGTGAAGATACTGTTATGCCTATAAAGACACAGAGTGATTTGCCTGCAAAGGAAATACTGGAAAACGAAAATATATTTGTCATGGATGAGTATCGTGCATTGCATCAGGATATCAGACCCTTGCAGGTGTTGATTTTGAATAATATGCCGGTGAAGCAGGACACGGAGCTGCAGCTGCTGCGCGCCCTGTCCAATACGCCTCTGCAGGTGGATGTGACATTTATGAATACCAGAACTCATGTGTCCTTAAATACATCCCCCAGCCATCTGAATAAATTTTATACAACCTTCCATGAGATTCAAGATAATAAATATGACGGCATGATTATCACCGGCGCGCCTGTGGAGGATATCGCCTTTGAGGAGGTGGATTACTGGCGGGAGACCTGTGAGATATTGGATTGGGCTCAGGAGAATGTAACTTCCACGCTGCATATCTGCTGGGCGGCTCAGGCCGGTTATTATTATTATTATGGCATTGATAAGAAAAAGCTGCCTCAAAAATTGTTCGGAATCTATGAGCATAAGGTAGAGAAGCGTAAGATACCACTGGTTCGGGGCTTTGACGATATCTTTTTGGCGCCTCACAGCAGGCATACGGAGACGCCGGCGGATGCCATTCATGCTTGCGGGGAAATCACGGTGCTTGCGGAATCTCCTCAGGCAGGGGTATTTTTGGCGATTGCGGAAGAAGGAAAAAAGATTTTTGTCAGCGGTCATCCTGAGTATGACCGTTATACGCTGCACAATGAATATATCAGAGATGTGAATAAGGGGCTTCCCATTCAGGTTCCCTATCATTATTATCCCCAGGATGACCCCGGACAAAAGCCTTTACTGCAATGGCGTTCCCACAGCAATAATCTTTACAGCAACTGGCTGAATTACTATGTCTACCAGATGACGCCATATGATTTACTGTAAATGCTTTATTTTTTTTATAACAATCTCGCTTAACTGGTCAAGTGTTGTATCGTCGCTGTCAGCCAGTGCCTTCAATCTTGTTGTAAGTTCAGAAATTAAGTTTCGTATATCATTATGTGTAGAAATGGAATCTATGATGGAAAATGGTTGGATTTAGGTGGAGATTATCATAGGGATTATAGAATAATAAATTGTGGTTCTGAGTGTGATATGCATTTAAATGATTGATTTCATTGCGCAAATATTGTGTATAAATATATTGACTATTGTGTAATTGGTGTGTATAATAATATCGGTAGGGGGAACACTAATGAAACAAAAAGATTTGATTAAGAAATTTGAAAATGCAGGTTTTACTTTTGAAAGGCATGGAGGAAATCATGATATATACAGAAGAGGCACTGATATAGAAAAGATTCCAAGACATAAAGAAGTTAATGAGAGTTTGGCAAAGATGATAGTAAGAAAATGGAAATTATGATAGGAGTGAATTGTATGAAACAGGTTTATCCCACTTTTATAGTCAATACAAATGATAGTTCTGAACATCCATTTTTGGTTTGCGTTCCCGATATGGAGATTCTTACTGAGGGAGATACTTTTGCAGATGCTATTGAAATGGCTAGGGATGCTATTGGGTTAGCAGGAATTTCGATGGAAGATAATGGTGAAGAAATTCCTGTACCATCAGATCAGATAACAGTAGTTGAGAAAGTAAAACAGGACATTGAGGATATTGATTTTTCTAAAGGTCTATTGACATATGTGGATGTTGATTTCACGGAGTATAGAAAAAAGGTCGATACGAAAACTGTCAGGAGAAATGTAGCACTTCCAAGTTGGTTGAATTATGAGGCTGAACATGCAGGGATTAATGTTTCAAGAGTGTTGCAGGAAGCATTGATGAATGTGTTAAATGTAAAGAGAAATATATAATGTATGTTTGGTAGATTGTTTTAAAAATCCATCATTCGTATATGGATAACTATTTGATGTTATTGGGGAGACACAAACTTTTTGAAAAAATGGTTGAAATTGTACAAGGCATATGTTACTATTATCTTTGCTTGACATTAGGAGGTGCAAAATGGGAGCATTAAGAACGGTTTTAACAATCATTTTTATTATAATATGTGTTGTGCTTGTAGTGTTAGTGTTGATGCAGGAAGGTAAATCGGCGGGCTTAGGTACTATCAGCGGTGCGGCAGAAACCTATTGGGGAAAGAATAAGGGTCGTTCCATGGAGGGGCTGCTGGTGAAAATTACCAAGGTTTTGGCAGTACTTTTCCTCGTGCTTGCGGCAATACTAAATCTGAATGTATTTTAGAAATTACGACAGAAAACACTCTTGCGAAAGAGTGTTTTTTTCATGGTGGACATTTGGGAGATGGGATGAATCATAAAACTCAAAATAGCAAGGCATTGGATGAAAAACGGAGACAGATGATACTTGAACTGGTAAAGGATGAGTTGTATGTTCCGATGAAGGAAAAAGAGCTGGCGGTTCTTTTGCAGGTGGCAAGGCAGGAGAGGCCGGAATTTCACAGACTGCTCCAGGAGCTGACGGCGGAGGGAAAGCTTTTGGTTTCTCCCGGAGGAAAGTACCAGAAGGGTGACGAAAATGCATGGGTGGGAACCTTTATCGGCAATGCCAGAGGCTTTGGCTTTGTGGAGATAGAAGGCTGTGAGGAGGATTTCTTTGTACCGGAGGAATATACGGGCGGAGCCTTTCATCAGGATACGGTGCAGATAGCGCCCCTGAGCGGTCCAAGCAGTCAGAACAGCCGGCGCAGGGAAGCCCGGGTAGTAAAAATTTTGGCTCGTGGCATGATGCGGTTGGTGGGAACCTATGAGCGGGCAAAAAATAATTCCTTCGGTTTTGTGATACCGGATCATCCGAAGCTCTCCCGGGATATTTTTGTGTCCCTGGAGCATTCTAAGGGTGCGGTGACCGGGCATAAGGTAGTGGTGGAGTTGACGGATTACGGGGCCGGCAACAAAAGTCCCGAGGGAAACATCGTAGAAATTTTAGGCCATATCAATGACCCCGGCGTGGATATTATGTCTATCATAAAGGGCTATGAGCTGCCCATGGAATTTAGCCAGAAGGTCAGGGAGCAGGCAGAGCGGGTAAGCCATGAGGTGACAGAGGCCGACAGGCAGGGCCGTCGTGACCTGAGAGATGTGACGATGGTAACCATTGACGGGGAGGACGCCAAGGATTTGGACGATGCGGTAAGCCTGCGCTTCGACGGGGAAAAATATTATCTGGGCGTGCATATCGCGGATGTGACCAATTATGTACAGGAGAATTCAGCCCTGGACAGGGAAGCATTGAAGAGAGGCACCAGCGTGTATCTGGTTGACAGAGTAATCCCCATGCTGCCTCACACTTTGTCTAATGGCATTTGTTCTTTAAATGCAGGAGTAGACAGGCTGGCATTGAGCTGTCTGATGACGATTGACAAAAGGGGCGAAATTGTGGATTATGAACTTTGCGAGTCTGTAATCAGAGTGAACTGCCGCATGAGCTATACAGTGGTAAAGGAGCTTTTGACAGGCGAGGGCTTGTCGGACGACTCGCCGATATACAGGGAATTTGCTTCCTTACTGCCCATGTGCCGGCAGATGGAGGAGCTGGCGGCCATTTTAAGAAGGAAGCGTCGCAGTCGGGGGTCTATCGATTTTGATTTTCCGGAATGCAAAATAAAGCTGGACCGGGAAGGGCGTCCTGTGGAGATTAAGCCCTATGAGAGAAACGTGGCCACCAAAATTATCGAGGATTTTATGCTGGCGGCAAACGAGACGGTGGCGCAGCATTTTTATTGGCAGGAGCTGCCCTTTGTTTATCGTGTGCATGGCGTGCCGGATCATGACAGGCTTCAAAAGCTGGCGGCTCTGATTCGCAATTTCGGTTATTATATGAAAACCTTAGGCAGGAACGGAAGCAAGGTGGGAAGCGAGGAGATTCATCCGAAGGAGATTCAGAAGCTGCTGGAGCGGGTGGAGGGAACGCCGGAGGAGGCGATGATTAGCAGAATGGCCCTTCGCAGCATGCAGCAGGCAAAGTACAGTGTGGACTGCAGCGGTCATTTCGGCCTGGCGTGCCGGTATTATTGCCATTTTACTTCTCCTATCAGGCGATATCCCGATTTGCAGATACATCGCATTATCAAGGAGCAACTTCGGGGAAGGCTGAATGAGGACAGACAGCGTCACTACAGGGACATTCTGCCGGAGGTGGCAAAGCAGTCCTCTGCCATGGAGCGCCGCGCCGACGAGGCGGAGCGGGAGACGGATAAGCTTAAGAAGGTGGAATATATGGAAGCGCATATCGGAGAGGAGTATGACGGCATTATTTCGGGCGTGACGTCCTGGGGCGTTTATGTGGAGCTGGAAAATACGGTGGAGGGCCTGATTCATGTATCGAAGCTTGCGGGAGATTATTACATTTATCAGGAAAGCGCCTATGAAATGGTGGGAGAAGCTACAGGAAGGAGATTCAAGCTGGGAATGCCCCTGCGCATACGGGTAGATGCCTGTGACAGGTTTGCCCGCACGATAGATTTCAGCCTGGCGGAGGAGGAAAACGAGCCGGGAAATTAGCTTATTTTTCAATCGGCAATTTGAGTCAGAGCCTCAAATATGCCCTAATCGCAGTAAACAGCTCTGACATGGAGGATTAGTATGACAGGGACAAAGAAAGAGACACAGAAACTGATTGCCAACAACAAAAAGGCATTTCATGATTATTTTATAGACGAGAAATATGAGGCGGGGATTGCGCTGCATGGCACGGAGGTTAAATCTATGCGCATGGGCAAATGCAGCATCAAGGAAAGCTTTATCCGCATTGAGGACGGCGAGGTGTTTGTCTACGGGATGCACGTGAGTCCCTACGAAAAGGGAAATCTTTTTAATAAGGATCCGCTGCGCGTCAAAAAGCTTCTGCTGCATAAATATGAAATCAACAAACTGCAGGGAAAAATAAAGGAAAAAGGATACACATTAGTACCTCTGCAGGTATATTTTAAAGAGGGAAAGGTAAAGGTAGAGGTAGGACTGGCAAGAGGTAAGAAACTCTATGATAAGAGGGAAGATATTGCCAAAAAGGACCAGAGAAGGGAAGCTGAGAAGGAATTTAAGATAAGGAATCTGAGATAGGGGAATAAGGTGATTGACTTATGGGGCAGAATATTTTATACTAAAGCAGTAAGTAAAAAGCCTTTACCGGAAACGCCGCGCTGCGAACAGATGAGCAGACGTGCAAATAAGGGGTAGTAAAGGTTTCGACAGGGGTCTTGCAGCTGGAGAAGCTATCCGGAGCCAAACGTTAGATTGCAAACTTAAATTAAACGCTGAAAAGAAAACTCAGTTAGCATTTGCTGCGTAAGCAGTAGATGACGTCGCCTAAGGCGGCTTGTCCGTTCCGAAGCACTCACACTTTGGAGTACGGGCATCAACTATGTGAGAAACGACATGTGTTAAGCTTTGCGCGCATGGGCGTAATATGAAGCTACTGAATGAGTCAGATTGTTCGTTATCTGGCCCAGGAGGGAACAGGCGAGGGCGAGCCTTGCCGGAATAACGGACTATGATAGTAGAAGTACAGGGAATGGGCTTTTGGACACGGGTTCGACTCCCGTCTACTCCATTTTCAAAATTGGAACGACACAAAAAATCCAAAAACCTTATCATAAGGTTTTTGGATTTTTTGCGGTGAAGTCGCTCTTCTCTTTAGGAACAGGTACAGGAGGATTAGCGTTGGAGCATATGGAATTTATTCAGGATGGCTTTGTCTTTTATTCCCGGGAAGAGGCAGATATGGCATCCGCAGAGAAAAGAAAAATTGAATTTCTGGAATCGCGTCTTGATTATTCCAGACCGGAGAGTATCCTGAGCATCTATGAGAAAGCCCTACAGGAACGAATCTTTCACACGCCTGTGGGCATGCTCTATTTGCGTCATTTGCAGGATTATCTGTCAGAGCAGCCAAAGATAGATAAAAGCGCTATACCTCCGGTACCGGTTTATGCGGTATTTAACGGAGAGCTGCGGGCGAATACACAGCCCGTTCGCAGCAAAATAAAACCGGCAGCGCCGAAAAAGGAAAAGTTTCCGGCTCTTGCGGTATCGGTGGTGATAAATATTGCGCTGGTCATTGCCGTGATTGCCATGTTTGCGATTGCGCTGAATTCCGAACAGGCCAATATTTTGAATTACAGGAAGGCAATCACGAACCAGTATGCCGGATGGGAACAGGAACTGACCGAGAGGGAAGCGAAGGTGCGGGAGAAGGAAAAAGAGTTGTCCATAAATGCTGACTTTATAGAGGATTTTTAGCTGTTTTTTTTATGGAACACAGTTTTGACATATTTTCAGGCTATACTAAGGATGAACTGCTTTTATCAGCGTTTTTCTGAAAAGGAGCGCACAGGGTTAGACAGCTGTTCGGAAATGGTTCGGTATAGGGTTTTATAAGGACTGGATAAGGACTTGCCAAGACAGACGGGAGAGTGCAGGATGGAGAAATTAAAGATACTGGTAGTGGATGATGAGAGCAGAATGCGTAAACTGGTGGGAGATTTTCTGGTGAAAAGTAATTTTGAGGTATTGGAGGCGGAGAACGGAGAGCAGGCGGTAGATATTTTTTTTGAGCAAAAGGATATTGCGCTTCTTGTTCTGGATGTTATGATGCCAAAGATGGACGGATGGCAGGTGTGTCGGGAGATTCGGACTTATTCTCAGGTGCCTATTATTATGTTGACGGCAAAGGCTGACGAGAGAGACGAGCTGTTGGGGTTTCAGCTGGGGGTGGATGAATATATTTCCAAGCCTTTCAGCCCCAAGATACTGGTTGCCCGCATAGAGGCAGTTCTGCGGCGCAGCGGTAAACAGGAGAAGGAAGAGATACTGACCTGCGGAGGGATTTTGGTGAACAAAGCGGCGCATCAGGTGCTGATTGACGACAAACCTGTGGAGTTAAGCTATAAGGAATTTGAGCTTTTGACCTATTTTATGGAGAATCAGGGACTTGCCCTTTCCCGGGAAAAGATTTTGAATCATGTGTGGAACTATGATTATTTTGGCGATGCCCGCACAATTGATACGCATGTGAAAAAGCTCAGAAGCAAGATGGGCGAGAAGGGCGAACTGATTAAGACTATCTGGGGAATGGGATATAAGCTGGAAGCAGGTCAGGAGTGATACGGCAGAATGAAATCTTCTATCAGAAAACAATTCGCATGGATTTTCATAGGCCTGATGGCAGGAGTGGTATTGCTGTGCAGTCTTGTAAATACCTTGTTTTTGGAGCAGTATTATATCAGCAGTAAGCAGGATGTGATTTATACCGCATATGAGACAATCTGTTATGCGGCAAACGGCGACAGCTACGATTCCGCCGAATTTGTGAGAAAGCTGAATGATGTATGCAGCAAGAGTAATATTACGGTCTGCGTGATGGATGCCAATTCTCAGAAGAAGTATGCGTCTGTGAATGGAGGAGAGCAGCTGGAGCTAAGGCTGCTGGGATATATTTTTGGCAGACCGGTGGTGGATGAGGTGACGATTATTGAGGATTCGGAAGAATACAGACTGCAGCGTATCGGTATTTCGGATAAGGAATATCTGGAGATGTACGGCCGGTTAAACTCCGGGATTTCCTTTATTATGCAGACTCCGATTGAGAGCATCAGAGAGAGCGCGGCTCTGGCAAATCGCTTTTTCTTTTATGTGGGTCTGTTGGGAACGGTGGCCGGCGGTATCATCATATGGTTTGTATCAGGGAAAATAACCGGGCCGATTTTAAAATTGAGCGATATTTCTCAGCGCATGGTGCATTTGGACTTTGATGCGGAGTATCAGGGGAAGGCAGGAAACGAGATAGACTTGCTCGGAGAAAATATCAATAAGCTTTCCCGTTCCCTCGAGGAGGCAATTTCGGAGTTAAAGACAGCCAACAATGAGCTCCAGAAGGATGTGGAAAAGAAGGAAAGAATTGACGAGATGCGGAAGGAGTTTCTTTCCAATGTATCTCATGAGCTCAAGACGCCCATTGCTTTAATCCAGGGCTATGCCGAGGGCCTGAAGGAGGGAATCAGTGATAATCAGGAGAGCAGGGAATTCTACTGCGAGGTGATTATGGACGAGGCGTCCAAAATGAACAGCATGGTAAAAAAGCTGTTATCTCTGAATCAGCTGGAATTTGGAAATGATGTAATCAGTATGGAGCGCTTTGATATTGTGGGAATGATTCAGAATTGTCTGCAATCAGGAGCCATTCTTCTTAAGCAGAATCAGATTACTGTGCGGATGGAAAAGTATCCCCCGGTCTATGTCTGGGCAGATGAGTTTAAGGTGGAAGAGGTATTTATGAATTACTTTTCCAACGCCATCAATCATTGCAGTAACGAGCGTTATATGGAGATACGTCTGATACGGAAGGAGCAAAAGGTAAGAGTCTGTGTGTTCAATAGCGGAGAGCCCATACCAAAGGAGTCTTTGGAGTTTATCTGGGATAAGTTTTATAAGGTTGACAAAGCGCGTACCAGAGAGTATGGAGGAAGCGGAGTAGGTCTTTCCATTGTCAAGGCCATTATGGAAGCTTTGAATCAGAATTATGGCGTGGAAAATCAGGAGAATGGAGTTATGTTCTGGTTTGAGTTGGAAAGCTGTGAAGGAAATGAAAATGCCTGAGCCAGGGAGATGAGAGAAGCTTATGAGAGAAGAAATAACGGGGGCGACAAACGCCTTAGAGGACAACTTACAGGCTGCGACAGGTAAACGGGCGCTACTGGTGGGTGCAGATACCGGGGAGGATGCGGATTTTGAACATTCCATGGAGGAACTGAAAAGTCTGGCGGAGGCATGTGACAGGCAGGTAGCAGGCATAATTACGCAGAGACTGGAAACGGTTAACAAGGCATTGTATATCGGCTCCGGAAAAGTAGCCGAAGTAAAAGAATTTGCGGCGCTTTGCGAGGCTGAGGAGGTTATTTTCGATAATACGCTCTCTCCGTCCCAAATCAGGAATTTGGGACGGGAGCTGGAGCTGCCAGTGATGGACAGGACTAATCTGATATTGGATATCTTTGATGTGCGGGCCCAGTCCAGAGAGGCTAAGCTTCAGGTAGAAGCCGCCAGACTGCAGTATATGCTTCCCAGACTGGTGGGAATGTACGAGGCTCTGGGCAGACAGGGCGGTGCCAGCGGCAGTATGAGTAACAAGGGGGTCGGCGAGAAGAAGCTGGAGCTGGACAGAAGAAGGATTGAACATCGAATCGGGGAATTAAGGAGGGAACTGGGAGAGATTGCCCAGAACAGAGTGACCCAGAGAAAACGGCGAAGCAGGTCCAAGGTGCCCCAGGTGGCATTGGTGGGTTATACAAATGCCGGAAAGTCTACCGTAATGAATCATATGGTGGAACAGTTTGGAAGCCTCCCGGAGAAACAGGTCCTGGAGAAGGATATGCTTTTTGCCACGCTGGAGACCAATGTCAGAAGAATAGACGCCGGAGATAACCGTCCCTTTTTTCTGGCGGATACGGTAGGTTTTATCCACAAGCTCCCCCATGGACTGGTGCAGGCGTTTCGGTCTACGCTGGAGGAAATAAAATATGCGGACTTGTTGGTGCAGGTGGTGGATTTTTCCGATGAGAATCATAGACGGCAGATGGAGGTTACCGCGCAGACCTTGAAGGAATTGGATGCGGGAGACATTCCCCGGATAATCGTATATAATAAAGCGGATAAATGCAGCATGCAGGAGTTGCCGAGAGTTTGCGACAGGCAAATTTATATGGCGGCTTCGAGGAATATAGGTATATGGGAATTGGCGGATATGATTAAAGAAAGGCTGTATGCGGATTATGTAGACTGTCATTTCCTGATTCCCTATGACAAGGCGGGTGTGGCATCTTATTTTATGGAGAATGCTACGGTGCATGAGAAGGAATACGGGGAAGAGGGAATCAGACTTTTTGTAAATTGTGATAGCCAAGATGCGGCAAAGTATGGTATATTCAAGGTGTAGTTTTTGTATGGTTCGTTCTTGCGAATCCGTTTACACCGCCAGAGGCTCTAAGGAAGGGGTGCTTTCATCAGCGCTTCCTTAGAAGAAAAAATAGAAATGTCAGAAGGAGCGCTTATGATAAACAAAAAAATGAAGTTGAGCGCAGCAATGGCCGCTGTATTACTGTTGATGGCCGGCTGCGCCAGTGAGATGCCTGATACTACCGAAGAACAAATGAATGTCATAGGAGAATATGCAGCGGTTATGCTGTTAAAATATGATGCAAATAACAGAAGCCGACTGGTAGATGACGCGACGATAGAGGCTTATGATAAAAAAAAGGCCCAGATGGAGGCTTGGAAACAGCCGCCAACGGAGCAGGAGGAGAACGGGCAGAACAAAGAGAACGGTGAAACTGCCGGAAAGGGAGACGCACCTTCCGAAGCGGCGTATGACAGTCTGGAGGATTTTTTTGTACTGCCGGAGGGAGTCAATCTTGTTTATTCGGGCTATGCAGTTATAGACAGTTATCCTGATGATGAGGATGGGGAGGAATTTTTCTCGATAGACGCAACTTCCGGAAAAAAACTGCTGGCGTTGAAATTTATTTTAAATAATACTACCGGGCAGTCCCAGAGCCTGGATTTCTTCGGATATAATGCCGGCTATCGGATTACGGTGAACGGAGAGGAAACCAGAAGAAGCCTCACGACTATGTTGATAAATGACATGTCTACTTATACGGGAGAGGTGGGAGCTCAGGAGAATAAAGAGCTGGTGCTGTTGGCGGAAATGGATGCGGAAGCATTAGACCAGTTGGATTCTATCGTCCTTAAAATAAAAAACGAGGAAAAGGCATGTACCATTCGGCTGATATAGCAATATAGTTGTAAATAGAAAGGCAGCCGAATCTCCTCCGTATTTCCGCACATTCCGGTAAGCAGTCAAATATAGTATGATATATTATGAATTTACGTTGTTGAAAGTGACGGATTGGGGTTTATGGAGAGGTTAGAATGGAGCAAATTGTATTAATAGAGCCTCAAAAAAAGTATGCGGAAGATATATGGGAATTCCGTCAGGAAATTTTAGAATGTGATGCAGAGAAGGAAGACCAATTTGCCGGTTGTCTATCGCTTGATGTGAGTAAGTCTGCTGAAGAGTGGATAAGAATATGTGAACATAGGAAAACGCTGATTCATCAGCCCTTCCTTAGAAAAAGTGAAGAAACGTGTGGCGAGGCAGGAACAACGGTTCCTTCGCATATGTACTTAGCTGTACGCAAGAGCGATGACAAAGTAGTAGGTGTAATAGATTTGCGTCACCATATAAATCATCCTATTCTTGGAACATGGGGAGGACATTGTGGGTATTCCGTGCGGCCCTCTGAACGAGGCAAAGGTTATGCAAAGGAAATGCTTCGTTTAAATATACAAAATGCAAAATCAATGGGAATAGAAAAGCTTCTTATCACTTGCAATGTTAAGAATGAAGCCAGTGAAAAAGTAATACTTGCTAATGGTGGAGCTTTTGAGAAAACCATAGATGTTGATGGGAACAAGATGAAAAGATACTGGATTACAGTTTAAGAAACAGGCAAATTTGAATTTTTGCTTCAGCCCTGTCAAACTCCCGTGAAAAAAATGAATTTTGGTGTTGACATCTGAAGAATACAGTGATAAAATCAATTTTGCTGTCGGACGAGTGAGAGAGAAAAGAGTGCTTGAAAATAAAAAAGTTAAAAAGTTATTGACAAGACCTTTAACTCGTGATATTATATCAAAGTTGCCGCTAAAAAGCAGGCAATAAGAAAAT
>JAMOZS010000046.1 GCA_023667765.1 Roseburia sp. | reverse complement strand
AAGGCAGCATGGGGACGGTGAGGCTGTCATAAGCATAATACTATATAGAGAAAATCTTTGGAGGTAAGAGATGTACTACACGAATGTTTTGGATTTAATTGGCAATACTCCTTTGCTGAGCCTGGAGGCCACTACGGGGCTTCCGATTTTTGCCAAAGCCGAATTCCTGAATCCGGGGGGCAGCGTCAAGGACAGGATTGCCTTAAATATGATAGAGGAAGCCGAAAAATCAGGCAGATTAAAGCCCGGTATGACGATTATTGAGCCAACCTCCGGCAATACCGGCATCGGCCTCGCGTTGTGCGGCGTGCGAAAAGGTTACAGGGTGATAATCGTAATGCCGGAGAATATGAGCGACGAAAGAAAGAAGATTATTAAGGCGCTGGGAGCGGAGCTGGTGCTGACAGAGCCGGAACTCAGCATCGGCGGTTCTGTGGATAAGGCCTTGGAGATTGCGGCTTCTTCGGAGGAATATTTTGTACCGCAGCAGTTCCAGAATCCGGCCAATCCTGAAATGCATTACCGTACTACGGCCCATGAAATCGTGGAGCAGCTGGGTCGGAGAATCGATATCTATGTATCCGGTATTGGCAGCGGCGGTACATTACAGGGAGTCGCCAAGTATCTTCTGGAGAAGAATCCTGACTGTAAGATAGTGGCAGTAGAGCCGAAGAACGTAAGCGCTCTTCTGGGAGATGAACCGGGACTTCATCAGATACAGGGAATCGGGGACGGGTTTGTGCCGGATATTCTGGATACCAGTATTATCACGGATATTGTTGAAGTAACGGATGATGACGCCATAGGAACGGCCAGGGAGCTTGCCAGAGTGCAGGGATTGTTGGTAGGTACTTCTTCCGGCGCCAATGTGTGGGCGGCTAAACAGATGTCTGCGAAGTACGGCAAAGATAAGGTGGTGGCCACGGTACTGGCTGACAGGGCAGAACGGTATTTCAGCACGGCGCTGATATAAAGAAATAATGAAAATTTAAGGGAATCGGCAAAATATATCCGCCGATTCCCTTTTTGATGTGTTGAAAAGCTTCTTACGGCTGAGCTTCCTCCTGAGCGGCAGCTTCTGCTACAGGCTCCCCCTTGGTGATAGAAGCGGAAACAGTGGAGAGCTGTTCGGTAATAGAGGATACCTGCCTTATGTATTCAACGCTGGAAACGGTGTCATCATGTATATTTTTAGCCATTTCAGCCAATGCCTTTGCATTCTCGTCGGAATGCTCCAGGGAAGAATTGATTTGACTGGCAACATCCTTTACATCCTGGATAACCGTGTTGATATTATTGATTTCGGATACTACTTCATTTAATTGTGTTACATTCTGACCGATATTATCTGCAACCTGAGACATTTTGCTGTCCATCTGGCTGGTAGAGTACAGAGTGCTCTGCATGCATTCGGTGCCTTCCTGAGCGGCGGTGCGGATATTCTGCACAAAGCTCTTCATGCCGTTCAGATTTTCCTTGGTATCATCAGCCAGCTGGCGAACCTCATCGGCAACTACGGCAAAGCCCCGGCCATGTTCTCCGGCTCTGGCAGCCTCAATGGCAGCGTTTAATGCCAGCAGATTGGTCTGATTTGCGATATTTTGTACACTCTCAACAATCTTGTCCACCTCAATAGCCAGCTCGGCCAGTTGGTTAATTTTGATATTTGTCTCCTGTGTATCCGAAACAACCTCATTTTTCAGAGCGATTACGGCGTCCAGAAGAGTCTGGCTCTCCTGATTTTGTTCTAACAGATTGTTAGAGCCCTCAGAAATCTGCTGAAGCATGGAGACGGTGGTATCCATGGAGGAACTCACCTGGTTCATGCTGGCAGAGCTTGCCTGAATAATCTCTAAATTAGAGTTACTCAATTCAGCCAATTCGCCCGCATAGGCAGAAAGGTTTTCTGAGATTTGGGACAGATTTTTGTCCGAGGCGTCCAAGGATGCGGCAATATTCATTAAGTCTTTTGCAGCTGCAGCCATTTTCTCCTCATTTTCATAAATTTGGGTCATGTCAATGCTTTTTTCTGTATTTTCCTTCTTTTTACCAAAACGCATAGCAATTTCTCCCTTCTGAGTAAGGATTGTTAGTCAATACAATTCTACCATTTATTTTGATAATAAGCAATGATTATTTGACAAAATGAAACAAAAATGATGTGAAAATAATCCGAATATTATGAAAAAGTACTGATAATTTCTTGACAGGTATGGAGCTACAAGCTATACTAATACTTGAAATAAATGCTATTTTTTATGAGGGTTTTGATAAAAATAGTGGGATTTGCATAAAGGAACATAAAGGAAGAGGAGACAACATATGGTAGAGCACATACTGGGAAATTATCTTATGGAAACCGGCCGGATTTCCAAGGTTCAGTTGCGATTGGTTCTGGACAGAATGGACTCGGTGCGAGTAAAGCTGGGTCTTATTGCAGTATCTGAAGGCTTTATGACTTTTGCCCAGGCAGAGGAGGTGAATCGTCTGCAGGCATTACAGGATAAGCGCTTTGGTGATATTGCAATAGAGAAGGGATATCTGACGGAGGAACAGGTAGGGAAACTGTTGAAAGCGCAGCAGAATACCTTCCTGACTTTTGCACAGGCCCTTGTGGATGAGCAGATTATAAAGATGGAGCAGCTGGAGGATATATTAGAGGGCTTCCGTAAGGCGAATGATTTCAGTAACACGGAACTGGAGGATATTAAGAGCGATGAAATCGAGAGGATTGTGCCGGTGCTGCTTCCTGGTGGGGCCGAGAAATATAAGGAGCCTATTGAAATAGTGATGCGTTCCATGGTGCGTCTGATTGACCGTCATACCTGTATGGGGAAGGCAGTGTTGACAGAGACTGCCAGAACGGACAATATGGTAGTGCAGGAGCTTAGAGGAGATAAAGTAAGCTATCTGACCTGTTTTCAGGAGGGGGACGGCGCACTTTTGACCGTGGGTTCCTTCTTTGGACAGATGGAGTTTGAAACATTAGATGAGGATGCGTTGGATGCAGCGGCAGAGCTGCTCAATTGTGTCAATGGCTTGTTTGCCTCAGCCCGCAGTCGTAACGGACAGTTTTTGGAGCTTATGCCTCCTCAGTATGCCGTGGACGGCGTCGACGTACCGAAGACGGCGGCATACAAGGTGCCGATTTACATTGAAAATCAAATGCTTTATTTTATCATAGCAGAGTTAGTATAGGAGGTTATAGCAGAATGGCAACCATATTGATTGTAGACGATTCCAGGACATCCAGAAGGATATTGAGGAATATATTGGAGAGCGACGGACATACCGTTGTAGATGAGGCCGAAAACGGAGAAATCGGTTATTTGAAATACAAGGAACTGAAGCCGGAAATTGTGACGATGGATATTACGATGCCCAATATGGACGGCATTGAGTCCCTGAGCCTGATTAAGAAGGAAAATAAGGACGCCAAGGTTATTATGATTACTGCGGCAGGGCAGAAGGAAAAAATGGTAGAGGCTTTGAAGCGCGGTGCGGATGAGTTTGTCACGAAACCCTTTGACCAGAATGAGATATGTAATGTAATCAGTAAGCTTACCGGCTCAAATGAGTAATGAAATAAGCAATGGTAGAATGATAGAAAGGAGGCGTAGAAACGCCTCCTTTTGTGTGGTAGGATAGTTGCTTTGGCTCCCGGCAGCGGGCCGGTCGACCTTAGCGGAGGAAGCCGTTTACAATCTGCTCTTCCGCCTCTGTTTCCGTAAGTCCCAGAGTCATCAGTTTAATAATCTGTTCTCCTGCAATTTTTCCGATAGCTGCCTCATGTATCAGAGCTGCGTCCAAATGATTGGCTGTAATCTCCGGTATGGCTCTGATTTTGGCATTGTCCATAATGATGGCGTCGCATTCGGAATGCCCTGTACAGCGGTTGTTTCCATTTATTTTTGCCAGGAAAACCTGTCGGGAATCTTCTCTGGCGACTGCCCTGGAAATCAGATTGGCGCTGGAACCTGCACCGTCTAAATCTACCTGGAAGCAGGATTCTGCAGATTGGCTGCCGTGGGTCATCAGACGCTCGGTAATGACAAGTCTGGCGTCGTCGGCAAGCTTGGCGGTAGTGGTGCGCTTAGTGGAATCCACTCCCTTAATCTGTACGGTTTCCATTTCCATAAAGCTTCCTTCGCCCAGCTCGACTATGGTCTGAGGATTCATAATGCGCTTTCCCCTGCCGTCGCCGCTGCCATAATGCTTTTCCACATATTTTACATGGGAGTTTTTGCCGATAAAAAAAGAATGGATGCCGTCATGACGACTTTCGGCGTCGCCTCCGTTATGAATGCCGCAGCCGGCAATGATAGTAACGTCGCAGTCATCCCCCACATAAAAGTCATTATAAACCATTTCCGTCAGGCCGCTTTGGCTTAACACCACGGGGATGTGTACGCTTTCGTTTTTAGTGCCGGGTTTGATGATGATATCAATGCCCTGTTTGTCCTGTTTGGTTACAATATCGATGTGGGCGGTGGTGCTTCTTCCTACGCTCTCGCCGTTTGCGCGGATATTATAAGCTCCTGCCGGAACCTCATGCAGTCCGGCAACCTGCTCTAAAAGAGTTTTCTGTATCTGGTCCATTTTTTCTCCATTCTGAAGCGGTCTCAAGGACATATGAAAATGTAACGCTTCCACAAAAATTTCCGGTTATTCCCGCGAACAATGAGCCAAGCAGCGGGGATATTGACTTTATTGATAGTATTTACAACCTTCCGTACCTCTTAAAAGCTCGGGCAGTATATCGCTTCTGCGGCCTCTGGCCTTAATGGCGCCATCGGCAATCACCACAATCTCATCCGCAATATTTAAAATACGTTCCTGATGAGAGATAATGATGAGAGAGCGCTCATGAGCGGCCTGCAGCTTTTCAAAAACCTTAATCAGATTGTTGAAGCTCCATAAATCAATGCCTGCTTCCGGTTCATCAAATACCGCCAGAGGAGTGTCCCGGGCGATAATTGTAGCAATTTCGATTCGTTTTAACTCCCCGCCGGACAGACTGCCGTCCACATCTCTGTTGATATAATCCTTGGCGCAGAGTCCGACCCTGGAAAGATACTCGCAGGCGTCGGCTGTACTTAGCTTTTTGTTATCCGAAGCCAGCCTTATCAAATCCTTTACCTTGATGCCCTTAAAGCGGACGGGCTGCTGAAAGGCGAAACTGATGCCTAATCGGGCGCGCTGCGTGATATCCATGTCCGTGATATCGGTATCGTTAAAAAGTATCCGTCCGCCCGTAGGCTTTTCGATTCCCATAATCAGTTTGGCAAGTGTGGATTTGCCGCCGCCATTTGGGCCTGTGATTGCAATCAGGGAGTGTTCTCCCAGGGTGAGATTTATATTTTTTATGATTTCTTTCTGAGAGGAATCCGAGGATACCTGAAAAGAAAGATTTTGTAATTCCAGCATAAAGCTACCTCCCGGCTGTATCAATAGCATTTTCAGAAAACCTGCACAGGCATGCCACGCCTGTTTGACGCAGGTCATGATTGAACTGCTATTCCAGTATATCATAAATTATAAAAATACCATACCATTTTTGCGGGTTTTATGCTACAATAAAAATTAAATTAAATATTTATAAAGTCGATGGTAACAGTTCCATCAGAACCTGCGCCAAAGGGGTGTGATATGTCTGCAAGGCCAAGACGGCTTTTATGAAGGCAGAAGGCGGAACCGTTGCAATTGATTGAAAAGATAAGGAGGTACCGAGGATGAAATTAACTGAAAAGGGCTACTGTAATAAGTGGGTAGTAATAGGACATGGTGTGATTGACAGTGTATTGTTTGCCGCCTATACGCTGGAGTTTATCAAGGGCTCCCGAACGCTGCCGTATCTTCTGATTATGGCCGCATTCACTATATTACCTGTGGTAGTCGAACTGATTTGTTACAAAAGAAATAAAGAGAGCAACGCAATTAAATATATTGTGGGCGTTACCTATAGCGCTATGTATGTCTTTGTACTGTTTACCACCAATAGTATTTTACCGTTCACTTACGCTTTTCCCATGTACGTTGTTATTACACTGTATTCGGATGTGCTGTTTTGTCTGTTGGTTGCCCTTGCCGGAATGCTTGCCAATATAGCCAATATTGTCTACATTGCGGTAAGCGCCGGGTATCGCTCGGAGGAACTGCCGGATTTGGAAATTCGTATTGCCTGTACGTTTCTGGTGGGAGGCTATATGGTGCTTACCACGTATGCAAACAGAAAGATAAGCGATAATAAGCTGGGGGTTATTAATGAGAAGAACGAGGCGACAACCCGTCTTTTGAATAAGATTATGGGGGTCTCCAACGAAATGATTGAAAATATCGGATTGACGACGGAAAAGATAGATCATTTGGGAGAATCGGTAAGTCATATCCATGATTCGATGGGCGAGGTATCCCAGGGCAGTACGGAGACGGCAGAATCTGTGCAGAAGCAGCTGGAGCAGACGGAGAGTATTCAGAATTACATTGCAACCGTAAAGGATACCACTGAAAACATAGAGAAGAACATGTCGGAAACGACTCAGATGGTGGAAGAGGGAAGGAAGAAAATGGATACGCTGGCCGAGCAGGTGGAGAAGTCCATGAAGGCCAATGAACTGGTGCTCAGCCAGATGGAAGAGTTGAATGAATACACCAGGCAGATGAATACGATTATAGAAACCATTACCAGTATTGCCAACAGTACCGGTATGCTGGCGCTGAATGCCAGCATAGAGGCAGCGAGAGCCGGAGAAGCCGGCAGGGGCTTCGCCGTAGTAGCGGATGAAATCTCAGGTCTGGCTAATCAGACAAAGACGGCTACGATAAATATAACGGAATTAATTGAAAATATCAATCAGGAGCTGGTAGGGGTCGTATCCGCTGTAAATGTGGTAACCCAGAGCAATCAGGAAAATGCAAAAAGCACCACGGCTGCCAGAGATAATTTCGCCGGTATTGCGGAGGGAACGGAAAATATCGGTAGACAGACCGCACAGCTTGCACAGGCAATGGAGTCTCTGGAGGCGGCAAACAGAGATATTGTGGATAAGATTCAGACGATTTCTGCCATAACCGAGGAGGTTTCTGCTCATGCCAATGAGACGTATGAGGCCTGTGAGGATAACAGCAATATGGTGCAGGAGGTTACAGATATTGTCCGCCAGCTGAATGAGGATGCTCAGAGACTGAAACAGGTAAATGCATAAATTTGCCGTGAAATCATGTCCTATTGACAAAAGCAAAATAAAGAGATATACTTTACCGTAAATTAGCGGCTACTAACTAATAGTAGCCGCACTTATTAAAACATATGGTTAGTATAAACTAACTTGCGCAATGAAAAAGGTGCTTCTTATATGGTTAAATGGTAATGAGTATAAATGACCTGTGGCATGTGTGAGACATATGTTTCATGAAACAATGAGGGACATAGTGGTCTATGATGCCGTTTCGGTGGACAGTGGACCTTAAGAGGTAATGAAGGCGCATTCCCATTCGCTGGAAAAAACAGATAAAGCAGCGGGAAAATAGTTGTGACAAGCGGCAGAGGTTTGCCGTAAATGGCAGTCTTAAAACCTGCCGTCAAAAAAGGAGTGGACATAAAAGTGACAATACATGAATTTGGAAAAGAAAATACAGAGAGCATTCTTTTGCTCCATCCGTCTGTTGTGAGATGGGATTATTTTAAATATGTGATTCCGCTGCTGGAGAAGGAATACCATTTGATTATACCAGCATTGCCGGGCTATGACCTGGAGGATGAGGGTGATTTTACAAGTGTGGAACAGATAGCGGATGAATTGAACGCATGGCTTAAGAAAAACGGATATGAGAGGCTGTATGCGGTTTATGGATGCTCCATGGGCGGTTCCATTGCCTTGCTGGTTGCTCTTGGAAATGCGATTCGTATCGACCACTGTGTTATGGACGGCGGCATCACGCCCTATCAACTTCCGTGGATTGTTACCAGGCTGATAGCGGTCAGGGATTTTGCCATGATGATGCTTGGAAAATGGGGTGGCGTGAAACTCTTGGAGAAAGTATTTTCCACGGATGATTATTCAGAAGAAGATATACAGTATGTGGCGGATGTCCTGAAGCGGAGCAGCAAAAGAACTCTGTGGCGGACATTCGATTCCTGTAATAATTATAAGGTCCCGGAGCCGGTTCCGAAGATAGCCGCAAAAATCCGCTATTGGTATGCGGACGGAGAGGAAAAAGAGAGGAAACTGGATATCCGGTATATGAAAAAGAACTTCCCGGATGCGGAATTTGGGGTTTTGCCGAAGCTGGGTCATGCGGGGCTGGTCTTACTGAAACCGGAACTGTTTGCGGATATGGTAGAAGGGTTAAGGCAATGACGGCAGTCTTCAAGGCAGATTAAAAATATATAAACCAAATCAGTTTCATTACAATATGAAACATTGCGTGACTCGTCATGGCATACTGAATCCCGTATTTACGGTACAACCGACCGAATACGATTCCACCCGCACCGTTGAGCAAAAAGCACCGAAACAAAATCAGCGGCGTAAGTGTTCCGAAAAAGCTGATTGTGGATGGAATATGTCCTGCGGCAAAGAGAAGTGCAGCAGCGACATTGGCAATTACGAATACTTTTGTAGGGATATGCTCTTTATCATACTTTCTGAAGAACAATTTCCATAGTATCCAAGCGATTAAGGACATAAAGAACAGTCTCATCATCAATTCTTCGATGATACCACCGTAGAGTACAGAGGCGGCAACTCCGTTCACGGTCATGCCGGCAATATTCGTTTCTTGAATGCCGTCAATGATACTACCGAAAGTCCAATGGTCTAAGCTGAATAGAATACCGCCGCCGACGGAAATTACAAATGTGGTCGCCAGTTTTTTCTTTTCAAATGTAATCGGTTTCCATAGTCCAATTTTATCTGCAAGAAGGTATCCGAAAAAGCCGCAGAATAGAGCATAGATTACTGTTTGTACCGCTGTGATTACAGCCAAAATGGTAGTGCTGCCATATTGGGTGACAGCCTCTGCGATTATTTCATCGGAAAGGATTTCAAGCTGATAAAGTCCAACAAAAATGCCTGCAATCATGGCAATCGGTATCAGACAAACAGCAAATAAAAACGGTTTTTTCAATTTAGTCATTTTGTTCGACCTCCCCGGCACAGGTTTCCACACAAAAGCCTTTGTGTCCGCAGCAAGGACAGGTCAGCTTGCGGAGTGTGGGCGTGTGATTTGCAAAAAGCGCTTCTTTGAATCGGGGCTTAAATACCTTGTGACATTCGGGGCAAATATAAGCAACATTCTTCCAATAATATTTGCTGACCCAAAGCCCAAAGGGAATTGCAAGCGCCGCATAAAGAGCAAACGGCCACCATATTCCCGTTGCTATCCAGAGGATAATGGAGCCAAATTGCAGAATTGCCTCTGGGATGCCGATTAACAACATGGTTCGATGAATTTTTCTTAGTTTCTGTTTGCTTGTCATAATTATCGCTATGTCACCAATAGATTCAACCGAGAATCGCCCTACATCTTTCAGCCTGCGTTGAATATCCTCAATCATATTCAATTTTTTCTGCATTTCGGATAGTTCCTCACGAAGCGTCTTTTCCTGTTGCTCCAACAGAACCCCTATCACCTTTTCAGGGTGTTCGTCATTGAGCAGCGTTTCGATACTGTTAATAGGTAGTCCCGCTTCACGCAGAAAACAGATAATACGCATACGCTGGAGGTCATCATCAGAGTAGAGCCTTCTTCCTCCCTCGGACAACTCGCTCGGTACAAGAATATTTCTCGTATCATAATATTGTACCGTTCGGACGGTCACGCCGCAGAGCTTTGCGATTTCTCCTGTTGTGTATTTTGACATAGCTTTCACCTCCTTATGCTGCTCATCTTACATCATTACGCAGCGTCACAAGCAATACCTTACGCAGGGCAATTTTTGAAAATTTCAGAATATTTTTCACTTTCGACTGCTCCAATCTAGTTTCTGTTTGGCTTTAGCCGTCCATCGGGTGGTCTTTTTGCATTTTTCGAAATGAACCAAGCTGGTTTTTTTCACATCTCATAATTGTAATAGACATCCTCATCAACTACCATATAGAGATTTATCCATCTCGGCGTGCCACAAAGCTTGATAAAATAAGGCTTCTACGGATGCAAAGCGGAAAAAAGACAAGTATGAGCATTTAGGTCTGAGGCTGGTAAATGTACGGTAAATGGATGAGAGAAGCTAATAAATTTATACCAGCATGAAATTATCGTGAAATGATTAAATTTATGCTTGACTTTTTTGGACAAAGAAGTTATTATATCAAGTGTTGCAGATGATGTGTCTGTAACACTTGACAAGTGCGTTTAGCTCAGCTGGATAGAGCGTTTGGCTACGGACCAAAAGGTCGGGGGTTCGAATCCTCTAACGCACGTTCTAAGCGTTTATGCACGTTCTAAGCGTTTACGCACGTTTTAAGCGTTTGTGTATATTCATTTTCGGAACGTAAAGTCTGAAGAATTCAGGCGTTTGCGTTCTTTTTGTTTTCGCATCTTTTCACATCTATAAGTTATGAAGTTATGAAAATTCTTTTGTTTCCCCCTGGTATTTAAATAGGAGAGTAACCATTATTATCTATGAGATATTATCTTATGATATCTTATAGATTTTGGAACTTAGGGAAACACCGCTTAAGGCGGTTTCTGCCCGTTCCTATGGATGAGCGGACAGAAAACCCTTTGTTACCGCAGTAAGAGTATTCAACTGTTCCCGATTCAGCTTTTGCAGTAAGGGAAGCAATTCTTTTATTCTATTTGGAGATTCGGTCTCCATATTAAAAAAATCTTTGGGGGTAATTTCCAGATATTCACAAATATAAAAAAAGACCTGCATGGAAGGAAAAGCCTTTCTGTTTTCTATGCGGTTGATATAGCTGCAATTCTGTCCCAGAGCCAGGCTCATTTCTCTGGCAGATACGTTTTTTTCCAGCCGCAGACTGGCCAGCCTTTCGGCAAAAAATGTTTCATAATCCATAGTAATCCTCATTTCTGCGCTGCTTTTGCGCATAAGCAACTTTGTGTCAAGCCGTGCATGGCTTTGCAACACGGGACGCAAAGTGCCGTGTGAAAGCTTTTTTACAGTAACGCTCACGCCACATTTTTGATGATTTATAAAGTATTACCTTATGTAATGCATTATATGTAACAGAGATATGCAGGATGAGATAAAAAATGAATTACAAGTATTGACATAAGATAAATAATGTCTTAAACTATCAAAAAGTAAGATATGAAAAGTTCTATCAGGCAAAACACTTCAAAAGGGGAGAAATATATATGAGCATGATAGATATCCACTCCCATATATTGCCGGGAATCGATGACGGCAGCAGAGATGTGGAGACTTCCCTGGGCATATTGAATTTGTGCGCGAAACAGGGTGTGGACTTGATGGTGGCAACTCCGCATTTTTATGCGGATACAGACCGCGTGGAAAGCTTCCTTGCAAGGAGGCGGGAAGCCTATGAAAAGCTTGACTTAGCAAAGAGATGCCCCAAGCCCGATATTTTGCTGGGAGCGGAGGTGGCCTTTTTTGAGGGAATGGGAAGGGCGGAAAAAATACCGGCGCTTACCATAGAGGGCACGGATGTTTTGTTGCTGGAGATGCCCTTTAGAACATGGGATGATTCTGTGCTGAGGGAGATAGAATATCTTTTGGAAAAGAGGAAGCTGAGGATTATCATAGCCCATCTGGAGAGATTCTTAAGACTGCCGGGAAATGATATTTATATTAGGGAGCTTTTAGCATTGCCTGTCTTTGTGCAGATTAATGCGGAGAGCCTTTTGGATAGGAGGCAGAGAGGTTCCCTGCTGAAGTTATTTAAGAAAGGGCAGGCTCAGCTTCTGGGAAGCGACTGCCATGGTATGCACCGCAGGCCTCCTAATCTGTGGGAGGGGCGTAAGGTGCTGGAGCACAGGCTGGGAACAGAATATTTGGAGCGGATGGATAAGCTGGCAGCAGAGTTATTGGGAAGATAGGCAAAAGGCGGAAAGGAACAAAAGCATGTCAAAGAAAACAGCGACGGTACTAAGCGTTATTTTATTCATTGTATTATGCGCGCTTATTGTGTGCGAGGGAAAATGGCCGGAGGCAGGTTCCAGCTTTTTACCGGGCGGTATGATAGGATGATGAACGGTATGACGCAGGCCGATAAAAAGGAAATCGTGAAAAAAATGGGGCTTGGAATTGTTGTTTTTGCAGCAGCCATTACCACAATCGTGCTGTTGCTTACTCCGATAGAGGGCCACGGAGAGAGCGGTAATTATGTGCCGGGGGAGCCGGAAGGCCTCATAGAGGAGGATGGAGTCAGATATGTGCCCAAGCGGAATATCGAAGCTTATCTGTTCATGGGAATTGACAATCCCGGTAAAGTGGAGAAGGTCACGGAATATACGGGGCAGGGGCGGTGTGATGTGATACTGCTGCTGGTCAGAGATTTAAGTACGGGAACCTATAAGACTCTCCAGCTTAACAGGAATCTGTTAATGGAGCAGGATTCCTTAGAGCCGGACGGGACCTATATCGGCACCTCTACAGCGATTCTGGCATTGGCTCATGAAAATGGCGACGGAATGGAAATCAGCTGCGAAAATGTGGTAAAGGCCGTATCCCATTTTCTGGGAGGCTGTCGGATAGACGGTTATGCCGCCTTGAATATGGGAGCAATCGCAAGCATTAACCATTTGGCGGGAGGCGTTACCGTTACCATAGAGGATGATTTTTCCCAAGTGGATTCATCGCTGGTGCAAGGGGAAACAATTACCCTGAGCGATGAGCAGGCAGTAAATTTTGTTCATAGCAGATGGTATGTAGATGATGAATCCAATGAATCGAGAATGAGAAGGCAGACCGTATATATGACGGACCTGAAACGCAGGCTTCGACATAAATGCGCAGAGGACAAAGAATATCCCCTTACCATATATGAAGGGCTGGAGGAATATATGGTCACTGATATCACGGCTCAGAAGTTCAGCAAAATAGCGCTGCTGATGCTGGAGGACAGAGATGAGGGCGAACTGGTGATAGAAGGAACCAGTATACAAAACGACCTTGGTTATATGGAAATGACAGCAGACAGAGACAGTGTGAAGAAAGCATGTCTGGAGCTGTTTTACAGAGAATACGATTAGGAGGACAACATGGGTTTGGCAGACAGACAGTCCGGTACACAGCCGGCAGAAGAGATACATGAGGATAAAAGGCAGCTTCCTGCCCATATATCTGTTTCCGGGGAAGAGGTGGAGATAGACTTACTGGATTTGGGGCTGTATCTGTTGGAAAAAATACATTATATCATATTGTGCTTTTTGGCAGGAGCAGTCCTGTTCAATGCTTTTGCGTATTTCCTTATAAAGCCCACCTATCAGTCTACTGCTAAGCTGTATGTGGTGTCTGCGTCAGAGGATGCGATAGTGAATCTGTCGGATTTGAATATAGGCTCTTCTCTTACCTCCGATTATGAGGAGCTGATGTTGAGTTATCCGGTGCTGGACCAGGTAATAGACAGGCTCGGACTTCGGATGACTTACGAGAAGCTGGCGAAGATGATTACGCTTGTCAACCCCAAGGATACTCGTATGCTGAACATTACTGTTACAAGCACCAGTCCCCAAATGGCATGTGATATCGCAAATACGTTGGCCAATATATCGGTAGAGTATCTTCCCGACACCATGAGTACCCGGGCGCCTAATGTGGCGCAGGTGGCGAGAGTTGCCGACAAAAAGACGGATCCCAGTTATCTGAAATACACGATTATCGGAGCATTTCTGGGAGCGCTGGTGTACTGTCTGATTCTTGTAACGGGGTATCTTCTGGATGATACCATACATACTCCTGAGGATATGGAGAAGTACTTCGGCATTGTGCCGCTCACCACGATTCCGGAAAGCGAGCAGTTCAGACAGGAGGATGAATCCGGGAGGGGAACAGCGAAGGCAGGTATCGGAAAGGAAAGCACAGAACAGGAAAGCATTAGGAAAGGAAAACATTAGAGATGAACAGTATTCATGTTGAGTTTCAGGAAATGCCTTATGCAATAGAGGAGGCTATGAATCGTCTGCGTATCAATATCAAATTCTGCGGCAAGAGTACGCGGAAGATTCTTCTGACCAGCAGTATGCCCAATGAGGGCAAGTCCACTATCGCAGCAAACCTATGGAAAATGATGGCGGAGGCGGGCTTTCCGACAGTGCTGGTTGATGTGGATTTGCGCAAATCCGTAATGAAGGAAAGGCACAGGATGCTGGTCTCCGAGGATCATAAGAAGGATTTGGGCTATTACTTATCCGGTCTTGCGGAATACGAGGATGTGGTTTATGAGACGAATGTAAAAAACGGCTATCTGGTGCCCTGCGTCAATCTGCTGGAGAATCCCTCGATGCTTTTGGAGGATGTGCGTTTCAGAGAACTTTTGGACAGGCTGTCCCGGGAATATCGGTATGTGATTATTGATTCCCCGCCGCTTGGAAGCGTGGCGGATGCTGCTCTGGTGGCCTCTATGTGCGATGGCGCCGTGCTGGTGGTCAGAAGCGGCGAGACTTCAAGAAGTCTGATTCGACAGTCTTTTCAACAGATAGAACAGGTCCATTGCAAGCTTCTGGGAGTGATATTAAACCGGGTGCAGACCGGTGGACATGCCTATAAAAAGTACTATGGTAAGTATGGCAAATATTACAAGGACTATGGCTATGGCTATTACGGGAAAAACAGGACAGAAGTGGGATAATACTGCCTGCAGCGTGGCAAACAGGCGGTTTATCAAATATATCTTATCTCTACATAGAAAAGAAAGGAGAAGATAAAGTGAGAACAATGAAAGCACTATCCAGGCCTTTGGGGAAAGTACTGGCTCTTGTTTGCGCACTTGCATTGGCTATACCTGCCGATGTGCAGGCAGCAGTAAACTCGGGCGCCAAGACCGATATCTCCAAGGCTGTCATCACGGTTGCAGACCAGACCTATAATGGCAGCGCTCAGACCGCGGCAGTCACCGTAAAGGTTGACAAGAATACCCTGAAGGAGGGTACGGATTATACCGTATCCGGCAATAAGAATACCAATGCTGGAACCTATACTCTGGAGGTAAAGGGTATGGGAAACTATACCGGTACTGCGAAGAAACAGTATCAAATTAAGGCAAAGTCCGTTAGCGGGCTCAGCGCAACAGCTAAGACCGTTACCTATAACGGTAAGAACCAGACAGCCGGTATCGAGGTAAAGGACGGCTCCAGGACCCTGAAGAAGGGTACGGATTACACCGTATCCGGCACGACAAAGGCTAAGGAGGCCGGCAAATACACGATAACCGTTAACGGTAAGGGGAATTATTCCGGCACAAAGAAGATTACCTTTACGATTAAGGCAAAGTCCGTTAGCGGGCTCAGCGCAACAGCTAAGGCCGTTACTTATAGCGGTAAGAACCAGACAGCCGGTATAGTGGTAAAGGACGGCTCCAAGACCCTGAAGAAGGGTACGGATTACACCGTATCCGGCACGACAAAGGCTAAGAAGGCCGGCAAATATACAATTACCATTAAGGGTAAGGGGAATTATTCCGGCACAAAGAAGATTACCTTTACGATTAAGAAGGCTTCCCAGAAGATTACCGTTAAGGGCACTACTTCCGTAAAGGCTTCCACCGTAAAGAAGGCTTCCAAGAAGTATCAGCTTAAGGTAAGCGGCGTGAAGGAAAAGGCTAAGGTTTCCTATAAGTCCGACAGTAAGAAGATTACCGTTGACAAGAACGGAAAGGTTACTGTAAAGAAGGGCACGAAGAAGGGCACTAAGGCCACCATTACCATTACGGTAGCTTCTACGGGTAATTACAAGAAAACGACAAAGAAAGTGACATTTCAGGTTAAGTAATTGTCGAATTGTAAGAAACGCCTGCAATGCCGACATGGATTCCCGGCCACGGGGAATCACATGTTGCCATTGTCAGATGATATAGTCAAGGCCGTAACGGATGTTTCACAGGATATGGCTTTGGCTATGTAATCTACCGGTTTGTTACGCTGTAAAGACTTTCAGGGGCGGCTGTTTTGATACGCTTGGGACAGCGCAGGAATGAGGGAAAGAATGTACAGAAGTAATGTGAGAGGATGGCTGAAGCATCTTGATTTTATGATAATAGATATTATCTGTCTACATGTCTCATTCTTTATGGCATATGTCATTCGGCATGGGTGGCAGAACCCTTATCGGAATTTCCTGTATCGGGATTCGGCTTTGTTTATTACATTTGCGGATATCTGTGTCATGTTCCTCTTTAATATCTATAAAAATGTGCTGAAACGGGGCTGTTACAGAGAATTTAAGACGACGGTAAAGCAGATTATATTTGTGGAGCTGTTTGCTTCCATGTATCTGTTTTCCACACAGAGCGGCGGCGCATATTCCAGAGCCGTCCTGTTTATGCTCTGTCCTGTTTATGTGGTGGTTTCTTACGTTGTGAGGCTTTTGTGGAAGCGGCTGCTTGGGCGAATGATAAAAAATAATAAAGTGAAAAGATTGTTTGTAGTGACAGACGCCGATTATGCGGATACGGTGGTCAACAGAATACTAAACAGCAGTCCCCCTGTGTTTACGGTTACGGGAATTGCCATAACAGACCAATTTATGGTGGGGCAGAATATAAAGGGGATTCCGGTGGTGGCTTCGTTGGATACTGCTGCCCGGTACATAGGAAGCGAGTGGATAGACGAGGTATTAATCGTTTATGAGGAGGGGGAAAGCTGTTGTGAAACATTATATGAGGATATTCTTAAGACAGGCGTGACGGTGCATTATAAGATTGCGGAACTGCATGATGTGTGCGGCAGGAGTGAAATGATAGAAAGGATAGGGGGCTATACGGTGCTTACGACTGCCAGAAAATGTATTTCCTTAAAGCAGGCCGCATATAAGAGGGCTCTCGATATTGCAGGGGGATTGGTCGGAAGCCTGTTTACCCTGCTTCTTATACTGGTTTTAGGGCCTGCTATCTATATCAGCTCCCCGGGGCCGATTTTTTTCAGCCAGATTAGGATTGGCAGAAACGGGAAACGGTTTCGAATGTATAAATTCAGAAGTATGTATCCGGATGCGGAAAAGCGGAAAGCGGAGCTTATAGAGCAGAATGAGTCCGGGGATGGGCTGATGTTTAAAATGGATTTTGACCCCAGAGTGATAGGGAATCGTATTCTTCCGGACGGCACGAGAAAGACCGGTATAGGGGACTTTATCCGGCGGACTTCTCTGGATGAGTTCCCGCAGTTTTTTAACGTGCTGAAGGGCGATATGTCTTTGGTGGGCACCCGGCCGCCCACGGTGGATGAGTGGGAGAAATATGAGCTGCATCACAGAGCCCGTCTGGCAGGCAAACCAGGAATCACAGGCATGTGGCAGATTAGCGGCCGAAGCAATATCATGGATTTTGAAGAGGTGGTGAAGCTGGACACCATGTATATCAATGACTGGAATTTCGGAAAAGATATTCAGATACTCTTGCGGACCGTTAAGACGGTAGTGATGCAGACCGGGGCGAGGTAGAACCGGCAATTTGTGAGAAAAGAACAGCGCAGAAATGAGGATGGTATGGATGAGGCGTGAGAAAATCAGAATTCTTCATGTAGCGCAGGCTGCCGGAGGAGTCGACAGATATATCAGGATGCTGCTGCGTTATCTGGATAAAAGGAAATATGAAAATATAGTAGTTCTGTCCCAGGATTTTAAAGAAGAGGACTACATAGATATTGCCGATAAATTTGAACAGGTAAGAATGCAGAGGGAAATAGGCAGGGCTGATATAGATGCAATAAGACAGATTAGAACCTTAATCAAAAACTATCAGCCGGATATTGTATATGCCCATTCCAGTAAAGCCGGGGCAATCGCACGTATAGCTGATATCGGCCTTCCTAACCATTGCGTGTACAACCCTCATGGGTGGGCTTTTAGTATGATTAGCCCCCATAGAAAACTCTATAAAATGATAGAAAAAGCAGCCTCCTTTCTTTGCGAAAAGATTATATGCATATCGGAATATGAAAGGGAAGCTGCTTTAAGGAATCATATTTGTCCTAAGGATAAGCTTCAGCTTATTTTTAACGGAGTGGATATAAAAGCCTATGAGAAGAGGAAAGCTGCAGAAGTGGGGAGAGAAGCTCTTGGGATAGATAAGGGAGCTTTCGTTGTTGGCATGGCTGCTAGGCTGACTATCCAAAAGGCACCGGATGTTTTTGTCAAAGCGGCAAGGTTAATTAAAGAGGAATTTCCCGATAGTGTTTTTCTTCTGGTGGGCGATGGAGATATGAGACTGGAAATAGATGAATATGCCGAAAAAAACGGGCTGAACGATTCTCTGTTTATAACGGGCTGGATTCCTAATCCAATGGATTATATAGAGTTATTTGATGTTGCCGTTCTGACTACAAGATGGGAAGGATTTGGGCTTGTATTACCGGAATATATGTTGGCCGAAAAGCCGGTTATAGCCACTAAGGCCGGTGCGGTTCCGAATATTATCCGGAATGAGTGGAATGGTTTGCTGGTTGACGTTGATGATTATTATGCCGTATATGAAGCTGTGAAAAGGCTTAGAAATGACTTTGCACTATGTCAAAAACTGATTGCAAACGGAAAAGACATTGTTTATAGGAAATTTGATGCCCGGCGGGTAGCGCAGGAGCATGAGTTGCTTTTCGGGAAAATGACAGGCGATACATAGGAGCGCGTTAGGAGGCAGGGAGGTATCAGGAAATATGAAGTTGAAAATAAGTAAAAGCGGATATACAACATTTGCTCTGGCAAGCATACCTTTTTTTATGCTATTTTCGAGGGAAGCGACTTTTAATATACAGAGTATTATAGTTCCCATCATTTTACTGATGTCGGGGCATATCTTATTCGGCAATCGTGGGAAGAAAAGCGGAGACTGTTTTCTTATATTGGTCTTGTATGTTGTGTCAATGTTTCTATCGCTTTTTGGAAATTTTCTTTTTTACGAGAACAAAATTACGAACCTGTATTTGATACGCATAGTTTATACATTCGTTGTCCTGTTTTTTTATTTTTGGGGAACGGAAACGGTCTTAAGCACCGGTGAAATAAAAACAATATTTATATGTAATATAGCGGTTGGTATATTTATTTCATTTTATTATGTGTTTGTCAACTCAATCTGGTACACCAATTTTCTGGGGGTGGTTATGGATAAAAATTTCTGCGGAGGATATCTGGCCGTCGTCAGCGAAATTGCATTTTATCTTTTTTATTATGAAAAAAGAAAAGGGGCCAGAACCGTTTATCTGATAGCGTTTGGCATCCTGTTTGCCGGGGCTTTTTATTCCGGCTCCAGAGCGGCCGTACTCATAAGCCTGGCCGGGGTATTCATGGTAGTGGGGGAAAATATACTGTTGGATTTAAAGAAGAGAAAAATTCTGTTAAGAGTACTGGCTTTCTTTGTTTGTTTATGCATATTTATTGTGATTGCATTGCCTGAACTGAGGCGTTATTTTCTAACAAGTGAAAAACTGCAATGGTATTGGAACCGTTATTTTGTTTTGAAAAACTATGTGGATTACAGTAATAATTCACGTTTGACATTTTGGAGAAATGGGATTGAGCTGTGGAAGAAGAGAATCATTTTCGGATATGGGCCGGGATTAGTGAGTGTGACGTCAGACAGCTCGGCCGTTGCTCATAATACTTACATTGATTATATGGTTGATATGGGGATTGTTGGCTTATTCGCTTTTTTATTAGTACTCAGAAGATCCTGGAAAGGAATTTTCAGGCATTACGGACAGTCTTTTAAGGCGCTGCCGGTTTCCGTTATTCTGTTAAGCATTATATTAAGTATGCCCAGAAGCGTCCTGCTTTGGTATATGTTGATTATTTCCTGGCTGATGTCATGTGCAATGAACACTGAAGATAGAGGACAGATGAAATGAAAATTTTACATAGTGAGCTTCAAGAGGTTTGCGGAGGAATCGAATCATTTTTGATGAATATCAGTAACGAGATGGATACAAATGCCATTCAGTTTGAGTATCTGATGCGGGGAACAAATGAACAGATAGTGGGAAGTGTCAAAGGGGTTGTTCATAGGGTGCCTGATAACAGGATAAAATATATATTTTTTATAATCGCCTTTTTGAAAAATAATAAATTTGATATCATTCATCTGCATAAGAATTCTGCTGCGGATATGCTTCTTCCCATTTTAATCAGAGTATTTAGCAGGGGCAGTTATGTGATTGTGCATTCTCATAATTCACAGCCATCGGCCTCGTCGGGTATCCTAAAAATATTGCACAGGCTCAATAGAGGCATGTTATGTTCTATGGCAGACGCCTCCCTTGCGTGTTCCGATGTAGCCGCCAAGTGGATGTTCGGGAAAAAAGGCTGCGCTAATCGGGTAAAATATATTAAAAATGGGATTCAGATTGAAAAATATGTCTTTAACAGAGAGATAAGAAAAAGAATCAGAGCCCAGTATAAAATTTGTGACGTTGCCTTTCTGATAGGAAATGTGGGGCGGCTCAGCAAACAAAAAAATCAGATTTTTCTAATCCCAATTTTAGCGGAGGTAATCAAAAGAGGATATTCGGTAAAACTGATTATCTGCGGGGAAGGGGAGGAAAAACAGGCCATCATGGAGGAGGCAGAAAGGTTACAGGTTCTGGATGATGTGATTCTGCCGGGAGCATGTTCCAATATTCATGAAATGTTACAGGCAATGGATGTTTTTGTTATGCCCAGCTTATATGAAGGATTAACCATTGCAGCCATTGAGGCTCAGTGTGCGGGACTGCCCTGTGTGTTTTCCGATACCATGTCCGGGGAGACCATTCTATCTCATCATTGTCATGTGCTGTCTTTAAGAGACGGGGCGGAAAAATGGAGTGATGCTATCTGTAATTCCTTTGATGTGGTGCGGGCGGATATGACAGATGTGATAAGAAGCAGCGGATATGACAATAAGGAAACGGCCCAAACACTTACAAACTTCTATAACGAAGTTTATGAAGCCGGGAGGGCAGATTTACCTAAAGCCACGTTTTTTGGCGTGGGTTTTGCGGTTTTGGCTACCTTTCTTGCGCGCGGCGTGGGTTTTATCAGGGAACTTTTTGTTGCGAATGTATTTGGAACGTCCGCATTCGGAGATTCCTTTATTGTGGCATTTTCCATTCCGGATATATTGGCAGACGGTTTTTCATATGCCATAGCACAGTTATATATACCGACTTATTTTAAAATCAAAGGGGAAAAAAATTCTGTTGAGGAAGAAAGCAAATTTAATACTGGAACACTTTTTTTCACGCTTTTGATTGGCTTTTTCTTTGTGATTGCCGTCGAATGCTTTCCCGAAATATTTACAAAGCTATTTGCGTCCGGCTTTTCCGAAGATACCTTACAAATAACTGTCAAAATGCTTCGCGTCATGATTCTGTCGGTACCGCTGATTTGTGTGGCGGCGCTTTTTAAAGCATATGGACAAATTATCAAAAAGTTTGGGTTGTTTGTAGCCCTGGGAATCATTATAAATA
>JAMOZS010000045.1 GCA_023667765.1 Roseburia sp. | reverse complement strand
CCATGGCAACACGCTGTCTCTGACCACCGGACAAAGCCTTCGGCTTACGGTCAAGCAGAGGAGTCAAGTCCAAAATCTTAGCTGCTTCTTTTACCATCTTATCAATCTGGTCCTTCGGAACCTTTCTTAACTTCAGACCAAATGCCATATTATCATATACAGTCATATGAGGATACAGAGCGTAATTCTGGAATACCATTGCGATATCTCTGTCCTTAGGCTCTACATCATTCACTACTCTGTCACCAATCTTCAGTTCGCCGGAGGAGATATCTTCCAGACCTGCAATCATACGAAGAGTAGTGGACTTACCGCAACCGGAAGGTCCTACGAAGATAATAAACTCCTGGTCAGCAATCTCAAGATTGAAATCCTTAACAGCCTCAAATCCATTGGGATATACTTTGCAGATGTTCTTTAAAGATAAACTTGCCATAACAATAAACTCCTTTCATGTTAAAAACATCTTATTTTATCACTCTCATAAGTCTCTCCATACGGTTTGACCTCATAAATTAGTATACCGAAAAATACATTCTTATGCCATACCACTATTTCACAAAGATTTCACTTCATATTGTAGGAATTGCTTACAAACTTGTTTTTTTTTTGAATAGCCCGTCAAATTGTATAAAATTTTCTTATTTTTTTGGTCAAACCTAACAATTCCAGACAAATCACCGGAAGAAAAATCAGTGAAATTCTTCTCCCGCCGTCAGCGCCGGGTCCAATTCATCGCTGAAAATATGCTCGTCCTCGCTTCCTAAATCTTCCTTATCGGAAGCGCTGTTTTCCAACACCTTGTCCTCCAGCTTCAGGAAAAACTTATGATACAGCTTCGCTGAGACAAAGGCCGGCAAAGACAATCCGAACAGGAAGATAATCGGAAAAATCTCCGTGGCGACCACGGTGAGAATCAGCGGCGCAATATACATCGCCAGCATCAAAACAGCCTTGGGCAGCTGCAGTATTCCAATATAAAGCGCATTCTTTATGGTCTTAAAAACAGTATTGTCGAATCTCGCCAGCACCGGATACACAAAAATCGATACCAGCAGCACGATAATTGTCACAAGATACAGCATCACCTGCAATACGGTATGAAACTCCATCTCACTGAAAAACAGAATATAATAGTCTCCCAGCAGCACAATAATCGTCGTAAGCTGCAACAGCCAGATAATCGTAGCCTGCCGGAAATTCTCCTTAAAGGATTTCAAAAATCCCTTTGTGATATAGGTTTCCTCATTTCTGGCTATCTTCAAAGCCATATAATGCATAGCCGTCATGGAGGCTCCCACCGTCACCACAGGAAGGCAGCAGATTAACGCCAGCACATTCAGCCAGAGCAAATCCGCCATTTTGTTCAGCGCCTGCATCAGCGGGCTGTCCATACTAAAAAACTTCATTCTCTCTCAATCCTTTCCATAAAATCCGTCACTCAAAAATTTTTTCCATGGAAAAAACCCGTATCCCTTCGTAATCCTCCTCCGGCCCCAGAAGTCGAAATCCCAGCTTCTGATAAAAGCCCAGAGCAGAGGGAGCCGCCTTCAGAGACATGAGGCGCTCTCCCGCCTCCTCCTTTAAATACCGGCAGAACAGAGTCAGCATAGCGCTTCCAATCCCCCGATGGTGATACTCTTCATCCACAAACAACAGGGACAAATGATGCCCGTTGCGCACAGTTGCCACGCCTACCACCCGTTCTTTGTCCACAGCCACCACCATCTGATAAGTCCCTCTTAAAAAAGACTGATACAGCTTGTCATCTGTAATAAAGTCAAAAAAGTTACGGATGCCCTCCTGAGTATACTCTTTTCCCTCAAATTCCAGAAAGGTTTTCCATATCATCGTCATGGCAGGCGCCCATTCCTCGGGCTTTGCCCACCTGATTTTTATATTTTCCATAGCGACGCCTTCCAGCTCCCATACAAGAAGTACGATTCAAAGTATAACGCATTTTCTTCCTTTCTTTAAGCCCTTTATGAAAAATTTAATAAAGAGTTTATAGTAAGGTATTTTAACAGATTTCCGCGCCTGCCGGCATCTGCCTTTCCGGCGTCATCAGGGACAGCTTCCCTTCTGCATCCTCCGCACACAAAAGCATGCCCTCTGACAGGACGCCTGCCAGGGTAGCAGGTTTTAAATTCACAAGCACCATCACCTTTTTCCCCACCATTTCCTCGGGACTGTAATAGGCCTTAATCCCCGATACAATCTGCTTCACCTGACTGCCTATCTTCACCTGGCTGCATAATAGCTTTTTGGACTTCGGTACTGCCTCACAGGCAATGATTTCTCCTACCTGAAACTGCAGTTTTGCGAAATCATCATAACTGATTTCCGGCTTTGCAGGTATCTCTTCACTCTCTGAGCCCTCCGTCTCCTTCTGTTCTGACGCAGCCTCAGCAAGCATCCTCTGACCCAGCTCTTCTTCCTTTGCCGCTACCTCCTTCATGTCCAGTCTCGCAAACAGAATCTGCGGCTGATCCGTCACCTTGTTGCCGCTCTCATACAGTCCGAACTGCTCCAGCTCATCAAAATCCCGAAGCTTCGTATGCAGCTGCGTTGCAATCTTATCCGCTGTTTCCGGCATAAAGGGCCAGAGCAGGGAAGCTCCGATGGTAATACCCTCCACCAGATGATAGAGCACGGTAGCCAGCCTGTCCTCCTTTTCCTTCTCCGTGCCGATGCTTTTTGCTAATATCCACGGCTCCGTCTCATCAATATATTTATTACATCTCTTGAAAATGCCAAAGATTTCTGTCAGGGCGTCTGCCACACGATGCGTTTCCATCTTTTCCGCAACCCTCGCGTAAGTTCCGGTTATCACAGTCTTTAAATCTTCGTCAATCTCGGCGTCTCTCTCTGTGCAGCAGGTCTTTTTATCCACCACGGCGCCGCCGAAATATTTATTGCTCATGGAAATGGTACGATTCACCAGATTACCCAACGTATTGGCCAAATCCGAATTCAGGCGCTCCGCAATCAACTCCCATGTAGCGTTCCCGTCATTCTCATAAGGCATCTCATGCAGCACATAATAGCGCACCGCATCCACTCCAAAATAGTCCGCCAAATCGTCCGCATAAATCACATTTCCTCTGGACTTGCTCATCTTATCATTGTTCATCAAAAGCCAGGGATGCCCGAATACCTGCTTCGGCAGCGGTTCCCCCAATGCCATCAGGAAAATCGGCCAGTAAATCGTATGGAAGCGGATGATATCCTTGCCAATCAGATGCAGGTCTGCGGGCCACAGCTTCCTGTACTGCTCGCTGCTCTCTCCCTCCGCGTCATAACCGATACCGGTAATATAATTCGTAAGCGCATCCAGCCACACATATACCACATGTCTGTCGTCAAAATCCACCGGAATCCCCCACTTAAAGGAGGTACGAGATACGCATAAATCCTGAAGCCCGGGCAACAGGAAATTGTTCATCATCTCATTCTTCCTGGATACCGGCTGGATGAATTCCGGGTGTTCGTTAATATGCTTGATTAACCGGTCTGCATATTTGCTCATTTTAAAGAAATAAGCCTCCTCCTTAGCCGGCTTAACCTCCCTGCCGCAGTCGGGACATTTTCCGTCCTTTAACTGAGACTCTGTCCAGAAGGATTCACAGGGCGTACAATACAGGCCCTCATAAGCCCCCTTGTAAATATCCCCCTGCTCATAGAGACGTTTGAAAATCTTCTGCACCTGCCTCTCATGCTCCGTATCGGTGGTTCGTATAAATTTGTTATAGGAAATGTTCAGCAAATCGCACAGACCTTTAATCGTCCCAGCCACTCCGTCCACATATTCCTTAGGGGTTACACCGGCCTCCTGCGCCTTCAACTCGATTTTCTGGCCATGCTCATCCGTACCGGTCTGAAAAAAAACATCATAGCCTTCCTTCCTCTTAAAGCGCGCAATGCTGTCAGCCAGCACAATCTCATAATTGTTGCCTATATGGGGTTTCCCCGAGGTATAGGCAATAGCAGTTGTCAAATAATATTTTCCCTTGTTTGTCATAATTCCTTCCTTTCTGCGATATATTACGAACACAAACCTGTCCAGGCCAACCATCGGCTGGCTTTAAGCATGTCCGCTTGGCTGCTTTTGCAGCATATTTCCATTCCCACGAGTGCGCATCCTATTTTTTATATCATAGGAAATTCATATCCTTTAGTCCTGCACTGTAACATAATATTTCCTGGAATATAAAAAACGCCTTCTTACATATAACACCCTGTTATATGTAAGAAGACGAGCATTCATCCCGTGGTACCACTTCTCTTTATCCGCATCTTGCAACGCGAATCTCTTCGGGTCAGTAACCCTATCCGCTGTAACAGGCGGAACCTGTCGCAGCCTTACCGACACAGCATGCCCTTCGGTTCGGTGCGCCGCTCAGAAGCCATCTTCCATTTATCTTCGCCCCACCCCTCTCAGCAACAGACATGACCCAAACACCGGCCATTATCGTCGGGATGCTCTCTGTAAAGCTTCCTTAAATGTACTCTCTCCGTCATAGCATTCGTAACATATATGCTTTCCTGAAAACAGAGTAGCACAAAAACCCCAAAACTGTCAATCCTCAATTCTTTGCCGTTTTTTCTCTCCGTTTTCCTTCTCCTCTCTGCAGCCCTTCTTCCTTATGTTCTGTTTTCCGTGGACAGCTTACTATATTTACCCTTCCTGTCATAAGAATCCATCAGATAGCTGTCATCCGTGAGAATACAATCAATTTCCAGCTCATCCTTACGATAGCGGCTGTGCTTGCGCAAATCCTCTTTACTTTTCTGCTGCTTTGCCTGAAAGGAGCCTGTCTGGGTAAAGGGTAAATGCTTCTCCAGATAACCTGCTACCGTGTGTACCCTCATACGAAAACGCTGCAACAGCCCCGGCGCTACCTCCTTCTTTTCCGACATCACAAAATAAGGAGACATTTGCTCGATTCGCTTCTGCTCCATGTCCTTTTTCTGATGGATTTCTCCTAGCTGTTTTGTCCCGGTCTGCTGCCCTGCTCCGCCCGGATGTTCCAGTGCTATGTTCTCCCTACTCTGCGGGGTAAGCTGTTTCGCTCCATCCTCATAGCTGTCGCCCCATACATGAAACAGCAGCCCTCTCCCCTTTGACAGGATATTTTTCAGCCAGTCCACAGGCGACAACTGCATCGCAAGCTGCTCGGGCTCCGGCGTCTGCCCCGCCTTCAAGGACGCAGATGCAGAGGAAGCTGCGGCCATATTTCCCACTTCTTTCTTAATCTCTGTATGGGAACTGATACAATGCGTCACCTGATGGGATTCTCTGCCATGATTATCCAAATTACCAATCTGCATACTACACCTGCCTTTCCTCTGCATCAAAACCTCTTCTGTTATTTTCACCTTATTTATTATATCGTAAGAAAAACCCAATCCATTAATCCTTTTTTACAAATAGCCTCCTATTTTCCGCAGCTGCAGCTTCCCTCCTGCAACAGCTGCTTCATCTGACAAATCCCTTTTTCCTGAGATTCGATAATCGCCTCCAAAATAGGATGCAGCTGTCTGCAGATAGAGTGTTTCAGGGCATTCTTTGACATACGAACCGCCCCCTCATGATGAGGAATCATTTCCCTCATGAAATTATCGCTGACTTCATTATTTGCACAGGCGTTTTCCATTCCCTCGAACATAATCTCCATAATCTGCCCCATGTTCTTCTGATACTCACATAATTCCTGAGACGAATTTCTTAACATCTGACAGCAGGGTAACGCTTTCTTCATATCCTCAATGCTTTTTATCTGCTCGCTGATAATCCCCAATGCAATTTCCTGCAAAGGAATACAGGTAGTATATTTCAAAATGTTTCGGGACATATTGATGGCCCCCTGATGATGCGGTATCATTTGGCGAATAAAGTTACCGGATATGCTGTCTGTAAGACAAGCTTTCCGCATTCCTCTGCGCATTTCATCAAATATTCTTTGGTACTCCTCAAGATACTCCTTTGTCACATGACTGAGAACACAATTTTCACTCATAGCTAACCTCTTTTCCCCATTGCTCTCTGCGCATAGTGCAGGCACTCTAGGATACCTGGACAACGATGCGCAGTCGTAAAATCGCGGATAAAATATCTGTTTGTATTAACTTACGTGTCTCTGTCGATTCTGTTCCTGGTGACCCATTTATTTTCAAGAAGAAAGCGGACAAGAGCGCATAAAAACTGCCGTCCTGTGATTTCTCAATCACAGGACGGCAGCCTTGATTCAAAACTTCTTAAACGATTGTCCCTTAAGCATTAAGGAAGCATATCAGCGCCCGGGAAGTACTGCTCCCACTTGGCAGCGCGCTCATCCATAATAGCCTGACCACCTGTAGCCAGATAATCTGCAATACCTGCATCCCATACTGCATCAAAATCAGCCTCAGCTGCTACTACAGCATTATCGTAAACAATATCTCTCTTAGAAGAAAGGGTATCGCCTACACCGTTCTCAGCCTCAATATCACCAACATTCACATTCTTTGCAGGTATGATATCTGTCTGAGCCAGCGCATCTGCTGTCTGAACCAGTGCCGGGTCAATCTCTGCATAACCATAAGCCTTGGAAAGACTGGTTAAAGCATCATCCGCCAGATTCAAACCGTTACAGGTAATCGTATAGTCGATATTCATACCGGAGTTCATAATAGCATCGCCGGTAGCTGCAATTGTCTGAATAGCGCCGCTCTCCAGCACATTATGAGTCACGCCTTCATCACCAATCTGCAGATACTTGATATGCTCGGGCTCACTAATCCAGTCAAGGTATAACAGAGAAGCAAGCACTTCGTCATTCGTGTTAGGGAAGAAGATTTTACGGTCACCGGCAGTACTGGATACAAACTTTGTATGAGTGCCCTTGGAATCCTCAAACGGGTCAATTGCTACAAACTTGGCGTCCTCGCCTACCAATCTGGCCAGATTAGCATTGATGCTGTCTGCACCGTTACGGAAAGGATAATCCCAGTTGTGAGTGAAGGAACCTACATAACCGGCCTTCATCATGGAATCCTCACTGGTGTCACCGCTTCCATACAGAGCGAAATCATCCCACATCAATCCCATATTGTACCACTTATTCAGCAGTCTTACTGCTTCCTTCGTACCGTTCTGAGTCAGCTTTCTGTCATCGAAACCATTGATATAGTACTCTTTATCCGTAATATTCGGGTCAATGAAGGACTCAATCAAGGTAGCTGCTCTCCAGCCCACATCATAGCTTACAGAGTAAGGAATCATCTTGCTGGCATCAGCCCCAAGCAATGTCTCAGCATTGTCTCTGAATGCTACCAGCATATCCTCAAATTCCTGCTTCGTGGTAGGAGCGTTCAGTGACAAAGCATCCAGCCAGTCCTGACGTACAAAGGTAAGTACACGGTTAGTGGTTGCCAGCTTACCTTCAACTGCCCACAGCGTTCCGTCCACAGGGTCTTTGTCCCAATACATATTGGTCTCACCCAGCCAGTCCCAAAGATTGGGAATATCATCCTTGAAATCCTCTACATAGCTGCTTAAATCTGTAACGCCTCCCATATCGGCATACGTTTTTACAGTAGGATAGCTGTATGTTACACAAATATCAGGAGCGTTTCCGGCTGCCAGCAGGTTATTAATCTCATCAACCTCTGTCCAACGGGGAACGGCTACGAACTCAACCTCTACATTGTGGTCCTCTAACATACCCTTTTTGATATACTCGGTATACATGTTGTTTGTAGGGTCGGAACCGCCGTCATTGCCGCGGTCATAAACCTCTACTGTGATGTGTCTGGTCTCTGCAAACTTACCGTCGGTAAGCTCACTGGAGGTCTTGCCTCCGGCTTCTTCAGAAGAACCTTCCGCTTCGCTGGAGCCCTCTTCACCGTTAGATGCAGGAGCAGGAGTACTGCTGCCGGACTGTGAAGAACTCTCAGCAGGGCTGCTGCCGCATGCTGCCATAGCTAATACCATGGAACATGCAAGCACGATAGAAACTACTTTTTTCTTCATTTTCATTTTCCTCCCTATAGATTATGAGAAATAGTTAATTTATGAATGAACCGACCGCCCTTTTAACGGCCCGTTTATTCCGTTTACTCTTTGACGGCGCCCAATGTTACGCCATGGATAAAGTACTTCTGCAGCCAGGGATAAATCAGCAGAATCGGTATGGTTGAAAACATAACGATAGCTGCCTTCAAGGCCTCCGAAAGCCCCGGCGCCGAGAAACCTTCCTGGGTTGCTACCTCCACCTGATTGATATTGTTCAGAATGTTGTACAGCAAAAGCTGCAAAGGATAATATTTAGAATCCTTCATATACAACAGCGCATCGGAATATCCGTTCCAGCGTCCTACCGCATAGAACAACGCCAATGTTGCAAATACCGGCTTCGACAACGGAACATAAATCTTTGTCAGTATCTGGAAGAAGGTTGCTCCGTCTATCTCCGCAGATTCCCTTAAGCTGTCCGGAATACCATAGAAAAAGCTTCTCATGATAATCATGTTATACACGCTCAGACAACTGGGAACAATTAATACCAACGGATTATCCAAAAGGTTCAGGGACTTCATCAGCAGGTAATTGGGAATCGTACCCGCATTAAAAAACATGGTAATTGTTATGTACACATTAATGACAGAGCGGCCTTTTAGCTTATCAAAAATCAGAGGATAAGCACAAAGAGTTGTCATTACCAAAGAGAAAATAGTACATACCAAGGTCAAAAATGCAGTCCAGAAGAATGCTCTGATGTACTTCGGGTCCTTCAGTACCGTTGCATAGGCATCCAGATTAAAGCCCTTCGGCAAAAGATAAATCTCATTCTTAATCAGATAATCCGTATGACTCAGGGACTTAGCCAGCAGATTTATCATGGGAACAACACAAATAAGACCTACGATGACACATATCAATACAAATACCCAGTCGCCAACCTTGGCAGATGTTGATTTTACTTTCATTGTCCTCTACCTCCTACCAAATACCACGCTCGCCGAGCCTTCTGGAAATCCAGTTTGCCGCGAGCAGGAAGAATACGCCTACCACCGACTGGAACAAACCAACCGCAGTCGTAAGAGAGAACTGCAAGCCCTTGATACCAACTCTATACACAAAAGTGGAAATAACATCAGCTACATTCATTACCAGATTGTTCTGGAAAGCAAACGGACGGTCAAAACTACTTCCCAAAATATTACCCAGATTCATAATCAGCAATACTACAATCGTGGATTTAATACCGGGCAATGTAATATGCCACATTTTCTGGAATCTGCCTGCTCCATCCATAGAAGCCGCTTCATACAGCTCAGGGTTAATACCCGCTATTGCCGCCAGATATACAATAGAGCCCCATCCGAAATTCTGCCATACGCCGAAGCCTATATAAGTGCCAATCCAGTGGCCCGCATCATTCAGGAAGGGAATCGCCTCGCCTCCCAAGTCCCGAATAACCATATTTACAAGGCCTGCATTCGGCGCCAGAAGCTGTAATGCCAAGCTGGAAATAATAACCCACGAAAGGAAATGGGGCATATATGCGATGGTCTGAATCACCCGTTTGAATCTCTTAAAACACAGTTCGTTCAAAATCAACGCAAAAATAACCGGAGCCGGGAAGCCAATCACCAAATCCATTAAATTCAGCGTCAATGTGTTCCTCAACGCCCTGATAAAATCCGGATTCGAAAACGCTTTAATAAAATATTCAAAGCCATGATTCTTTGCCAGCGGCAGTTTCCATACGCTCTCTACAATACTGTACTTTTTAAAGGCAATTTGTATATATACCATTGGAACATATCTGAATATAAACAGATAAATCAGGGGCAGGGCCAACAAAGCATACAACTGCCAGTAACGCTTTATGTAGATGCTGAACTTTACTTTCCTTCGAGGCTTCTTTTCCTCTTTGGCCACAGAGAATACCTCATCTTTTTTTGCAAACATCTCTAATGTCCACCTCCTCATAATTGCTATAAATTATTCACATTGCAATACAAGTATAAATGCTTCTACATTTATTACGCTTATCAACTATTGCGGACTAGTGATTAGGAATTGCGAATTTTACATAAATTGGTAGATTACCTTTGTCTATTTAAGTCAACTTCCCTTCCAACCGGCAGTCATTTTCTTTGCATTTTTACCATAAAAATAAGCTGCTTCTTCGCATTTTCAACAAAGAAGCAGCTTGTCCCAGAAGCAACTATCGTCACATTTGATTGATTAAGTTTTTTGCATTTATTGCGATATCATCCTTAAAAACTGCGGAACCGGCAACAATCACATTGGCCCCCGCATCCAGAACCTCCTGAATATTGCTCAGCTTAATACCGCCGTCCACCTCAATATCCACCGCCAGACCCTTTTTATCTATGAGCCTTCTGAGTTCTCTGGTCTTATCCAGGCATTCCCCGATAAGCTTCTGACCCCCGAAGCCCGGCTCCACGGTCATCACCAGCACCATATCCACCAGCCCCAGATATGGCTCCACCGCCGAGACAGACGTAGCAGGCTTAATGGTAATCCCCGCCTTCTTCCCCTGTCTGCGTATCTGTCCAATCACGCTTTCTACATCCTCCGCGGCCTCCAGATGAAAATTAATCATATCTGCGCCGCACGCGGCAAATTCTTCTATGTAGCGCTCCGGATGCTCTATCATCAAATGTACGTCCAGAAACAAATCCGTCATTTTCCGCACGGAACGCAGCACCGGCATACCAAAGGAAATAGACGGCACAAAGCTTCCATCCATTACATCGATATGCAGATAGGATACTCCCGCCTTCTCTACCTCTCTGATTTGCTCTCCTAATTTCCAAAAATCCGCCGCTAAAATAGATGGGGACAAAATATTCATTGCAATCTCCCATTCCCGGCATGGTTTCCGCCCTATGCCGAAAGCGCAAATCCGCACTCTATAAATTCCTATCGGCCTTCGGCCGCAAACCGCAAGTATCTGTTATTATTTTATCAGACAGCAGAAAAAAAGGCAAGCATTACAGTTTGGCCTTCAACTTTTCCCATTCCTCGGAATGCTCTACATAATAGAGGGGACATTTCTTACCGCCGCAGTCATAATGCCGCAGAACATCCTCCGCATCCAGCTGATATGCCTTTGTCAGCCACCGTAGCATCGCAAGCAGAGAATCATAGGTTTCCTGGGTAAAAGAGCCGTCCTCCGCCAGATAACAGCACTCTATCGAAACGGAATCATAGTTTCTGGTCTGTACCGCATAAGCAATTTCGTTCAGAGGAATGCATTGTATGATTTCTCCTTCATAGCCAATAATAAAATGTGCGCTGGCGCTGCGCTCCCCCGTATCCTTCAGCTGCTCAAAATAACTGCGGTTCTGACTGGCACTGGTGCCAATGTTGGCCGTATAATGCACAAAAATATTCTTTACCTGCTGTAGTTCCTCTCCCGGTCTGGAATACTCGTTTATCGTCAGATAATCCTCCGTCCAGTCGGGATGTTCGTTAAATACATCTTCCGGCAGCCCCTGTATCTTTTCCTGTTTTTTAAAAAAACTCATATTGGGGGCGGCTACCTGCTCCGCTCCTTTCTGATTTTTGTCAAAAACTTTTCTCCCTGCTGCCACCAGCACGACCATAAGAAACAGCCCCAGACAGCCCGCCAGAGTAAGCTTCCAACCACTTCGACTTTTTCGGCGAGGCGGGGACGTCCTTCGGGCTGCCCCAGGAACCGCCCTTGTCTCCGCCTCCGGACGGGGCATCCTTCGGGTTGCCGGGCGGGCTGACCTCCGATTCCTTCCATATTCCTCCAGATAAGGATTCCGCCTCATTTCTGTCAGGCTCAAATCCAACTGTTTCCGATTCTGTTTTCTCTCTTCCTCACTTTGTAATGCCATATGTCTTTCATCCTTTGTACATCTTCCGTCTCCTATGGCTCAAAATCTCCGGCTGCACAGACGCAGCCGGAGATTCCTTTTTCTATCATTGACAGATGTACCTGCTATTTATAAAAATTCCTTAACACTCTTATATACGCCGGCAGCGTCCAGACCATACTTCTCAACCAACGCTGCAGCAGGGCCGGATTCACCGAATATATCCTGCATACCCAGCTTCTTCACGGGAGTCGGAAGCTTCTCGCTCAGGCAGTCGCATACTGCGCTTCCAAGGCCGCCGATGACGGAATGCTCCTCCACCGTTACCACCTTGCCGGTTTTCTTTGCGCTGGCAATTATCAGCTCTTCGTCCAGAGGCTTAATCGTGCAGATATTGATAACCTCGGCATCAATGCCGTCTGCGGCCAGCCTTTCGGCAGCCCCCAGGGCAGAATCCACACAAATTCCGGTCGCTACAATCGTCACATCCTTACCCTCGCGCAATACCGTGCCCTTGCCAATTTCAAATTTGTAATCGGGCTTGTCATTGATAACAGGTACTGCAGCACGTCCGAAACGAATATATACAGGGCCCTCGTACTCCAATGCCGCACGTACGGCCGCCTTTGCCTCCACATCATCGGAAGGGCACATCACCACCATGCCGGGAATGGTTCTCATCAGAGCCAAATCCTCGTTACACTGATGGGTAGCGCCATCCTCACCCACCGTAATTCCCGCATGGGTAGCGCCGATTTTCACATTCAAATGCGGATATCCCACGGAATTACGCACCTGCTCAAATGCACGGCCGGCTGCAAACATGGCAAAGGAACTTACAAAAGGAATTTTCCCTGCCAGGGATAAGCCTGCTGCCACACCCACCATATTACATTCTGCAATACCGCAGTCGATGTGACGCTCAGGATACGCTTTCTTAAAAATGCCGGTCTTGGTAGCCTCGGCAAGGTCAGCATCCAAAACCACTAAATCAGGGAATTCCTCCGCCAATTCCTTTAACGCATTACCGTAGCTTTCACGGGTTGCAATCTTCTTTACTTCTTCCATTTTATTTACCACGCCTTTCCGTTCCCGGCAGCTCTTGCGCCAGGCACTCCATTCGACTTTTCTATTGACCTGCTTTCTCTAAGGAAGCGCTTTCATCAGCATTCCCCTAATTCTGCGCCGATTTTTTCCAAATCAGCCATTGCAACGGCGTACTCCTCATCATTAGGAGCCTTGCCATGCCAGCCTGCCTTATTCTCCATGAAGGAAACGCCTTTACCCTTCACGCTATGTACAACAATACAGGTAGGACAGCCCTTGGTCTCCCTTGCCTCCTTGAAGGCTGCGCGAAGCGCATCAAAATCATGTGCGTCACAGTTTATTACATGGAAGTTAAAGGCTTTGAATTTCTCATCAATAGGATACGGAGAGCACACCTCATCGATAGCGCCGTCAATCTGCAGATTGTTATTATCCACAATCACACAGAGATTGTCCAGCTTGCGGAAGCCTGCAAACATAGCCGCCTCCCATACCTGACCCTCCTGAAGCTCGCCGTCGCCGAGCATGGTATATACACGGAAGTCTTTCTTATCCAGCTTGCCGCCCATGGCCATACCTACAGCAGCAGAAATACCCTGGCCCAAAGAACCTGAGGACATATCTACGCCCGGAATATGAATACAGGGATGTCCCTGTAGATAAGAACCAAGCTTTCTCAATGTTTTTAAATCCTCAACGGGAAAATATCCTCTGTTTGCCAATGCAGAGTAAAGACCGGGAGCCGTGTGGCCCTTAGACAGTACAAAACGGTCTCTGTCCTCCTTATCGGGATTACCGGGGTCAATGTTCATCTCCTCAAAATAAAGAAAAGTAAACACATCTGCCGCAGAAAGGGAACCGCCCGGATGTCCTGCTTTTGCACTGTGAACTGCTGTTACAATGCCCTTACGAACTTCGTTCGCGTTTTTTTGCAGTTCTAAATTGTTCATTTTCTCCTCCATTCTGCCGTAAAACCCTACGGCTATAGCTTTTGCTTTCCAAAATCAATATTAGCATAAATCACTTTTCCCGTCCAGCCTAATTTCCCTTCTGTCCGTAATAGGCATTTGCGCCATGCTTACGATAATAATGCTTATCTAAAAGCGTCTGTTTGGCAGGCAAAATACGGGGATTGATAATCTCCGCCATATATGCCATTCTCGCCACCTCTTCCAGTACTACGGCATTATGCACCGCCTCCCCGGCGTCCTTCCCCCAGGTAAAGGGACCATGGTTCTTACAGAGGATTCCGGGCACGGAAAGAGGCTCCTTATTCAGCCTGCGAAGCTCTTCCACGATAAGCTTTCCCGTATTTCTCTCGTATTCGGTCTCTATCTCCTCATCTTTTAAATCCCTTGCACAGGGAATCTCCCCGTAGAAATAATCCGCATGGGTTGTTCCGTAGCAGGGAATGCTCCTGCCGGCCTGCGCCCAGCTGGTAGCGTAGGTGGAATGCGTATGTACCACCCCTCCCACATCCGGAAACGAAAGATACAGCTCCCTGTGGGTAGGCGTATCAGAGGAAGGATTGTATCTGCCCTCCACTTTATTTCCCTCCAAATCCATCACCACCATATCCTCGGGCCTTAGGCTGTCATACTCCACACCGCTGGGTTTAATGACAAACAGCCCCTTTTCCCTGTCGATTCCGCTTACGTTTCCCCAGGTAAAGGTTATCAGGCCATACCGGGGTAACGCCATATTTGCTTCATATACCTGTCGCTTTAATTCCTCTAGCATTTCTCCTTCTTTCCGCACCGCTTCCCGCCTGCGCTTATTTCCTGTTATGATATGGTTTACCGTACCATTCCCTGGACTGCGGCCCTCTCCGCCGGCAGCGTTTTCCGATAGCTCTCCATGAACCGGTCAAAGCCCGCCACATCCTCCGGCTTCGGTGAAATCGTGGTGCCTGTCTGTCCGGCGAAAATCCTGCCGTTCAAGTAATCCCCAAGGCTCTCCCCATCCTGCTTTTCCAGCATATAGGCAGCCAGAACCGCAATGCCCCAGGCGCCTCCCTCGCTGGCGGTGTCCATTACCGTTACCGGCGCATTCAGGGCGGCCGCCAGAATCTGCTGGCCCACCACCGGCGTCTTAAACAGACCGCCATGACCCATAAGAGAGTCAACCGCCACCTTTTCTTCCTTTAACAAAATATCATTTCCTACCTTCAGCGCCGCGAGGGCACTGTAAAGATGGCTTCTCATGAAGTTAGCCAACGTGAATTTCGCATCGGGCATCCTTACAAAGAGGGGTCTTCCCTCGTTTAAGCCCGTCACCGGCTCTCCGGAAAAATAATTATAGGCCAGAAGTCCTCCGCAATCGGTATCCGCCTCCAGCGCCCTGCGGTACAGCATACCATACAGCTCGTTTTTGTCAATTTTCATGCCGAAGCTTTCCGCGAACTCATCAAACAGCCCCACCCAGGCATTCAAATCAGAGGTACAGTTATTGCAATGCACCATGGCTACCGGCATCCCGTCGGGCGTAGTCACCATGTCAATCTCCTCATAGGCTCTGGACATGGCTTTCTCCAGCACCACCATGGAAAATACGGAGGTTCCGGCGGATACGTTTCCCGTGCGGACGGCCACGCTGTTGGTAGCGACCATGCCTGTCCCGGCGTCCCCCTCAGGAGGGCACAGAGGACATCCCGCCTGCAGCCTGCCTGTGGAATCCAAGAGCTTTGCGCCTTCCTCCGTCAACACCCCTGCCTGTTCTCCGGCCAGAAGCACTCTCGGCAGAATATCCCGCAACTTCCAGGAATAACCTTCTCCAGCCACCAGCTCCTCAAACTGCTGAAGCATCCCTGCGTCATAATCCATCTTCTCGGAATCGATGGGGAACATACCCGAAGCCTCGCCGATACCCAGACATTTCTCTCCGGTAAGCCTCCATTGAATATAACCCGCCAACGTAGTGAAATAAGCAATGTTCTTTACATGCTCCTCTTTATTCAGAATCGCCTGATACAGATGGGCAATGCTCCATCGCTGGGGAACATTAAAGTGAAACAAAGGGCTCAACACCTTAACGGCCTCCCCCGTCATGGTATTTCTCCAGGTTCGGAAAGGCGTCAGCAGCGTATCCTTATCATCAAAAGCCATATAACCGTGCATCATACCCGAAAAACCAATAGCTCCCAGCTTTTCAATGGCCACGCCGTATTTCTTCTCCACATCATCTGCCAGGGAGGCATAACACCCTTTAAGTCCGTCCCAGATATCCTCCAGACTGTAGGTCCAGATATTGTTTTCCAGCCGGTTCTCCCAGTCATAGGTTCCCATGGCAACAGGGGCATGGCTCTCGTCCACCAGCACCGCCTTGATACGGGTGGAGCCGAATTCAATACCCAGCACCGCCTTACCTGTTTCTATTGCTGTTTTTGCGCTCATTTCAATCCTCCCTGCCGGAGCCGTTTTACGCCGGCGCTCTGATACCGTCCCGCCTGGTCTCCGCTTCTGCCTTCCAGCTGATATTCTTGTATCTTTCAGTATAATAGACCCTATTTTTTGTGTCAACAAAAACCCCTCGAAAATCATAATTCCGCAATTTTCCGCATAAGCTTAAGCAACATTTTCCACCTGAGGCGACCTGCATTGAAGAAAACCCAAGCCAAATTTTCCGCAAGGCAACTCCTGTTTTCCTGCCTCCTTTTGCTGGTTTTTACCGGACTTACCATCGCACTCTTTACCTACAAGCAAGACGAAAAAAGATTTTCCCATATTACCTCTGCTCTGTTTGAGAAGGAGATGACCTCCAACACTCTGAATATGCACTATACCATAGCCCATCCGGAGGCCTTCGGTATCTGTCAATATGAGCCGAAGCTTCCCGTATATAGCGCCGGAAATCGTCTGGAGGGACAATCCGGCACGGAAAATCTGCTGTCCCTGTTAAACAGCATCAAAAAGGAACGACTGAGCGATAAAGAACGCTATACCTATACGCTGTTAAAACGCTCCCTGACCCTTTCTCTTGCCATGAGCAGCTGCCCCTATTATAACGAACCCCTTTCTCCCTCCTCCGGCATGCAGACGCAGCTGCCTATTCTGTTGGCCGAATACACCTTTCGCAGCAAGCAGGACGTCCTGGACTATCTGGCTTTGCTGGAGCAAACCGATGATTATTTTACCTCTCTGCTTGTCTTTGAACAGGAAAAGGCCGAGGCAGGCTTCCTGATGCCGGTCTCCTCTCTGGAAAGCGTCAGAAAACAGTGCGATACCCTTATCACAGCTGAGGCCCTGGAAACGGGCAGCCACTTCCTGCAGACCTCCTTTGCGGAACGCCTCGTAACCCTCTCGGAAAGCGTGTCCGTGACAAAGGAGGAAGCCCTGTCCTATATATCCCGGAACAATCGACTTCTTAAGACGATTGTTCTTCCCGCCTATGAAGCCCTGTCGGACGGCCTCTATGTACTGGAAAACCAGGCGGACGCCGGACTTCCCAAGGGACTTGCCGCTTATCCTGAGGGTGCGCAATACTACCAGCTTTTGCTGATTTCCGAAACAGGCTCCTATCGGACGCCCGAACAGGTAAAGGAGCTTTTGGCAGCCAGATTGCTGCAGGATTACGAGAACATCCGGCTTCTGGCAGCCCAGAACCCGGATTGCAGCAATATCCTGGCCTCCCGGAGTCATACCTATATGCCCGGTTTTAACGCCGGAACCATGCTGACGGATTTACAGCAACGGATGCAGGCGGATTTTCCCACCCTTCCCTCAGGCGATTCCCTTCCTTCCGTAACGGTTAAAAATGTATCGGAAGCTCTGGAGGACTATAGCGCTCCGGCCTTTTACCTTACCACTCCCATTGACGATACTGACAATAATGTCATATACATCAATCGAAAAAACACTCCCGACGGTATGGAACTCTATACCACTCTGGCACATGAAGGGTACCCGGGACATCTGTATCAAAATGTGTATTGCAACCGCTTCCTGGCAAACGAACAGGAAAACAAAATCCGTCAGCTTCTGTGGTACGGCGGTTATCTGGAGGGCTGGGCGCTCTACTGCGAATTTCTTTCCTTCGACTATGCCTCCACGATGATGCAGGAGCAGGGGCGTGACGCAGACGCCGCCTGTGTACAACTGGAAAAGCATAACCGCAGTCTGCAGCTATGCCTTTATTCCCTGTTGGATATTATGATACACTACGAGAATGCCACCCCTGAGCAGATTGCCCTACAGCTTTCCTCCTTCGGCGTCACCGATATCGAAACGGCCCATGCAGTCTATACCTATATCGCAGAAAACCCCTGTAACTATCTGAAATACTACCTGGGTTATCTGGAAATTCTGAATCTGAAGGAACAGGCGGCTTCGCTCTGGGGAAATCAGTATTCCGACCTGGCCTTTCACACCTTTTATCTGGAATGCGGCCCCTCGGATTTCCAGTCCCTGAAAGAACGCCTGTCCGACAGCAACGCCGCTAATGATTGACTGTTCCAAAAAAGTTCAGCAGATTCTGAAGCGCCTTCTCCAATATCTCCTGCTCCCGGGCCGTCAGCCCTTCCACCACGGCCCCCACCATCTGCTGATGGAATTTCTGGTGCTGGGCATAGGCCTTTCTGCCCTTTTCGGTCAGGGAGACCAGCACTACCCGGCGATCCTCCTCGCTGCGCTTTCGCTCCACATACCCTTTCTTTACCAGTCCGTTTACCGATATCGTCAAGGTGCCCGTGGTAACCGACAGGGCTCTGGCTACCGAGGACATGTTTTTGGGCTCCCGAATGTCAATGGCGTCTATTACATGCATATCATTGACAGTCAGCTCCCTGTACTGACCTGATTTAATGGCTCTCTCCTCTATTGTGGTGATGTTGCGAAACAGCTTCACCAGCACTTCATTCAAGGTTGATGTTATATCCACCGCTACTCCTCCATCATGGATTCCAGATAACCTCTGTCCCACAATAAAATCTTTAACTTCTTTGCCGCTTCTACTGCCGGCGCCGTAAAATACTGATTCGTCAGCACAGCCCCCACCATACAGTCATAATAATCCCTGCCCGCATAGGCCTCCTGAACCGCCTTTACCCCCACAGGCCCGCCGTAGCATTTGCACTGTATGGCATAGGTAATGCCCTCCCTCTGAGCCAGAATATCGATACCGTAATCACCGCTGCCCCTGGTGACCTCCACCTCCAAAAAGCCCCTCCTCTCCAGAAGCTCTGCACAGAAATACTCGAAATCATGCCCCTCCATAAGGTCGATGTCGTCGGTTCCGGGCCGCCTCTTCTTTATCATAACCCGTATAAAAAGCATCATCCCGACCAATACACATATTATAATAATGGAAATAATGACTGCATCATAATCTTTCATACGCTTATATTACCACAGATGCGACATCTTTTTCCACTAAATTCCATGTATTTTCTTTGAGCAATTATTGCTATCAGCAACTACATTTTGCTTTTTTTATTGCGAATCCCGGCCAATTATGCTAAAATAAAAAATAATAAGCATTGGTGTTTCACCCATGAGGAGGAGAGTTGCATGAGTCAAAAACAAATCTATCACCTGACCTTTGAACAGCAGATGCTTTATGCAGTTCAACCTGATATGATTCTGGGTTATGACCGCTCCGTGGACGAAGAACTCGAACACACCCACCATATAAAGGGCGGCTCCATACGTTTCTGGCACAATACGCAGGCTGTGGATTTTTCGAATCACTGGCACACTTCCGTAGAAATCATCATGCCGCTGGAGGAAGGCTATACCGTCTATATTCAGCAACAGGAATATGTCTTGCAGGAGGGAGATATCTTTATCATTCCCGCAGGTACGGTTCACGCTCTGCACTCCCCCGATAAAGGCTCCCGTTTTATTTTTTTGTTCGAGCTGGATTTGTTGTCGCAGCTGCCGGGCTTTAATTATATTCTTTCGCTCATGTCACAGCCCATCCACATCCCCCATGATGACCAGTCGGAATTCTACCGGGAAGAGGCTACCCTGATGATGCGGCTGGCAGACTATTATTGGGGCAACAGTATCACAAAGGAGATGTATATTTTTGCCTGCCTGGTTACCTTCTTCGCGAAAGTCGGAGAGCATACCATTAATTCTCTCCCCCCTGCCTCCAACACCACCGCTAAGTCGGGGCCTTTGGTAGGGCGTTTATCAATGGTTCTGGATTATCTGGATACCCATTACTCGGAAAATATTACTCTGGAAGAAGCTGCGGGCATCGCGAATTTTTCCAAGTTTTATTTTACCCGATTGTTTAAACAATACACGAACCAGACCTTCTACGATTATCTGAGTTCCCGGCGGATTCAGGCCGCAGAACAGATGCTGACCGTACCTAATCTGGCGATTACCGAGATTTCTCTGAAATCCGGCTTTTCCAGTCTCTCCTCTTTCAACCGCACCTTTAAACGGCTGAAGGGCTGTTCTCCCTCGGAGTACCGTTCTCTTTACACGGTGGGACGACTGAAAAACGACCATTTGAAACATTAGAAGGCGCATGATTATGGAACAACTACTGTTTAGCTTAAATGCCACCATACCGATTTTTTTGGTCATGGTCATTGGATATCTTCTGAAAGGTCTGCATATTGTAGATGAACCCTTTGTAAAAACCCTGAACTCCTTTAACTATAAAATCACCTTACCGGTGTTGCTGTTTCGGGATATAGCAGAATCCGATTTTTACAGTGTCTGGGACACGCGATATGTACTGTACTGCTTCCTCGTAACGCTTGTGAGTATCCTTCTCATAGGGACTCTGGCGGGAATCTTCTATAAAAAGAAAGCCCTGCTGGGGGAGTTCATTCAGGCCTCCTACCGAAGCAGCGCCGCCGTGTTGGGCATTGCGTTTATTCAAAATATCTATGGCACCTCCGGAATGGCGCCTCTTATGATTATCGGTACTGTCCCCCTCTACAATATAGCCGCCGTTTTGGTTTTATCCTTTACGGGCCCCCATTCCCATGGGCTGGATAAAGCATCTGTCAAGGCCTCTGTCAAAGGTATTTTAACGAATCCTATTATTATCGGAATCCTGCTGGGCATGGTGGTATCGGTCTGTAAAATATCCTTTCCGGTCATACTGGCAAAAACCATAAACAATCTTTCCGTATTGGCCACTCCTTTGGCGCTCTTGGGCCTGGGCGCCGGCTTTGAGGGCAAAAAAGCATTGAACCAGCTTCGCCCCACCGCCGTTTCTACCATCCTGAAGCTGGTAATCATGCCTGCAGTGTTTCTGCCTCTGGCCGTCTATCTGGGCTTTACGGGAGAAAAGCTGGTAGCCATTCTGGTGATGCTGGGCTCCCCCACCACAGTCAGCTGTTATATCATGGCTAAGAATATGGGTCACGAGGGTACGTTGACCTCCAGCGTTGTGGTGGCAACCACTTTCTTAAGCTCCGTTACTCTGACGTTCTTTCTGTTCCTGCTGCGCACCCATGGCCTGATTTAATTTCAATTTGCCCCTGAATAATCATATACCCGCCGCCGGAAACCGGAGGCGGCTTTGGTCATTTCTTGAGAAAATGAAGATAATGAAAAAGCCGATAAACAGAGCATTTTCAGGAAAAGGCGCAAATCTTTATGTCAAACAAAATCACAGCACTTTATGAAAGCTCTCGCGAGATGATGAAATACAGGGCGAGAATGATTTTACGCCATTCCTCAACTAGCGGAGGAAGGAAGAAATTTCTATTGTGAAACTTAATGTGAATATTATTGTAAACACGAGCATTTTTCTGTATAATTAAAGTGTGACAGGAGTAATCTATACTATCTTCTGTCATAGATTTTAAGAAACCGAGGCGATAAGGGTGCAGAGAGAACTAAAGTTCTCGGATACAAAGCAGACACAGGAAATCAATGTGACACGTCACATAGCAAAGCGTACCGCAAAAAACAGTGTGTTTTTAGACCTTTTCCAAGATAAAAAGAATTTACTTGCGCTGTATAAGACATTACACCCAGAGGATACGGACGCAACAGAAGATACGCTGGATATTGTAACGATAGACAATGTTCTAACAGATAATTTATATAATGATTTGGGTATCATGGCAG
>JAMOZS010000044.1 GCA_023667765.1 Roseburia sp. | reverse complement strand
CCCCCGACCCACGGCTTAGAAGGCCGTTGCTCTATCCAACTGAGCTACGGACACACAAATGCTCCGTCGGTATCTCCTAACAAGTCTAAAACAAACCGACGAAGCATATTGTATCTTATTGCATGACATTTGTCAACAGTTTTTTTGAATTTCCCTTACAGCTTTCTGTTATCCGGTTTTGCCTCCGGCTGCGCAAAGCACTTAAAGATTTCCTCTGTCCTCTCTTTACTAAGCTTCGGCGTAATCAGACTCACCACAGGCACAATAACCAGGCCCGCCAGCATAGCGAACGCGCCGCAGTTAATAGGCGACTGAAGCACGACAGGGAATGCGGAACGGACTGTCATATTGGCCACCATAATCCCTGCGCCGAAAATAAAGTTTACCACCACGGAAAGCTTTGTTACCCCCTTCCAATACAGGCCGTATATAAACGGCGCCAGGAATGCGCCCGCCAATGCGCCCCAGGAGATACCCATCAGCTGGGCGATAAAAGTCACGCTGCTCTTATACTGCACAATCGCAATGACCGCGGAAATCAGAATAAATACCACGATAAAAATACGCATAATCAGCACCTGCTTCTTCTCGTCCATTTTTTTCATGATATTGTCCTTTATCAAATCCAGAGTCAGCGTAGAGCTGGAAGCCAGCACCAGTGAAGATAAGGTGGACATAGATGCGGAAAGCACCAGAATCACCACTACTGCAATCAAAACAGGGGATAACTCCGCAATCATGGCCGGTACAATGGCATCATAACCGGCTGCCGCCACATCAATATCATACAGTCTTCCGAAGCCTCCCAGGAAATAACAGCCGCCTGCCACTACAATGGCAAATACCGTGGAAATAATCGTCCCCTTGCGAATTGCCTCCTCATTTTTAATGGCATAAAATTTCTGCACCATCTGAGGCAGGCCCCAGGTTCCCAGAGAAGTTAAAATCACCACACACAGGAGGCTGAAGGGGTCCGGCCCGAAGAAGGACGCAAATGCGCCCGGCATTTCAGATGCCGTGGCGTCCGTTACTGCCGCCAGGGATATGTAAGCCTCTGTAAAACCACCCTTACTGTTTAACACGGCCATAATGACTGCTATGATACCCACAAACATCACAATGCCCTGTATAAAATCATTGACAGCCGTAGCCATATAACCGCCCGCAATTACATAGATGCCGGTGAGAACAGCCATCGCCACGATACACACGGAATAGTCAAGATGAAAGGCCATACCGAACAATCTGGACAAACCATTATACAGAGAAGCCGTATAAGGAATCAGAAAAATAAATACAATCAAAGAGGCCACAATCTTGAGCATCCTGGAATCAAATCGGGTTCCGAAAAACTCCGGCATCGTCTTGCTCTCCAGATGTCTGGTCATCACCCTCGTCCTTCGTCCCAACACCACCCAGGCAAGCAAGGAGCCCAAAAAAGCGTTTCCCAGGCCAATCCAGGTGGAGGCCAAACCGAATTTCCAGCCGAATTGTCCGGCATATCCGATAAAGATAACCGCCGAAAAATAAGATGTGCCATAGGCAAATGCCGTCAACCATGGGCCCACATTCCTTCCGCCCAACACAAACCCGTTGACGTCCGTTGCATTTTTTCTGCAATAGAGTCCGACCGCTATCATGACCCCAAAAAACAGAACCAGCATTGCAATCTTGATAAACATAATCCCGTCTCCTTTCGCTTTAAAGCGTTACGCTTTAAAGCATAACACTTTAAAGCGATAAAGTCAACCGTCAAACTATGCTTCCATAAAATTTCTGGTAACATGCATAATTTTCTCCTTATGCCACATACTAAGGAAGAGCTGATGAAATCAGCCCTTCCTTAGAGCCTCCGGCGGCGTACAGCAACAAACAAACTATTTATTGTCAATGATTGAGGTAATGATATGGCTTCCTATGTGTCTCCCAAAATTCAGGAAAAATTTGAATCCTTATCCGTAGAATTAAGGAATATGATTTTAGAGCGCAATGTGCGTCTGGAAAATATTTACGACCTGATTCATGTCCTTGAAGATATCGTGGACGAAGCAGAAACCTAGTCTCTGTTTTTTTATCAACTTTATTCTGTTTTTCTCCATTGCCACATACCATTGCGGAACTGATTTTATCGTTTCATTTCCCTAATCATCATATACTCATTTAACATGGTGCCATCCTTTAAGCGAATAGCATTGGGGCGAACCCCCGTAATCCGGAAGCCCATCTTCTCATACAAATGCCTTGCTCTGGAGTTTCCCTCTACATAATCCAATTCCATCTGCATAACACCTTCTCTGTTTTCCGCCAAACGAATCAACTCCTGAAACATCCTTGTTCCAATACCCTGATTCCAATACTCACTGATTAAAGCGATTGCCACACTGGCTCTGTGCCTTGTTTTCATTCCTGTGAAAAAACTAATCTCGCAGTTTCCAATAACCTTACCATCCACGATACACATAATCATAGCTTCGTCGAAAGAAGCGTTTTTTTGCTCAAATAACATCTTCTCACTTTCGGCTGTGTATTTACCACATTCTTCAGGGTAACGCAAAATATACTCCGTTTCTCCCGCGGAAACCACCAAATATTCCAAAGTACTCTCTACGTCTTCTTCTTTAGGACTGCGCAATAATGCTTTGCGACCATCCTTTAACGTAAACCATATCTCTTCAATCATCATAGCCGATACCTCCTTAACCCCATTCGAAATACTTTTTTGCAAGCATATTCATATGTTCCTCAATATTGGGCTTCCAATGTATGATAGACGTTAACTGCTTACAAGGGAACTCACCGCATATACCAGCTTGCTTCTTCGCGCAGGCAATACAGCATTCGCCACAGGCTGTTATTGTGCTGAAATCTATCATTTGTTTCTTGTCCATTGTTTTCTCCCATTTGTCACTCAAAATTATATCATTGGCATTTATCTGATTCAAGATATTCATCAATAATAATGACCATCTGATGGCTGTTATTACTGTGATGACGCCTTCGTATTCCGATAGATTTCTTCCAGTCTGGCCGGGGCGCTTCATAAATTCCGTTAAGCAGCTCCAGGTCCTCCGGATAGCTCTTTTTCCTTCAAAGAAAAGCCCCATCCCTACCCATCCACATTGAGGAAAGATTGCATGGGTCATTGAAAGGGCCAACTGCTTGTCCAAATATCAACATCTTCATAAAAAGGCAGCACGCCCTCTCTGTCCCATGCAGGCTTATCAGCAATAAAAAGCGACATTTCATATATACAGAAAATATGCCATATAGAATACGCAATGGTTTTACAATGATATCCATTGGCATTTATAAACGGAGTGGCATTAAATTTGTATCTAAAGCAGGGGAAAATGAAATGTCTTTACTTCTTTCTGACGGGAATCCATATCTCTGAATAATAATTTTCATCTTTTGTCCCATTTGGATATTTGCTTGAATCATCATACATTTCAACACAATATCCTGCTACGCATTCATACTCCTGCATTGCCGGAAGCCATTCAGAAAATATTTTGGTATTTACATCTTGCAATGAATGTGGAAGAGCTCCCTTGCAGGGAAAAACCGCCCACGTAAACCCAGGGATTGTCTTTACTTCATACCCGTCAGGAATATCTACAGACGGATTATAAGCGTCTGCAATGAAATACTCAAATTTTTCGTTCCCCCATTTCGAATCGATGTTGGGCTCAATGTTGATGCCAAACATTCCGCAGACATATTTTCCTTTTCCCGATGAATAATGTTCCTCCCAAAACAAAGGTATTTCCTGTTTTGCATTTTCATAGGAAAAATCTCTTGATACGCCTAAAATAGTAAATGTTTCTTTTTTCACAATTCTGTAATCCATAATATAACCACCTTTCAATGAGATTGTTAGTCTAAGCGGTGCAAAAGTTTTAATCATTGTTTTATCTCTGCGCACTGTCAAGGGGGTATATCCATGAAAACGGGAAAAGGCTTTGGTAAAACTATCGGGAGAATCATAACCATACTTCATTGCAAGCTCCATAACCGAAATGTCACTGGTAATCAGTTCTTCTCCTGCAAGTGCCATTCTGCGATTTCTTACATATTCCGCAATGGAATATCCACACAATATGCTAAAACCTTTATGAAAATAAAAGGGGGAAATATTTACATGGTCTGCCACTTCATACATTGTAATATTCTCTGTGATATGGCTCTCAATGTATTTGACCGCCTCACTTATTGCTTCTACCCATTCCATGACTATTAACCTCCTACCGCGGTAGTTAAAGTATACTCTTAATTAGCTACGTTGTCCCGACAATACTTGTTTTCTTTTGTCGGCATAACCTTTTGCCAACAAATTCGATTATTATTTTAACACATATTTCTATTATATACCGCTCAGACTTCTTTTGCCTTATCCCGCTTTTTGAAAATTCTGTATTCTCTTATGCACGCTGTCGCTTTCTGATTTGCTTCCATAAGTTTCTTTCCACTGTCCAACGGGGTGCAGCCGAAAGATGTGCAGGAACTCTTAGGACACTCGAAGGTCAGTACCACAAGGAATGTCTACGCTCATGCTACAAGGGAAGCAAAGCCCAGCTCTGCAAGACTCTTGGACAAGGTAGTGGGAATGAACCAACAATCAAAACGGAACACAAAAACAAGGGAAAAGAATACATAATACTGATTTATCTCCCAAAATTATGTCAAAGCCGCAAACCCTTGATTTTACTGGAAAAATCCTGAGTTTGCGGCTTTTATTCAACAATCGGGGTGACAGGATTCGAACCTGCGACCCCCTGCTCCCAAAGCAGGTGCTCTAGCCAAGCTGAGCCACACCCCGTAAAACTGAGAGTAATTATATCTTAATTTTATATAAATTGTCAAGCCTAACCCGCTTTCTCTCCCTCCTTCCTTTGTCCTTTCTTCATCAGGCTTGTATATCAGGCCATTTCGCTCTTTTATCCCGCTCGAAACCGCTGCCTGAAAAATACAACTCCGGACACCTATAAAGCCTTATAAATCCCTATAAGTAGGCAATCGTAAAGTGCAGCTCCCCAAAGCGGTCCGTCTCCATAATGACATAAGAGGGACGTCTCCCCTCCTGGCGGGGATAGGACAGACTTCCGGGATTTACTGCGATTACGCCATCCGCTCTGTCCACTACCGGCTTGTGGGTATGACCGTAAAACACAATATCCTTGCCCCGGTCCATAGCCTCCTGTTTAATATGTTCGCTGCCCATAGAGACATAGTAATTATGTCCATGGGTCACCCAAACCTTATATTGCCCAATCTCAAATTCCAGCTCCCTTGGCAGGTCGGAAAAAAAATCGTTATTTCCCAGCACAATCTTTACCGGGCACTGAGCCGCCTCTGTGAGAACGGCCTCGCTCCCCTCCGAATCTCCACAGTGAATCACCATGTCCGGCTTGTGCATCTTAAGGACACGGAAATAATTATCATTTTTTCTATGTGTGTCGCTAACAATAATGATTTTCATCTTCAACCTTCCTCAGCTCCTCTTTCATCAGTCGCAACGCCTTCCCCCGATGGCTAACCTGATTTTTCTCCTCCTCCGTCAGCTCCGCCGTAGTTCTGTCAAACTCGGGAACATAGAAAATAGGGTCATAGCCAAATCCATTGCTGCCTCGCTCCTCGTAGCCAATCTGTCCCTCTATCGTTCCCCGGGTAGTCAATTCTCTGCCGTCGGGCAATACTGCCGCAATAGCGCATACAAAACGCGCGCTGCGCTGTTCCCCCCTAAGCCCCTGGAGCCGCCTTATAATTTCCGCATTCTTCACACGATAGGAGGTATCCTCTCCCAGATATCTCGCAGAATAGATTCCCGGCTCCTTATTCAATGCATCCACCTCCAGACCGGAATCATCCGCCAGGACAATAGCATCCGTAAGCGCCGCTACGGCTCTTGCCTTAATCAGGGCATTTTCCTCATAGCTTTCACCATCCTCCCGGATCTCCGGCTCGATGCCCGCCTCCTTCATGGATATCACTTCATAGGAGAGGTCTGCCAATATCATCTGTATTTCCCTTACTTTTCCCTGGTTCCCTGTTGCGAATATAATTTTATTCTTCATATCTGACTGTATAAACCTCCTTTATTGCCTCCACAATACCCTGCGCCAGCTTTTCCTGATATTCTTCCTGTTGCAGAAGCTTATTTTCTACTGCATTGCTGGCAAACCCCAGACTCAGCTTTGCCGCCGGTATGGATAATTGCCCTAAAGCTTCGTCCTCACTGAGCGGTATCAGCCCCACCGCCCGATTTCTGGCGGCTATCGTCACATTTCTCGTCAGCGTGTCAGCCAACTCCACATTGCCAAAGCCGGGAATAAAATATTCGTCATTATAATAACTCTGAATACCATACCTCTCTGTATCCTCATCGCTGCTGATACAAAGACCAATATATAAATCGGCGCCGGTCTGCTGTACAAGCATAAGCCCGGTCTGCGAATCCTTTTCCCGCCCTGCGGACTCAGCAACATATAGCTTCGTATTCTGCTGCTCCAGTCCATCCTGCATCAGCCCGGCCACCCGACCGGTAATCTCCTGTTGAGCCTCCGTATCACCCATAGGCTCAACCACTATCACCTGACGATACATCTCCCCCGGAGCAGCATATGTAATAGTCAACAGCTCATTTTCCATCACACTTCTGTATTCATAAACCCTGTCCGTTTTAAGCACAAGAGCCACAGCCTTCTCCTGATCTCTGAGGCGGCCCTCCGACACACTGTCAATATCGCCATAAATCTCATGCTCCTGATAATAAGCGGACTCAGCCCCCTGCAGAATCACCCAGAGCTCCTTATCCAGATAATGATTCTCCAGCATCACATTCTCCGGTGTAATACCCTTTTCCAGAGGAATACACAGCCTGTTGTGCTCTCTTTGCTCCTTTCGCAGCAAAAGAGGTTGTCCCTCTGTAGCCGCCGTATCCATCATACCATCGGGTCTGCTTTCTGTCTCCTCTATTATAATCGTTTTATGCATAGCCGTCCGCCACATGACGTCTGCGGCCAGACTTCCCAGTATGAGCCAGGACAGTAAGGTAATATAGATATTCAGTTTTTCCGCCGTCCAGCCTGTTCTCTTTGTTTTCACCCGTTCTATCCTCTTTTACCGTCAATGCTCTGCCTGGGAGGCTTCGGCCCCAGAAACTGATAATAATAAGTTTTCATCATACCATTGTACAGCTTACGATTCTTATCTGCCTTACGGCCGATATCCCGCTCGGCCTGTTCATAGGCCGTAATCAAATACATACTCCAGGAATCCAGACTACGATATCTCTCTCCAATCATCCGGTACAGTGCAGGCATCTCTTCCTTCTCCTGCAGCCGCTCCCCATAGGGCGGATTGGAAATAATAAAGCCATATTTTTTAGGATGGCTAAGCTGCGCCACATCTCTACGCTGAAAATGTATCAGCCCCTCCACACCGGCAAGCCTTGCGTTGGCTCTCGCAATACTCACCATGGAATCATCCACATCATAACCCTGTATATCCGTATCTACCGTCAGGTCTATCATCTCCCTGGCCTCCTCCACGGCGTCAGTCCAATACCGCTTTGCTATCATATGGGGCCACTCCTCGGCGGTAAAATGACGATTCATCCCCGGAGCCATATTGGCTGCCATCATAGCTGCCTCAATGGGAATTGTTCCGCTGCCGCAAAAAGGGTCTACCAGAATCCGCCCCTTATTCCAGGGGGTAAGCATAATCAACGCCGCCGCCAGATTCTCCGCAATAGGAGCCTTCGCCGTCAGCTTCCTGTACCCCCGCTTATGCAAGGACTCTCCGGTACTGTCCAAGCCCACTACCACCTGGTCCTTCATCAAAAAAACCCTCAGCGGAAACGGCGCTCCGCTTTCCTCAAACCAGCTAATATGGTATATTCCCTTCAGGCGCTCTACAATAGCCTTCTTCATCACGCTCTGAATATCCGAAGGACTAAAGAGCCTGGACTTCACACTGGCCGCCTTCGTTACCCAGCATTTCCCATCCACAGGAATATATTCCTCCCAGGGAAGCTTCTTCGTCCCCTGAAAGAGTTCCTCATAGCTCTCCGCATGAAAGCTGCCCACCTTAATCAGAATTCGCTCCGCGGTACGAAGAAAGATATTTGCGATACATAACGCCTCCTCATCTCCTCCAAAGGTTACTCTACCGTCCGCCACCTCTATAATTTCATAACCCAAATCCATAATTTCTTTTTTTAATATCGACTCCATGCCAAAATGACAGGGAGCAATCAGCTCAAACCCTTTCATCCTGATACCTCATATCCGCCGCAGCGGACTCAAATAGTAGTTCATACGCAGCAATTTATTTTTAGGAAAACGCTGATTCAAGCGCTTTCTTAAGTATACAATTTTTTGAAACATATGTAAATAGGAACACCCGAAGGTGTTCCTATCGCAGCCAAAACGGCGCCAAAACCTCTTAGAAATCCTGATTCTGTCTGTTCTGATTGTTTTTCTGATTATTGTTCTGGTTGTTATTCTGGTTGTTCTGATTGTTCTGGCTGTTCTGGCTGTTCTTGCAGTCCTGATTGTTCTGATTGTTATTGCTGTTGTTGAACTTGTTGTTATTGTCGTAGTTCTGATTGTTGTTAGCCATTTTAAATTCCTCCTGTTGGTTGTTAGTTACAGGAGTAGTATGTCAAAAATGCACAAAAAATATGCAAAAAAATCTTAGTACTTTGGTACTGTTTTATATTGATTTATCTGTCGAATACCAGTATAATATGTCTTGTAAATAGATACCCCCTTCATCATTTCTATTTACACCCTTATATATTAATTATTTATACTCCCCTCTTAAGAGCCATTGGTTTCCAATGGCTCTTAAACTTTAGAACAAAGCGGACAAGTCCGCATAATTTTTATAAAAAAGCCGGTCTGAAAAACCGGCTTTTTTATAAAAATTAATTTAACCAGTCCCTGAAAAGCTTCACCAGAAACAATACTACCAAAAGCGGAAGAATAAAGGGAACCAGAAAGGACAACAGAGAAAAAACCATCCCCAGTATCAGCACGACGGCCAAAATCATAATAATCAGCCATACCCATGCCGGTATGCGGAATATTCTTTTCAGGCTATGCTTCTCAGCCCTTTCCCAATACTCTCCCTGAGCATGGGCAGCGCCTGCGTCTATTTCGTCAACCTGCTGCTCGCGGCCGCTGGTACCTATAATGGTTCTGGCAATCAGCCTCGGGTCTCCCAACGCGTCAATAACCTCTTCCTCGCTCTTTCCCAAGCGAATCTGTGTATTAATATAATCCTCATAATAATTAAGATTATCCGCTACCTCCGGCGCATGAATCCTGCCATTTAATGCCAATCTTAATTTTTCCAGAAATTCCGCCTTACTCATATTTAACCCCATTTCTGCTTTTGCAGCATATTTCCCTTCGCACGAGTGCGCAAAAAAACATGCTACAATAGCTTTTACCATTGTAGCATGCCTGATATTATCCGTAAATATCTTGAAATAAAAGGATTTCTAAACTTTTTCTAAACTGTAGCTCCAAAACGAAATTATCCCTTCACACTACCCAGAGCCACACCGGCGATAATGTACTTCGACAGCAGGAAATATACCACAAACAAGGGCAATACCGTCAAAGTCAGGCCCAAATAAATGGAGCCGTACTCTGTCTTATAAATATCACCTTTCAGCAGACTTACCATAATAGGCATCGTATACATTTGCTGCTTGGTCAAAAGCACCATAGGCAGGAACAACTGGTTCCAGCTGGATACGAAAGACAGGATAGCCTGAGTCGCAATAGCCGGCTTCATAATCGGCATTGCAATAAAGTTAAAGGTATAAAATTCCCTGGCGCCGTCAATACGCGCAGACTGCACAATTTCCAGCGAAAGCGCCGGCTCCATGTACTGTTTCATAAAGAACACCATAGAAGGAGCCACAATAGAAGGTAAAATCAGAGGCAGGAAATTATTGGTCAAACCCACCTTATATACCATCTGGTAAAAACCGATAATAGTCACCTGTGCAGGAATCATCATAACAGCCATGATAAATGCAAAGAAAGCCCGTTTCAGTTTCCAGTCATATACTACAATTGCATAAGCCGTCAGCGTAGAGAAATACACTGCACACAGGGTAGAACAACCGGAAATAATCATGGAGTTCAGAAAACCCCTTAACGGATCAAAGCTCTTACCCAACAATATCTGCAGGTTATTCATAAAATAACCGGAGGGCAGTAACGAGATTGCCTGCTGCTGAATTTCCGTCGTGGAACGTGTCGCATTCATTAGCATAATCCAGAAGGGCAAAATACTCAGCACAGTCAGGAAAATACACAATACATACGCAAGAACCGTAAATACTTTATGATATGTTTTAGATTTTTCTGTAATCATTTACTTTCCCCCTCCTGCCATTTTTTGTTCTTTCATTTTCTTCTTGTATGCCTTTTCCTGCGCTTTGACAATCTTATGCAGAGCTACCTCATCCTTATCTCTCATAACAAAGAACATAATAGCCGACAATACTGCGATAATCAGGAACATAATCATGCTGGCTGCCGCCGCACGATTGTACATATAGCTTCCGCTGAACGCCTGATTCTGAATAAAGACGCTTGCGGTCAAAGTAGCATTGTTAGGACCGCCATTCAAAAACAGCTTCGGTATATCAAACATCTGTAAACCACCGATTAAACTGGTAACCAGCGTAAACAGGAGTATGGTTTTCAAATTCGGAATTGTTACATAAAGGAACTTCTGCATACCATTTGCGCCGTCAATATCCGCTGCCTCAAACAATTCAGGACTGATACCCAGAATGCCTGCTATCAATACTATCATCGTATAACCATACCACATCCAGAACTGGATAAATGCTACGATAAGCTTTGACGCCATACCGTCCTGACTGAACTGATATGGGTCGGATATCAGCTTCAATGCCATCAGTATATCATTTATCGGTCCCTTGGGATAGGCAAACAGAGTATTGAACAAAATAGCCACTGTAGCAGCTGTAATGATATTCGGCATATAAAAGATTACTTTAAAAAATCCCTTCCCCTTTAATTTCATACGGTTATTCGTAAACCATGCTGCCAGAAGCAATGCCAACGCCATCTGCGGGATAAAGTTCCAAATCCAGATTACAAAGGTATTTTTAAGTGCTGTCTGGAAAACCGGACTTCCCAGGATATCCTGGAAGTTTTGGAAGGGATTATCCAATATCTTTGTATCAGGATGGATAATGCCCTGCAAATCGGTAAATCCGATAAACAGCGTATAGATAACCGGATAGAGCGTAAATAAAAGGAATGCAATTACAAAAGGCAGGGAAAAAATATATCCCCATTTTGCATAGCTAAAACTCTTTTGCTTCAACCTAATCCACCTCCGCCTGCAACCGTCTGCCTGAGCAAGTTGCATTTCTATTTGTTAATTTCTTTTGTTTCCGTTCATCATAAAACAATCATTAAAACAGGGCGGACGGAAGGCTCCGCCCGCCCCAATTTAATTCATAAATTGTGAGAATTTCGTATTACTCTACCGTAACAGCCAGGTTATCCTTAACATTCTGCTTGAAGTTAGCAATAGCCTCGTCACGAGATACATTACCTGCAGTATAATCACGAACCGCATCACGCCAATAGGTATTGATGGTCTCATCATACTGGGTCAGGTTCTTGCCGTTTGCATAACCGTTAGCAGGAACGAAGTACTCGAACATGTTCTGGCCGCCCAGGAAGTCTACCTCACCATTGGACTTATCCATAACAGCGCCGCTTGCTACAGCGTCCTTCGTACCGCCTTCGCCGTTCATGGTACCGTTAGCCCACATATACTGTAAGCCGGTCTCAGTAGCATCCAGAGTAATCCACTCGATAATGTCTCCCACTACACCCTTAATCTTGGAGTCTTTATTTGCCAAAATCCATGTGCCGCCCCAGAAGAAGCCGATAGGAGAGTCGCAGACTGCCCAGTCGCCATAGGTGCCTTCGCCAACTGCAGTACCGCCGCAGTTAGGAGCCATTGTGTAGTTAATCAACCATGCAGGACCGAAGAAACCGAAGATGCCCTGAGCGCCTTCACCCTTCATATCTGCAAACCATGCTTCCTGCCAGTCCTGTGTATCATTGTGCCAGCCATTGTCCTTTAACTTCTTGGACAAATCAAGGAACTCTTCTCTCTTAGGGTCAATATTCAGCTTGCCGTCTACTACCCAGCCGGTATCGGAGCTGTTCTCAATTGCGTGCCAGATATCGCCGTCGCCGGATACGATACCATAACCCTTAGCCTTTAACTCCTCAGCTGCCACCCAGAACTGATCCCAGGAACCGGAACCGCCGCCGATTTTCTCTTTAATGGTTGCAGGGTCATCGGTGCCCCATACATCCTGAGCGATAGAACGACGATAGATAAAGCATCCGCCGGTAGCCTGATAACCAAGGCCTACCACCTCGCCATCGCTGGGTCTGGTTCCGATTTCTACGGAATAACCTGCGATGTTGGAATCCTTAATCATCTTGTCAACATCAATACCCAGCTCCTTATAGCTGGCTGCATAGGAAGATGCATCGCCCTGGCAGTACTTCAACACGAAAGCTGCCTCTGCTGCGTAGATATCAGGTGCATCTGCGCCGCCTGCCTGCAATGCTGCATCCAGAGCGGGCTGATAAGCGCCGTCCGTCGTAGCAATGATAGTGGTGTTGATGTCATAATCGAAGTCAGAATGCGTTGCCTTATACTTCTCAATCATGTTGGGAACCTCATCGGTAAATGCCCATACGTTAATGGTCTTTACGCTTGCATCATCCGTAGGCTCCTGAACATTGCCACCAGTGCTGCTTCCCTGTGAAGGTGTAGAATTGTTACTGCTGTTGTTGCCACCACATCCTGCCAGTGTGCCTACAAGCATCATAGCACACAGAGCTGTTGCGATTAATCGCTTCATAATAAATAACCTCCTTTAAGTGAAATTAATAATTTTATAATGTATTTAAAAAAATAACATTATCATAATGAATGACCGCTCTGTCTCAGCAGTCCCACCGTTCCGCCGGTGTAGAGAATACCCCCTACCATTACCGTATCCGATAAGGCAGACTTAGGATTTTCTATCAGGGAAATCAGCCTCTTAGCAGCCTCGCTCCCCAATCTCTGGGTATCCTGTCTGATGGTGGTCAGCTTCGGTTCCAGCTGCCTCCCGATACTGATGCCGTCATAACCCGCAAGCGAAACATCCTCCGGTATGCGAAGTCCCAATTCCCTGATTGCGTTGATTCCCCCGATACAGGAATAATCATCGGGATAAAGAATGCAGGTCGGTCTGTCTTTCAACTGCAAAAGCTCCTTGGTTGCGCTCTCTGCCATCGCAATATGGCGATAGGGCACCTCTCTTACAAACTCGTCAGGGATGAAAAGCCCCAATTCCGCAGCCGTCCTGTAAAAGGATGCTACTCTTTTCTGCGTCACCGATGAATCCGCACCATGAAGATAGGCTATTTTACGATGCCCCCGTTCATATATGTAGGTTACCAAATCACGCATTCCCTTTGCGTTATCAGACATCACCGCAATGCCATTATCAAACAGATAGTCAATGGTTACCACAGGAAAACCGCTTTTTGCCAATTCGACTACCTGAGGGTCCTCAAAATCCACACAGGCAATCACAACACCGTCAAACCCCCGAAACCTGCAATGCTCTAAAATCGATAACTGCTTACGTCCTTTATCACTTCCGTTAATGAATGTGATATCATAGCCTTTTTCCTCCACCGTCCGCTTAAAGCTGTCCAGCACGGAAGAAAAATAACTGTGCGTCAGACCGCTGTTTGCCGCATCTACAAACAGTACGCCAATATTATGAGTCCGGTTTGTTTTGAGCGCTCTCGCCTGAGAGTTCGGGAAATATCCCATCTCCCTGGCTATCCGCCTAATCCGCTTCTTGGTTTCTTCCCCGATATCTCCTTGGTCATTCAGGGCTTTACTGACTGTTGCAATGCTGACGCCACAGGCTCTGGAAACATCTTTCATGGAAGCCATCAGCATCACCACCCCTTAATAAAGCAATTTCAACAAAAACTTAATCGTTTTCGCATTTAAGTATATGTCAATTTTTCTATTTTTGCAAGGTTTTTTTAATGAAATGTACTGAGATTTCTAAGGTTTGTCTATTTTTACTAGTTATCGCAAGGCATTTTGCACTATTTTCAATAAATTTTTTGTATGTTTTTGTCAATTTTATTACATTTATTTTTCTTCCATGCAAATTCGGCCTTTGTATATTTTTAATGAAATTTTTCGGATACTCACACCATTCTTTAGGAAGCCGGGGAAGAACTGTCTTGGTCAGCGTCTCCTCCTTAGTTTCTGCTTGCAATTCCCGGCAATTCCTATTACAATGTATTTATTAGTCTGACGGCTGTTTATTTTTTTATCCTGTTACTTAATCGTTTAAGTAACGGACCGGCGGATGCACGACAAAAACAATATTGTAAAGGAGAGACGGCTATGAAATTCGGTTATTTTGATGACGCCAACAAGGAATATGTCATCACCACACCCAAAACTCCGCTTCCCTGGATTAACTATCTGGGCTGCGGCGAGTTTTTTTCATTGATTTCCAATACCCAGGGCGGCTACACCTTCTATAAGGATGCAAAGCTTCTCAGACTGACCCGCTATCGCTACAATAATGTACCTGCAGACATGGGCGGAAAGTATTTTTATATCAAGGAGGGAGACCTTGTATGGAATCCCGGCTGGCAGCCCACTCAAACCCCCCTGGACAGCTATGAGTGCCGCCACGGTATCGGCTACAGCCGTTTTACCTCCTCCAAGAACGGGCTGAAGGCCTCTGCCCTTGCCTTTGTGCCTATGAATGACAATTGCGAAATAACGCTGGTGACTCTCAGCAATGATACCGATACGCCTAAATCCGTAAAGCTCTTTTCCTATGTGGAATGGTGTCTCTGGAATGCGGACGATGATATGAAAAATTTCCAGAGACTGTTAAGCTGCGGCGAGGTAGAGGTAGAGGGTTCAACCATCTATCATAAGACCGAATATCGGGAACGCCGCAATCACTATGCCATCTATTCCGTCAATGCCCCCGTAAACGGCTTCGACACCGACAGGGATAAATTTCTGGGCGCCTACAGAAGCGCCGCAAACCCTGAGGCAGTAGAAAGCGGCCGCTGCACAGGCTCCCTGGCAAGCGGCTGGTCCCCTATCGCCAGCCATCAGCTGGATATCGAGCTGGCTCCCGGCGAATCAAAGGAATATGTATTTGTACTGGGTTATCTGGAGAATCCAAAGGAGGAGAAATGGGCGGCTCCCAATATCATTAACAAAACAAAAGCTCACGCCATGTTAGAGCGCTACAACACCACAGACGCCGTTATGGCTGCCTTCCATGCTCTGCAGGAATACTGGGCTTCCCTACTGTCCAAATATCAGGTAAAATCCGAAGATGATAAGGTCAACCGCATGGTCAACATCTGGAATCAATATCAGTGTATGGTGACCTTCAACATGTCGTGCTCTGCTTCCTATTACGAATCCGGAATCGGCCGGGGAATGGGCTTTCGGGATTCCTGCCAGGATTTGCTGGGATTTGTGCATTTGATTCCCGACCGGGCAAAAGAACGTATTATTGATATCGCTTCCACTCAGTTTGAAGACGGCAGCGCTTATCATCAATACCAGCCCCTTACCAAAAAGGGCAATTCTGATATCGGCAGCGGCTTTAACGATGACCCGCTGTGGCTCATTGCCGGCACCGGCGCCTATATCCGTGAGACCGGCGATATGAGCATTTTAGAGCATATGACGCCTTTTGACAATGACGAGAGCAAGGCCGTGCCCTTAATGAACCACTTAAAGCGTTCCTTTGACTATATCGTCAACCACAAGGGGCCTCACGGTCTTCCCCTTATCGGCCGGGCGGACTGGAACGACTGTCTGAACCTGAATTGCTTCTCCGAACATCCGGGCGAATCCTTCCAGACCTTCGGCCCCAGTGAAGGTCCTGTAGCGGAATCCGTATTTATCGCCGGTATGTTTGTCAAATACGGCGAGGAATACGCGCAGCTCTGTGAGCTGAAGGGCGATACCGCAGAAGCGCAATACGCCCGTCAGGAAGTAAAAACCATGTACGACGCCATCCTCAGAGACGGCTGGGACGGAGACTGGTTTGTACGGGCCTATGACGCCTATAGCAATAAGGTAGGCTCCAGAGAATGCGAAGAAGGTCAGATTTATATAGAACCCCAGGGCTTCTGCGTACTGGCAGGCATCGGTGTAGACGAAGGCCTGGCCGAAAAGGCCCTGAATTCCGTAAAAGAAAAGCTGGATACCAAATACGGCGTTATGATATTGCAGCCTGCATACACCAAATATCATTTAGAGCTTGGCGAGGTCTCCTCCTATCCGCCGGGATACAAGGAAAATGCCGGTATCTTCTGCCACAATAATCCCTGGATTTCCATTGCAGAAACCGTTATCGGGCGAGGGGAGCGCGCCTTTGAGGTATATAAAAAGACCTGCCCCGCATATATCGAGGACATCAGCGAAATCCACCGCACAGAGCCCTATGTGTACTCCCAGATGGTCGCCGGAGCCGACGCTCCCAGACACGGAGAGGCCAAAAACAGCTGGCTTACCGGTACTGCTGCCTGGACCTTTGTAAATGTGTCTCAATACATCCTGGGCGTGTATCCCACCCACAAGGGGCTGCAGATTAATCCCTGTGTTCCTCAGAACTTCGGAGATTTCGAACTCAGCAGAAGCTTCCGCGGCGTAAACTACCATATCACCGTGAAAAACCCCAACCACGTCCAAAAGGGTGTCGTCAGCATGACAGTAGACGGTGTGGAAACCCCCGGAAATATCATTCCCTTTGATGACAGCAAAAAAGATGTCGCCGTAACGGTGGTCATGGGTTAAATCTATCATTCCTAAGGAAGGGCTGACTCCATCAGCTCTTCCTTAGAACTCCTGCGGTGTACACGGATTTGCATCCGCAGATTTACATCCGCAGATTTTTTGTGTCCCCTGAAGATGCCGGCCGATGTCACCAGTTGTGATAGGGACAGCTGTTTTTTGCCACGGCCGCCCTCAGCTCCACATAACAGCCGCAGCCCCGGCACATTCCCGCAAACAGCCTGTCGCATTGTCTGCATATCTGCAGACGATACTCATACAGGGTATCCTCTGCCCGGACATCACTGCTCAAATTCTCTATCAGTTCCTGCAGCGTGCGAAAAGTCTCCTGACTGTCTGCCATCTCCCTGACAAGGCACCTTCTGCACACTCTCTTATCCGTCTCCCGATTCATACCTTCTCCTCTCCCTGACCTCATCACCCTAAGGAGGGTCTGATTCATCATATCATATTTCCTCTCACACAGGTTAAAAATAAATCCTTTTGCGTCTTGTACAATTTCAACAAAATTTAAGGTTTTTATCAGGAAAAAAGTAATTTTCCTTTTCATTCCTTTCTTTTAGTAGTAAAATAGTACTATGTGAATGTTTCTGTTTATTTGCCTGCAAATTGTAATTCCTACACAATGGGAGGCTGAATATATGGTACAGGGATTTTTTCTGCTATCCTGCCTGCTGGCAGCAGCGTTATTCATCGGAATCATAAAGCTGAATAAAATAAAACATGTCACCAGAGGCTCTATACAGCTTCTCTTCGGGGTTGCCATCATTACAGTGCTCTGGAATGCCGGTGCGGTCATTGCAGAATCGGAAGGCTTCGCCGTGCTGGCCCATGGCATGTATTTCGCCTGTACGGACTGGCTGGTGATTGCCCTGCTTATGTATGCCCGAAAGTTCACGGAACATTTTAAGAATATCCTTTGGGGACATGCGATAATTATAGGCGGAGCAACGATTGATACGCTCTCCATGCTTCTCAATGTCTGGAGCCATCATGTCTTTACCGGCAGTCCGACGCTTATAGACGGCCGCAAAGTCTATCTCGTAAGCCCCAAATATCCCATGTATGCTTTTCATCTGGCCTATGTATATGCCATCGTTCTGCTGGTGGTCATGAGCCTGCTTTTTAAGGCATGCTGTACCATAAAGCTCTATCGGCGCAAATATGAAATGATATTATTGTGCTTCTTATGTATATTGGCCGTAAATATCGGATATCGTTTTACGGACATCACGGCTTTTGATATTTCACCCATTGTCTATAGCGCATTGGCAATCTCCATCTGCTACTTTACGCTGTTCTATGTCCCCAGAGATATCGTGGCGAAGCTTCTGTCCTTCTCTATCGCCGGAATGGATAACGGTATTGTCTGCTTTGACTGTGAGGGCAAATGTATCTACGCTAATCAGGTTGCTTTAAAGCTCTTCCAGGCGGAAGAGAATCCAGGCCTTCTGGAAAACACCTTTACAGAATGGCTTGACGGCAGAAGCGTCAAAGAAATAGATGAATACAGCTGGCAGGAAAAACGGGGCTCGAAGGAGCATATCCGTTATTATGACGTGGGCTTCCATCCTTTGAAGGATAAGCGTAACAATTATTTAGGCTGCTTCTTCTCCATTGACGACCGCACGGAAAATATGCTGGAATTAGAACGAGAGCGCTATCGGGCGAAACACGATTCCCTGACAGGCATCTATAATCGGGAAGGATTTTTTGACGCCGTGAGGAATATCCTTTGCAGAGAACCCGATATAGAGCATTTTATCATCTGCTCCGATATCAAGGATTTTAAGCTGATTAACGACCTGTTCGGAACGGAAAAGGGCGATGAGATTCTGAAAAAGACCGCTGAATTTATGCGCGCGGAGGCCAAGGCCGAATCTGCCTTCGGGAGACTGGGCTCCGACCACTTTGCAATGTGTATTCGCGCAGAAAATTTTCATCCCGAGATATTCGAGAAATGTATCCATGAAATTTGTATGCTGGCTACAAACAGCGTATACCGCATGCATATGCATGTGGGTGTATACAGGGTGACGGATCCCGATTCGGAGATTGCCGTCCTGTGTGACAGAGCTTTTATGGCAATCAGGCGAATCAAAGACAATTACCAGCAGATTATCGCTTATTACGATAATGATTTGGGTAGTAAAATACACAATGAAAAGAAAATGATAAGCGAATTTGACCAGGCCATTGAGGAGGGGCAATTCCAGATTTATCTGCAGCCCCAAATTTCCGTCAATCAGAAGATTCTGGGGGCGGAGGCTCTGGTTCGATGGCTGCATCCCGGAAGAGGGCTTGTACCTCCGGGCGACTTTATACCTGTATTTGAAAAAACAGGCTTTATTCATCGGCTGGACAGATATGTCTGGGAGCTTGCCTGCAAAAAGTTAAAAGAATGGAAGGAACAGGGACGGGAGGATTTACATATCTCCGTCAACATCTCCCCGAAAGACTTTTACTACATAGATATTTATAAAACCTTTACCGGATTAGTAGAGCAATATGGCATTCGCCCCGAAAATTTAAAGCTTGAGATTACGGAGACCGCTCTGATGTCGGAGTTGAAGAATCAGTTCAGCCTCCTGGAACGGCTCCGAACATATGGCTTCCATATTGAAATTGACGACTTCGGGAGCGGTTACTCCTCCCTGAACACACTCAAAGATATCGATGTGGATGTTCTGAAGCTGGATATGGGCTTTCTGAGCGACACAATCAACAGAGAGCGCAGCCGAACCATTATGAATATGGTGATTGCCATGTCTAAGCAGCTGGGATTATCGGTGGTCTCAGAGGGTGTGGAGACAAGCGAGCAAGTAGACTACCTGACACAGGCCGGCTGCGATATCTTCCAGGGTTATTACTTCGCAAGGCCTATGCCCACCGCCGATTTTGAAAAAATGTATTTTTAAGCCAGCGCCTGTGCAATATCCTCTCTCATATCCAGCACCGCCGCTCTGGAAGCCTCCCCATATGCCTGCTCCCCATACTTACTGTATTTCTCCTGCTGATAGGCTGCGATAATACCCCGGGAGGAATTGATAATGGCTCCCAATCCGTCTTTGTTAAAGAAATGTACCAAATCAGCGCCTTTGCCTCCCTGGGCTCCGTAACCTGGCACCAGAATAAAGGCTTTCGGCATTACCTTTCTGAGAAGCTTTCCCTGCTCGGGATAAGTAGCGCCTACTACTGCGCCCACATAGCTATAGGTATCGCCCATGCACTCTGCGCCCCATCTGTCAACTTGTTCCCCGACTATCTCATATAAAGGTTTCCCGTCTATCAGACGGTCCTGAAATTCTCCGCTGGAAGGGTTAGACGTCTTTACCAGGACAAAAATTCCCTTCTTCTCTTCCTTACATATCTTTATAAAGGGATTGATACCGTCGCTTCCCAGATAGGGATTAACCGTTGCAAAATCCTCGTCAAAGCCATAGCAGAAACTGCTGCCTATCTGCACCTTCCCCAGATGGCCCGCTGCATAGGCCTCGGAAGTAGAACCGATATCTCCGCGCTTCACATCGGCGATTACCACCAGACCCTTTTCCTTACAATAATCTACTGTTTTCTTAAAAGTCATAAGTCCCGGAAGCCCAAACTGTTCATACATGGCAATCTGAGGCTTTACCGCCGGTATCAGGTCCCATATGGCGTCCACAATTCCTTTATTATACTGCCAGACAGCCTCCGCCGCTCCTTCCAGCGTCTCTCCGAATTCGGCAAAAGCCGCCTTCTGTATATGGGAGGGAATATACTTCAGCATGGGGTCGAGGCCTACCACAATAGGCGCATTTGTTTCTTTTATCTTTGCAATCAGCTTCTGAATCATCTTAATCTTATCCTCGTTTCCCGAGTCTCCTGCTCCCGGCCGGACTATTGACAGACCGCCTGCAGCTGCTCGGCATATTTTTTAATATTCGATGCGTTCGCATATTTCTTATAACTGTCCCCATCCACTATCACCAGCGTGGGAGCCTGCATCACGCCATAGCTGTTCGCCAGCTCTGTATTCTCCTCTGCGTCAATCGGGACATATTTCACATCCTTTAGATACTCTTTTGCAAGCTTACAGTTCGGACAGGTCTTTGTGGTAAAAAGATATTTCACATTATGAGGCGCTTCCACGCTCACCTGTACCTCCTGTGCCAAACCGGTCAGCGTCACAACGCTTCTTGCGGGACGCTTCAGCACAGAATTTGCAATATCATACTCCCTGCGGTTAGCATACTCCTGAAGCTTACCGTCATTCCAGTTCTGTACCGGACGATAATAGCCGGTAATACGGCTGTATACCTCTGTCTTTGCATGACAATGAGGACATATCTTCACTTCTCCCGCCAGATAGCCATGCTGTCTACAGATAGAATAAGTGGGAGACAGGGTATAATAAGGCAGCTTATAATTTGTGGCAATTTTGCGAACCAGCGAAGCCGCAGCCTTCCAGTCGGGAAGCTTCTCCCCCAGAAACGCATGAAATACGGTGCCCGAGGTATACAGGGTCTGCAACTCGTCCTGAATGTCCAGCGCATCAAAAATATCAACGGTATAATCCACCGGCAGATGTGAGGAATTCGTATAATAAGGCGTATCGCCTTCCTTGCCGGCCGTCCGAATCATCGGGAATTCCTTTTTATCATGCTTGGCCAGACGATAAGTCGTACTCTCCGCGGGAGTTGCTTCCAGATTATACAAATCGCCGTATTGCTCCTGATAATCGGAAAGACGGCTGCGCATATGATTCAACACTTCTTTGGTAAATTCCTGGGTTCTTCTGTCGCTCATATCGGCTCTCAGCCAGTTTGCATTCAGTCCTACCTCATTCATGCCAATCAATCCGATAGTGGAAAAATGATTGTCGAAGGTACCCAGATATCTCTTCGTGTAAGGATAAAGCCCCTCCTCCAGCAGCCTGGAAATCACACCCCTCTTGATTTTTAACGAGCGGGCCGCAATATCCATCATATGATTCAATCTTGTATAAAACTCGTCCTTATTGGCAGACAGATAGGCGATTCTCGGCATATTAATCGTTACCACGCCCACGCTTCCGGTACTCTCGCCGGAGCCGAAGAAGCCTCCCGTCTTTTTGCGCAGCTCGCGCAAATCCAGTCTCAGACGACAGCACATACTGCGCACATCGGAGGGCTGCATGT
>JAMOZS010000043.1 GCA_023667765.1 Roseburia sp. | reverse complement strand
AGAACAAAAGCAGCTGGACGATAACGGGCGCCCCCAGGGCCGCCGCAATTACTGCCACCAGAGCGCCTCCTGCAAACCAGATACTTGTAAGTCCCAATGTAATAACTTCTACAATGATAGCCACTATTAAAATTCCCAGCCAAATCATTACATCCATAAAGAAATCACTCCCTTACTATTTTTAGCGGTTTTTCTGTTACCGATACTTTTCTTTAACGTATTCATAGTTTACTACAGATTATGCTTTTTCGCAACGATTTTATACGCACGATACGAAGCCCTAACGTGCCTGTCTCCTTTTACTCTGAAGATGAAAATGAGGATAAAAAGAAAGAAACAAAGGATTGCCCATAAAAACGGCAGCCTGCCTTTAAAAAGCTGACTGCCGTTTCTGCCTGATTGAATTATTTTATTCTATATTCTGTTTTCCTGTTTCATTTTCAACTGTTTTCTTTTCTATATTAATAGAAAACATGATTTCCAATCACAATACCGTCTCGGCCATTGTTCCTGCGAAAATGGGTCAAATCGCCTACGTTTGACGTACCGGACAATGCATCCTCCGCAGCCCTGATACAGCTCTCGCTAATCTTGCCCGACTCATACACCTTATTTAATTTACCGTTCATGGCGGGTGTAAACTGTCCGGATGCATATATTACGCCATGCACCGTATCCGGATAAGCCGCACTTCTCACACGGTTCATAACCACCGCGCCGACCGCCACCTGGCCTTCATAGCTCTCGCCGCCGGCCTCACACTGAATCAATGCCGCCAACAGCAAAGTGGTATCCGCATCCGTCGTGTATTCACCGTAATTTACATGTCGTTTTGCTTCCCGCTCGGCTTCCTCTCTGGCCTGGATTTCCTCCAGAGTCTCGCCTGCGTCTATCTGGAAAGTCAGTGTCACGAATTCCGAGGACACATAACCGTCGGCTCCCTCGTAATCCACACATATCCAATCCTGATTATCGCTGTTTAGCACCTCCACTATTTCACCCTTCGGAAACATACCGTAAACCTCTGCCTCGCCGTCAGGCTCCTTACGCACCCTTAAAGCGTCCGAATCGATAGTGGCAATCATCTTACCGACATCATTGGCCAGCGCCTCCGCCTCTTCGTCAAACAACAGATATTCATCCTTGGCCCAGCCGATTATATTCCCCGACTGCAGCTTCGTCCAGCCATTCTTTCTCTCAATAATGGTACCGCCGCAATCCTTGTACAGCTTACCGACCTTGTCTGCGTCCTCGTTGGCATCGCTCCTTACATTTAAAGCATTTTTTACATTTGCCATCACAAGAGATTTTTCATCTTCTTCCTTTGTAAGGCTCAAATTCAACTCCATTGCCGTAGCGTTTATCAGCTCCGCCGCATTTGCATTTCCAGACTCCAGTACCGACGCAACGCCACCATTTAATTCACTCAGGCAATTCTCATTCTTTCCTGCCTGCACGGTAATATCCATTGACATCACCATAATCACCACAGCCATAAGACTGCTGATTACAGACAGCATTCTGCTTCTTGTCATTTTTCTCTCCCATCCTGCACCATCACATGTGCATAACAGTTAATGAAATTCCATCTGCTGAAATTGTATCACCTTTGTAACTAAAATATTACAACTTTGTTACATTTTTATATTGTGAAGTGTATGATAGCAGAAACAATGCCTTTTGTCAAGTTTTCAATTTTATAATTCATGTATATGATATAATTCATGTATATTACAGAGTTCTCGACTTCTCGATACAGGCCTCCACAGCTCCCATTACTGCAGCGCGCATTCCCTTATCCTCCAATACTTTGACTGCCTGTATGGTGGTGCCGCCGGGAGAACACACCATATCCTTTAATTCACCGGGATGCTTTCCTGTTTCCAAAAGAAGCTTCGCGCTCCCAAGCACCGACTGCGCCGCAAATTCATAGGCCTGGGCCCTTGCCATACCGGCCGCTACCGCCGCATCCGCCATCGCTTCAATAAACATAAATACATAGGCAGGCGAACTGCCGCTTATGCCTACCACTACATCCATCAGGCTCTCCGATACAACCTCAGCCCTTCCGAAGGAGCCAAGCAGCTCCAATACCCGGTTCAGCTCCTCCTTCTTTACATTATGATTGGCACAGACACCTGTGCATCCTTCCAACACCAAAGCCGGTGTATTTGGCATGCAGCGCACAATTTTGCAGCCCTCTCTTCCCAGCCCCTCCTCCAGAAAAGCCAATGATTTACCTGCGGCAATACTGACCACAACCGTATCCGGTGTAAGCGCCTCCCTGATTTCCTCCAAAACCTCCTTCAACAGATTGGGTTTTACCGCCAGGAAGAGAATATCCGCCTTCTTTGCCACCTCTGCGTTATCAGTAGCAATTGTTATGTTATATTTGCTTTTAACTTTTTCTCTTGTGGCTTCTGTTCTGGCATAGCCCAAAATATCCTGGGGTCTAGCCATTCCCCTGGCCAACATCCCCTCCATCATAGCCGTCGCCATATTTCCCAGTCCAATAAATCCAAGCTTCATATACTTTCTCCTCCATTCCCGCACTGTTCCCTGCCTCTCCTATAATGCTCTCACAAGGACGCGTTATTTTATCGTTTCATGCCTCTGCCTGTGCGCCTCATACATAAGCAGCGCCGCTGCTATTGCGGCATTCAGAGACTCCACTCTGCCCTCCATGGGTATTTTTATATACTCCTCTGCCAAATCCGCTGTTTCCCGGGAAAGACCGTTCCCCTCATTTCCTATGAGAAAAGCGGTAGGGCCCTTAAATGTCTTTGTCTGATAAGATTGTTTCCCTTTTAAATGCGCCGCGTAGGTATGTACTCCGAGCTCATGCAGCCGGCGTATGGTCTCCCCTAAATGCTCCACATACACAAAGGGCACCCGAAAAACAGAACCCATTGTAGAACGAATCGTTTTGGGGTTAAAAATATCTACCGTATTCTTATCCATAATAACACCTGTTATACCAGCTCCTTCACCGGTTCGCAGGATAGTCCCCAGATTACCCGGGTCCTGAAGCCCCTCCGTCACAAGAAACAGGGGGTTAGGCGCCTTTAATAATTCTTCCAGGTCATACTCCGGCTGCCGCAGCACGCTCAAGATTCCCTGGGGGCTCCGGGTGTCCGACATCTTTGCAAAAACCTCGTCTGTCACCAGCTCATAGCCCTTCTGCTGGAGTTTCTTCCATAATAATGGGATTTCCCTGGCTTTTGCCACCATGTCCTGCGTCAGATAGACCTCCAACATCAAAGAGGCCTCCGCCTCCTCGCACATTCTAAGCCCCTCCGCCAGAAATACCCTGTCTTTGCGGCGCTCCCTGGCCTTGTTCTGCCAGAGCACTATCTGCTTCACCCTGGCATTTGCCACACTGGTTATCATATTTTCCTCATTTCTGTGCTGCTTTCTGCACATTTGTGGTCTATGGATGCAGCATATTTCCATTCGCATGGATGCGCATCCTGTTTTTATATCATAGGAAATTTATATCCTTTAGTCCTTCACAGCATCGCAGTATTTCCTATGATATAAAAAGGCGGTTAAACCCCTGATAGGATATAGCCGCCCCATAAATCTCTATAACAATTATACGGATAAGAGATGCGCCACTTCATATTCCCGCTCGCTTACACTCTTTACCATGTTTAAAGCATCTTCAATGTCGAAATCCACAAACTCTCCGTGCTGATAACCCACTACCCGATTGGTCTTGCCCTGCAGCAGGATATCTACCGCATTCGCTCCCATAATGGACGCATAATAACGATCCTTCGCACTGGGCCTTCCTCCACGCTGCATATATCCCAGAATAGTGGCACGGGTCTCAATACCGGTTGCCGCCTCAATTCGCTTCGCCATAGATACAGAATGTCCGATGCCCTCCGCATTAATAATAATATGATGCGTCTTACCCTTCTTACGGCTCTCGATAATATTATTGATAATCTTCTGCTCATTGTAATCGTATTTTTCAGGGAGCAAAATGTCCTCCGCACCATTGGCAATGCCGCACCACAGTGCAATATAACCGGCGTCACGCCCCATTACTTCAATAATACTGCATCTCTCATGAGAGGAGGAGGTATCCTTTACTTTATCAATAGCCTGCATCGCCGTATTCACAGCCGTATCAAAACCAATGGTATATTCCGTGCAGGAAATATCCAAATCAATCGTTCCCGGCAGCCCAATCGTATTAATTCCCAGTCTGGATAATGCCTGTGCGCCTCTATAGGAGCCGTCGCCGCCGATTACAACAATCCCGTCAATACCATGCTTTTTACAGATATCAGCGCCCTTCTGCTGCCCTTCCTTCGTCTTAAACTCCATGCAACGGGCCGTCCCCAGGATAGTACCGCCTCTTTGAATAATATCGGAAACATCTCTCGCCTGCATGTCTACGATTTCTTCATTCAGCAGACCCTGATAGCCCTTTTTAATTCCCTTTACCTTGATATCTCTTGCAAGCGCAGTACGAACCACCGCACGAATCGCTGCATTCATGCCGGGCGCATCCCCGCCGCTTGTCAAAACGCCGATTGTTTTGATTTCCTTTGCCATGATATTACCTCCTAAAATCAGTGTAATGTCCTCAGCTTTTTATTCTAATCCATTTTTTTACTGTTTTCAATAGCTTTTACCCGGAATTTCACATTTTCCTCGCCAAGAAGCGCATTTAACCGACCTCTCAAAGCTTCGTCCGCATGGACTCGCAGATTGGGGGGCAGTACCTTAATGCTGCGTGGCTTCTTAATATAGATAACCACATCATCCTTCCCGTCCGAATCCGCCAGCGCAGCCAACAGCTCCTGTTCTCTGCTCTCATACGCCTGAATCTCCTCAAATTGCAGCCATACCCCTTCCGGCAGCTTGTTCAGCGCCTGGTTCTGAGCCGGGTTCCCAGTCCGCCGTCCATTCCCCGGCTTCGTGGCTCTGCCGCCGCTTCCCAGAGCCTGTCCCCTTCGGAAAATATCTCCTCCCAAAGAAGCCTCCTCAAAGCTCACAATCTTCTCGCAAATCAGTTTTCCGTCCTTATCCTCCTCCACCGAGGCTCTTCCCCGGATAAAGACCTTTGCCTCCTCCATCAACAGATTCCCATAGCGCTCATAATCTCCCGGGAAAACCACTACCTCCACATTTCCCACCAAATCCTCCAGATTCAGAAACGCCATTACCTTATCATTCTTTGTATATTTAATCTTTTTATCCACAATCATACCGCCGATAACCGCAGAAATCTGATCCGGCACATGAGGCTCTCCTGTCTCCTCGTCCAGCATAAAATCATTGGTGGTATGGGTAATATACTTCTGCCACAAATCCCGGTATTCCTCCATGGGATGACCGCTGATATAAATGCCCAGAACCTCCTTTTCAAAGGCCAGAAGCATTTCTTTATCATATTCTCCCACATCCGGCATTCGGATATCAAATTCCTCCCGATTCTCCTCCGATGCAATATCGAACAGAGTCAACTGTCCGGCCATATTATTTTTTTTGTCCTTCACAATGCGCTCCATGATTTGTCCGTAGACACTCATGAACTGCTTACGCGTGCCTCCCAGGCTGTCCAGTGCTCCGGCCTTGATAAAGTTTTCCACGGCACGTTTATTCAGATCCTTGTCCGCCATACGGGTGATAAAATCCTTCAGATTCCCAAACGCACCTCTCTCTTTTCTCTCCTGTACAATACTGTCGATTACCGGACGTCCCACACTCTTGATGGCAGTGAGCGCATAACGAATACACCCGTCCTTCACGGAAAAGCCCGCCTCGCCCTGATTGATATCCGGCGGCAGAATCTCAATCCCCATATTACGGCAGGTCAGAATATATTCCGACACCTTTTTGGAATTGTCTATCACGGAGGTCAGAAGCGCCGCCATAAATTCCACAGGATAATAATATTTCAGATAGGCAGTCTGATAAGCCACCACCGCATAACAGGCCGCATGGGATTTATTAAAGGCATACTTGGCGAAGTCCATCATATCCTCAAATATCTGTCCTGCCACCTCTTCGCTGATTCCGTTAGCAATACAGCCCGGCACTCCTTCCTCGGGATTACCGAATACGAAATTGGCCCGCTCCTTCTCCATGACGGACTGTTTCTTCTTACTCATGGCACGGCGCACCAAATCGCTTCGCCCCAGCGTATAACCTCCCAGGTCGCGCACAATCTGCATCACCTGCTCCTGATAAACGATACAGCCATAGGTAGGCTTTAAAATGGGCTCCAGCTGCGGACAGGAATAGGTGACGGTATCATGCTGATTCTTTCCCCGAATATATTTGGGAATGAAATCCATCGGGCCGGGACGATACAGGGAAATTCCCGCAATAATATCCTCCAGGCTCTGAGGGCGCAGCTCCTTCATAAAGCTCTTCATTCCTCCGCTTTCCAGCTGGAATACACCGTCCGTCCTGCCTGTTCCAATAGAGGCCAGCACCTTTTTGTCCTCATAATCAATTTCATCCACATCCAGATGAAAGCCATGGCTCTTCTCGATAAATTCCACAGCGTCATGTATCACAGTCAAAGTCCTGAGGCCCAGAAAATCCATTTTTAAAAGCCCCAGCTCCTCCAGCGTGGTCATGGTATATTGCGTGGTAATCGAGCCGTCGCTTCCCCTGGATAGCGGGACAAATTCATCCGCCGACTTCTGACAGATGACAACGCCTGCCGCATGCATGGAGGTATGGCGGGGAAGTCCCTCCAGCCTCTTGCACATATCTATCAGGTAATGTACCTGTTCGTCCTCCTGATACAGCTTCCTGAATTCGGGATTCAGCTCCAGCGCCCGTTCCAACGTAATATTCAGCTCATTGGGTACCATCTTGGCAATGGAATCCACATAGGCATAGGGCAAATCCATCACGCGCCCCACATCCCGAATCACACCCTTGGCTGCAAGCGTACCGAAGGTAACAATCTGCACCACTTTATCATGGCCGTATTTGCGGCTCACATAATCAATCACCTCCTGCCGCCTCTCAAAACAGAAATCAATGTCAATATCCGGCATGGACACCCGCTCCGGATTCAGAAAACGCTCGAAAAGCAGATGATACCGGATAGGGTCAATATTGGTAATTTTAAGACAATATGCCGCGATACTGCCCGCTCCGGAACCCCGCCCCGGCCCTACCGGTATCCCGTTCTGTCTGGCATAATTGATGAAATCCCAGACAATCAAAAAATAATCCACATACCCCATGGTGCGGATAATCGAAAGCTCATAATCCAACCGCTCCCGCAGGGTCTGACCGGTCTCTCCCGCAGGAAGCGCATTCAGACTTTCCCCCTCAGCCGCCATCTTCCCATACCGTTCCTCTAACCCATCGTCGCAGAGCTTGTTCAAATAGGTCCAGGAATCATAACCCTCCGGCACTTCATATTTGGGGAGCTTCGTTACGCCGAACTCGATTTCCACCTGACACCTGTCCGCAATACGCTGAGTATTTTCCACCGCCTCCCAGGCATAGGGGAACAGGCCCTTCATCTCCTCCTCGCTTTTCACAAAATACTGGCCGCCCTCATAGCGCATGCGGTTTTCGTCCTTCAAAAGCTTGGCGGTCTGCAAACACAGCAGAATGTCATGAGGCTCCGCGTCCTCCTCATAGGTATAATGCACATCATTGGTTGCCACCAGAGGAATGTCCAGCTCCCGGCTCATCTTCAAAAGCTCCGTGTTCACCAGCCTCTGCTCCGGAATGCCATGGTCCTGCAGCTCCAGAAAATAATTGCCCTTTCCGAAGCAATCCTCATACTTCCTGGCACATTTGCGGGCTTCATCCAGAAGCCCCTTCACAATATAGCGGGGCACTTCCCCTGCCAGACAGGCGGACAGAGCGATAATCCCTTCATGGTATTTGCGAAGCACCTCCATATCCACCCGGGGCTTATAATAATAGCCCTCCGTAAAGCCCTTGCTGACAATCTTCATGAGATTGGCATAACCCTGATTGTTCTCGGCCAGAAGCACCAGATGATGGTAGCGCTCCTCTCCTCCCGTGAGTTCCTTGTCAAAGCGGGAGTTGGGCGCCACATAGACCTCACAGCCCAGAATCGGCTTAATCCCCGCCGCTCTGGCTTCCTTATAAAAGTCAATCACACCGTACATGACGCCATGATCCGTAATTGCCGCGCTGTCCATGCCCAGTTCCTTCACTCTTGCCACATATTCTTTTATCTTATTAGAACCGTCCAACAGAGAGTACTCCGTATGTACATGTAAATGTGCAAATGCCATAATGACGCCCCTTTGCCTTCATCTCTACGCTTATCCGACCGCTATGCTACAGATAACTCCTAAGCATCTCTTCCTTATCCGTCTTTTCCCAGGGCAGGTCTATATCTGTACGTCCGAAATGCCCGTAGCTTGCCGTCTGCTTATAGATAGGCCTGCGCAAATCCAACATTTTGATGATACCGGCGGGTCTGAAATCAAAATGCTTCCGAATGATTTCTACCAGCTTCTCGTCAGCGAGCTTCCCAGTGCCGAAGGTATCTACCATAATGGAGGTAGGATGCGCCACCCCAATCGCATAGGAGAGCTGAATCTCACATCTTTCCGCTAATCCGGCCGCGACAATATTCTTAGCCGCATAACGCGCCGCATAGGCTGCACTTCTGTCTACCTTCGTGCAATCCTTCCCGGAAAATGCGCCGCCGCCGTGACGGGCATATCCGCCGTAGGTATCCACAATAATCTTGCGCCCGGTAAGACCGCTGTCCCCGTTGGGGCCGCCGATTACAAAGCGTCCCGTAGGATTGATAAAGATTTTGGTCTGTTCATCTATCATATCCTTAGGCAGAATCTCATCCAATACATATTTTTTAATATCCCTGTGAATCTGCTCCTGACTCACCTGCTCATCATGCTGCGAGGACAGAACAACCGCCTCCAGGCGGAACGGCTTTCCGTTCTCATCATACTCCACAGACACCTGACTTTTTCCGTCAGGCCTCAAATAAGGAAGAATACCGTCCTTACGCACCTTCGTCAGCTGTCTGGTCAGCCGGTGCGCCAGAGAAATCGGATAGGGCATCAACTCCGGGGTCTCATTGGTGGCATAGCCGAACATCATCCCTTGGTCACCGGCGCCAATTGCATCCAGCTGCTCATCACTCATGGCGGATTCCCTTGCCTCCAGCGCTCTGTCCACACCCATGGCAATATCAGCAGACTGCTTGTCCAGGGATACCATTACGGCACAGGTATTTCCGTCAAAGCCCTTCTCGGAGGAATCATAACCGATTTCCGTCACCGTCTTTCTCACGATTGCCGAAATATCAATATTCGCCTTGGTCGTAATCTCTCCCATCACCAGCACAAAACCGGTATTGGTACAGGTTTCGCAGGCCACACGGCTATAGGGGTCCTGCTCCATCAAAGCATCCAGAACTGCGTCCGAAACCGCATCGCAAATCTTATCGGGATGTCCCTCTGTTACTGATTCCGAAGTAAATAATCTTTTGTCCATACTGTCCTCTTTTCTGCGCTGCCTTTTATGTATCAATCTCTTTGTGCCGCAACGCTGACACAAAAAAGTCCGCCTACAATCAAGCGGACTTAATCAACCATCAACCAAATCCTCTTATTGTTCGACCTGTCTAAACAGGATATACTCGCTCAGGGGGGCACCTTCCTGTCTCTAGGGGTTGCCGTGGCTTCATCGATCCTATGTATCTCCACCACTCTGAATAAGAGAAACTATTTTATTATATTTTTAACATACTATGAAGCCGCCTGCTTGTCAACTACCTTTCACCAAAAACTTCAACCTGTCTTTAGCATAAATTTCTGCAAGTCTCTCTGATTCTCCAGAATCTGAATCTGAGCGCCCAGTGCCTGCAGCTTCAGATGGAAATCCTCATAGCCGCGCTGCACATAATGGATATCATCCACAATTGTAACTCCCTCCGCTGCCAGAGCCGCCGTCACAAGCGCCGCGCCTGCTCTTAAATCCGGCGCCGATATGCTGGCCCCCGTATATTTCTCCACTCCGTCGATAATGGCCGTGGAAGCCTCCACTTTAATATTGGCTCCCATACGGGTCAATTCGTCCACATATTTAAAACGATTCTCAAAAATCGTATCCGTGACAATGCTCATACCCTGGGAAAGCGCCAACGCCACCGTAATCTGGGGCTGCATATCCGTAGGGAAGCCCGGATAGGGCAGCGTCTTTACGTGAGTGGGCCTTAAAGGTTTGGAAGCCACCACACGCATACAATCGTCGGATTCTTCCACCTCGCAGCCCATCTCGGTCAATTTTGCCGTAATGGATTCCAGATGCTTGGGAATCACGTTTTTCACGGTTACGTCTCCTTTCGTGACTGCGGCGGCAAACATAAATGTGCCCGCCTCAATCTGGTCGGGGATAATCGTATACTCCGTACCATGAAGCTTATTCACTCCCTTGATACGAATCAAATCCGTACCTGCGCCCTTAATATTTGCGCCCATGCTGTTTAAAAAGTTCGCCAAATCCACCACATGAGGCTCCTTGGCCGCATTCTCAATAATCGTAACACCCTCTGCCAGAGCCGCCGCCATCATGACATTAATCGTAGCGCCTACACTGACACAGTCCATATAAATATGGCTTCCCACAAGCTTCTCGGCTCTGGTCTTAAACAGCCCATGCTCTATTATTACCTCTGCGCCCAGGGCCCTAAAGCCCTTGATGTGCTGGTCAATCGCTCTACAGCCGATATCGCAGCCTCCGGGCAGAGGCACCTGCGCCTCCTTATATTTCCCCAAAAGCGCTCCCGTAGGATAATAGGCTGCTCTGATTCTCTTAATATTTTCGTCCGCAATTACCAGACTGTTAATATTTCCGCCATTGATAATGACACTGTGTCTATCGGTGCGCTTCACCATCACACCGATACCCTGCAGCGCATTCAAAAGCACATTTGTATCAAAAATATCCGGCATATTGTCTATATATACGGTTTCATCCGTCATAATGGCCGCAACAAGGATAGGGAGCGCAGCATTCTTTGCACCTCCGATTTCCACCTCACCCACCAGCGGATTCCCGCCTTTAATCGCATATTGTTCCATTTATCGTTACCTCTTATCGGGTTATAATCTTTACCACTTTAACTGCAATCATAACATGCTTTCCAATGTTTGTAAACCGAACGTGCATTCTGCATCTGTTCTGCCCTCGGAAATCCCCTCCCTTTTAGTTCAAATAGGACAGCGGATCCACCTGCCTGCCTCCTATCAGGATTTCAAAATGCAGATGAGGGCCACTGGTAATACCCGTATTACCGCTGAGGGCAATCTTTTCTCCCTGCTTTACGCTCTGTCCTGCCTTTACCAATACCTTGGAAAGATGTCCGTATCTGGTCTGCCGGCCGTCCTCATGGTTGATATATACCACATAACCATAGCCGCTTCCCCAGCCTGCCTTTTCCACAGTACCACCGCAGGAAGCATAAACCGCCGTACCGGTGGGAACGGCCCAGTCCACGCCCTTATGATAAGTGCTGGCTCCCTTTGTGGGCCTTGCTCTTCTTCCAAAGCCCGAGGTCTTACGGCCGCCGGAAATCGGTTTAATATACGTAGGAGGAATCTTTGTACCCCGCTCTACAATCTTGGGAACAGCCTCCATAACTACCTCTTCCTTCAATATCAGCCTGGACACAAGCTTATCATTCAGATAATACTCATCCGCTACCACTCTGCGGAAACCGGCAGAAGGCGACTGATGCACTTTGGTCTCATACGTATACCATGCGTCATTGTCAATATAAATAATATCCGCATCATAGCTCTCTTCATAATAATTCTGTTCTGTCCTGGTCACGGACAGCTCGGGTTCCGGCACGGTAATCACCAGCTTGTCCCCGATATGAAGAGGTGAATTCTCCGTCTCCAGCAAATCTTTGTTCATCTCTACGATTCTGTCCATAGGGATGTCCAAACGAATCGCAATCTCCGAAAGCGTATCGCCGGATACTACCTCATAGACGCCGACTGTCTCCTGTTCCTTAACCACTTCTTCAATGGCCGCCTCCAGGGACGTCAGCTGGCTCTCTGGAAGATAGGCCTCTACAATCTCCACCTTTTCCGAGAAATCCATATCCAGCAGACCATAAGCATAATCCGAAAAATCCAACTCCCCGGGAGTCTCGGACTCACTCTCCCCGGCCAGAGCCAGCTCCACACCGGCATTCAGATAATCGATACCTTCCTCGGGCTGCTGTGCCTCTTTGCTCTCACCATTCACCTGGGCTGTCAGAATGCTGAATTCTCTGGCCATATCGTGTACCAACTCCACCCGAAAATTCCCCGTGGTGTCATATTTATCTATGGCCGCCTGAAGCAGCGCCTGCACCTCGTCCGCGCTGGCGAGATTCACCATATATTCATTTACCTTCACCGTATAGGAACGGTGCAATGTGTTCTGTACGCCTTTTCGCAGTATCTGCTCCATCTTGGACTGCACCTGCTCCTGAGCGTCCACAGTTCCCCAGAGAACCTCTTCTCCCGTAACAGCCAGCTCCGCCTTGATAAAGGTCAACTCGCTGTCCTCCTGGGCAACCTCCCGGCGGGCCTGTATAAATAACTGCTCCGCCTCTTTTGCATCACCCACATCGCCCACTGCAACACCATTCACTGTCACATGGAAAAAATTGTCGCCCTCCTTCTCAAAAGGCACATAGCCTTGTACAAAAAACAGGCAGCAAAACAATGTAAGCATTGTATATTTAATATATGTAATTTTTAATTTTTTATGTCTCCTGTAACGCAGGGTTTTATTTTTCATGTATATCTGTCTCTTATTTCACTATATGGGAATCGGTAATTATATAATATAAAATTCCGACAATTATTTTTATTCCAAAAACACAGCACATCTATTCTAACAGTATTTATTTCGCTTGTAAAGTAATTCTTCCTTTATAAAAGGGGAAGTCTTTCAAACTCCCCCCTGATGCATCCCAATCATTTCTTCTTAATACTATAGCCAAAGCTTCCCAGCTTCTCACCGCAGCTCAGATAGTCGCCGTGAGAATAAACAATAGGCTCGGCCTTTTCCAAATGAAATTTACGCTGCTCATCCATATATGCCTCGTCCGCATGAACCGCCACAATCTCCGCCAGAAACATATCATGAGAACCCAAAGGCTTCCTCTCCGTAATCCTGCATTCCAGATTCACCGGACTTTCACCGATTAACGGTGCTTTTACCCGGGCCCCCGGCAGCGCCGTCAGCTTCATTTCCCGAAATTTGTCTGTCTCCCTGCCGCTCTTAACACCGCAGTAATCCGTGGCAAAAACCAAATCCCTGGTGGTCAGATTCATGACGAATTCACCGGTTTCCTTCAATATCGGATAGGAATATCTCTCGGGACGTACCGATATGGATACCATGGGCGGATTCGTACATACCGTGCCGGCCCAGGCAATCGTAATGATATTGTACCCGCCGTCCCGGTCCGCCATGCTCACCATCACCACCGGCAGCGGATAAAGCATATTTCCCGGCTTCCAAAGTTCCTTCTTCTTATTTGACATTATGGCTTCTCCTGTTACCAAACTGTTTTCCGGCGCAGTCCGCCCGGGCATACCCCGTCAGGCGCGCTTACCCGAATCCGATACTCGCAAACGGGCTTACCCGCTTTTTACATGTATTCTCTCTCAATCTGCTATATAATATGCAGACAGGATATCACCTGTATAATCAGACTAATCACAGCCGCTCCTGCGGATACACCGGCTATGATGGTAACCATCTGCAGCCGCTGCTTCAACTGGCTAATCCGGGAATCTGATTCATTGTTCTGCTTCTCAAACTCCTCCGACATCGCCGCCTGCACATTCCGGTACACCTTTACGCATTCCTTATGCACCTTTTCCTGAGACTCGTCCATCTTGCCTGTTATCGTCTCCTCAAGCTGCCGGGAAGCCTCCTTATCCTCCTGAAGGCTCTTGAGCTTTGCCTCTATAAAGCGCTTGAGCTGTTCCAGGTTCTCCTGGCTCTTTCCGGCGTCCTCCACCTTCTCACCGATAAACTGCTTTAATTCCTCTATTTCCTGACTGTTCTGCCTGACCGTTCTCTCACCGGATGCATTAACGGCGCTGAAAAGCCTTCCCAGCTCCTCCTCCAGCCGTTTTTCTTCCTCCTCGTCTTCCTTCTGTCCGATTTCCTCCAGCTTCTCGCTTATAAACTGCTTCAGAGACTCTATGGCCTGAATATTCTGCTGAGAGGTTTTCTCTCCGGCCGCATCCATTGCGCCAAAAAGCATGCCAAGCTCTTCCTGGCGCTTTGCATCCTCCTCTCCGTTTTCGGCGTGCTTGATTTCCTCCAGCTTCTCGCCTATAAACTGTCTGAGCGACTCTATGGCCTGAATGTTCTGTTGGGAGGTTTTCTCCCCGGCGGCATCTACTGCGTCAAACAAGAGCCCGTACTCCTGCTGCCAATCGTCCCCTTTCGCGACGGCATCAGCGTCCTCCTGTACGACACTTCCCATCTTCTCATCCACCAGACGCTTTAATTCCTCTATCGCCTGAAGGCTCTGACGGGAAGCTTTCTCTCCGGCGGCATCCACCGCATCAAACAAAAGCTCCAATTCCTCCTGCAGCTTCTGATAGCCTGCCGTCTCCTCGTTCTTAAGACCTCGTATCTGTTCTGTGCCCTCGTTCACCAGATTCTGCATCTGATTCAGACATTCATGGTAATCCCTTACCTGCTTCTTTAACTGATTCAATTCCTCTGCCTCTGCCGCAGTATTTGCCTTAATCATTTCCTGTGCTGACAGTCTGTGCGCCAGCTTCTCCATAAAAGTATCCATCGTTTTTCCTCCGAACCTATACGGTGCCCTGTCCAACCTTGCCGCAACCTTTATAATTATTCTATTCTATCATTTTTTTCGGCTTCTGACAAGTATCGGCATTCTCCCTCGCATAATCCTTTTGTGCATTATGTATGCTTTATAGAAAAATACGGCATTCTTTTTGTAAAATTCACCGTTATTTTACATTGTATTCATATTTTATTCATACTCTTCCGATATAATATATTTAAATTATTCAATGATTTTGCTGCTATTCATTGCATAATAGATAAATTTTTTCATAATAGCCCGAATACTGAAAAGTATTCGGGCACTCCTCATTTCAGGGCTTTGTACTACGCCAATACACTATTCCGCAAATATCTTTTTATGGCTGATGGACAGCACTTCATCATTCAGAGAAAGCATTCTGGCATCCAAATCCGCCACCATTTTAGCGCATTCTATCAGCTCACTCTTGATATGCTCCGGCGCATCCCCCTCAAATTTATAATGAATCTTATGCTCCAGGCTGGCCCAGAAATCCATGGCTACCGTACGAATCTGTATCTCCACCTTTGTATCTACGATTCTGTCTGAAAGATAGACCGGCACCGTCACAATCATATGATAGCTCTTGTAGCCGCTTGCCTTGGGATATGTAATATAATCCTTCACCCCGATTACCCGGATATCCTTCTGGTCGCTTATCATTTCCACAATGCGGTATATGTCGGAGGTAAAGGAACAAATAATACGAATACCTGCAATATCATTCACGTACTTCACCATATTTTCAATGGTGGACTCATATCCGTTTCTTTTTAATTTCTTAACGATACTCTCCGGGGTCTTAATACGCGCTTTGATATGTTCAATGGGATTATACTGATGAACATGCTGAAATTCATCATTTAAAATCTCCATCTTTGTTTCAACCTGCCGTAAAGCGGCATGATAAACCAATGTGACCTCGTTCCAGCTGTCAATACCGTCGCCATTTCCTGCTTTTATTTCCATTGTAACTCCTTTAAACTGCATATTTCTTATTTTATAAACATGATTATACCACATCGCGCCAGAATAACGTATATTTTTCACAATAAATTAATCCTTTTTTAATAATAATCAGCAATTTTTCACACCCTATATATATATTCCTCCGCCTTCCGAATTATGCTTCCTGCAGATGTCCTTTGACTGCACGGCTGCGGGCACACCCCTGAAAAAAAATCTTGAAATAAGAGAATAAATATCATAAGATAAATATCATAAAATATAGAAGAAACGCTGATTATAGTGTTTCCCACACCGGATTTGCGCTGCAAAGCCGCAAATTCCCATTATGAATGTCAGGAGATTCGACAATGTTTCGTTTATGGGCCAGAACCTTTAAGAATACGCATATGCTGCAGGATACCTGCATAGCGGATGACAGTGCGGATACCCGCACCCACAAGATATTTCGGGCGCTGGAAGCCGTCTGTTATCAGTTTGATTTGGGAAAGCCCATGTGGCTGGATAAAACAGTCAGGGAATTCAAGCGCCACGATAAGGCCCGCTTTACGCAGGATAATTTTATAGAAACCATTGATTTTGACTATCTGGAAATTCAGGTAATAGAAGAAGATTAGCAGGCGGCCCCTGCCAATCTTCTTTTTTATTTCCAACATGTATTGACATTTACATTTTCTTGTAGTAACATCCTTATTATCACATAGTTTTGAATACTACGTTATGAATTATTTTAATTTCTTGTCATGTTTTGCGGAATGATATAAATGATTTGGGAAATCCTATTTATGATAATAGATTGTATTTTGTAAGGGAGGTAAACATATGCAGATTACAATTAGAGAACCCGGAAGCGCTATCACACATTTTATTGCCATGATGATGGCGGTTTTTGCCGCCGTGCCCCTGCTGATAAAGGCCGGCATTCACTCCGGCGGCGCTAACTTTGCCGCCATGACCATCTTTATGGCAAGCATGATTTTACTTTACGGCGCCAGCGCCACCTACCATTCGGTAAACCTGGAGGGAAAAAAGCTTAAATTCTTCAAAAAAATTGACCATATGATGATTTTTGTATTAATTGCAGGCTCCTATACACCTGTATGCCTGATTGTATTAGGCGGACAGCTGGGATATACCCTTTTAGCGGTAGTCTGGGGCATCGCTTTGGGCGGTATGCTTATCAAGGCATGCTGGGTCACCTGCCCCAAATGGTTTTCCTCGGTCATTTATATCGCTATGGGATGGGTGGTGGTAGCCGTATTTGGCAGACTTGTAAACTCCCTGTCCACGGCAGCCTTCCTCTGGCTGCTTGCAGGCGGCGTCATTTACACCATCGGAGGTATTATCTATGCTTTAAAACTCCCTATCTTCAACGCGAAGCATAAGGGCTTCGGCTCCCATGAGGTATTCCACCTGTTTGTCATGGGCGGCAGCGTCTGCCACTTTATCTTTATGTATTTATATGTCGCTTAGACCCACAAAAACGGTTCCCTCTGAAATCTCTTTCTCTCAGAAGGAACCGCTTTTTATTTCCCGTTTACTCCTCGTATCCGTTGGGATTATTCTTCTGCCATCTCCAGGAATCCGCACACATTTCCTGAATGCCGTATTCGGCTTCCCATCCCAGCTCTCTCTTTGCCAGAGAAGCGTCCGCATAACACATATCAATATCGCCAGCCCTGCGGGGCTTGATGGAATACGGGATTTTCACTCCTGTAGCCTGTTCAAAGTTCTTCACAAGTTCCAATACACTGTAACCCACGCCTGTGCCCAAATTATAAATCTTAAGGCCGGCATTTTCCTCGATTTTCTTTAACGCCTTCACATGCCCTCTTGCCAGATCTACTACATGAATATAGTCACGGACTCCTGTTCCGTCCGGCGTATTGTAATCATTGCCAAATACGCCCAGCTCCTTTCGCCTGCCCACCGCCACCTGGGTGATATAAGGCATCAGATTATTGGGAATGCCGCTGGGATTCTCCCCCATGGTTCCACTGGGATGTGCGCCGATAGGATTAAAATAGCGCAGAAGAATCACATTCCACTCCGAATCAGCCCTCTGGATATCCGACAATATCTGCTCCAGCATGGATTTGGTCCAGCCGTAGGGATTGGTACACTGACCCTTTGGACATTCCTCCGTGATGGGAATAAATGCGGGGCTGCCATACACGGTGGCACTGGAGGAAAAAATGATATTCTTTACACCGGCCTTACGCATCGCATCCACCAGCGTCAATGTGCCCGCAATATTATTCTCATAATATTCCCATGGCTTTTCCACCGATTCCGCCACCGCCTTCAAACCGGCGAAATGAATCACCGCATCGACCTTTTCCTTTGCAAAGATTTCTTCCAAGGCTTCCCTGTCCAGAATATCCGCCTTATAGAAAGGAACCTTCTTCCCCGTAATAGCCTCTACGCGCTCCAGAGACTTCTCGCTGGAATTACTCAGATTGTCCAGAACTACAGCCTCCATACCCGCCTGCTGTAGCTCTACTACCGTATGACTGCCGATAAAGCCGGCACCGCCTGTCACTAATATTTTCATAATTTACAATTTTCCTTTCTTCTGCTTTTCTCAGCCCAAACCGTAGAACCACGCGCTTTCTTTTATTAGGGAAACGCTGATTAAAGCGTTTCCCGCACCGGATTTGCGCCGCAAAGCGGCAAATTCTCCTGCAAATCCGTGTGCATCTGCCGGAGGTTCTAAGGAAGGACTGGTTTAATCAGCCCTTCCTTAGCATATTACCTTACAATACCACGCCGTTCTCCTGAAGCAGCCTCCTGGCGCTCTCGACAGAGTCCACACCCGTTTGATTCTTAACCGGCGCAAACTCCTTTTCCCGAACCACCTCATAGGGCAGGCAGCCGTCTAATTGATGAATCATATCCAGCACCAGATTCTCGTACTTATAGCCGTTGGGCGACTCAGGCTTTACCAGCTCTCCAGCCTCGTCCAGATACGGTATCTTCCTTTCCACAATATGAAGCGGCAAGTCCGCCATCATTTTTTCCAAATCCTCCAGACGGAACAGGTAATTTAGGATAACGCCAAAATTATAGGCCGGCTCACCCTTTTCGTCCTTTGCGTCCATCAGTTCCTGAGTCATATCATAATATTCCACAATAGAGGGCTTTCCGTCCTCCAGGCACATTACTCCGACCTTTTCGTCAGGAGCGCTCTTTCGCACCACCTTGGCACCTACCGCACAGTCCTTCTTAAGTACAGCCCCTATAAAGCAAGGGTCTGCAATACGCTGCAGCACATTGTCTACTGCGAACACATTCATCCACTGAATCCCTTCCTGATGCACATAATCTAACAGTCCGTTACTTTTCAGAGAGATAAACCAGCCGCCGTTTCCGTTGGGCGAAGTTGCAAGCTTCCCCTTCTCCTCCAGATAAATCTTTCCGTTATAATCGGTAGCCGCCGCCATTTCCTGTTTAAAGAAATGCATATACTCCTCCCTGTAGCCGAAATAAGCATGCTCCTTTAAAAAGTCCATGGTAATGCTATGATTTTTATCACTGGTCATGATAAATAAATGTATCCAGGTATCCGCCTGCTTTACCACCTCCAGCAAATTATTCACCAGACACTCAAAAATATAGAGTTCTCTGGTTAGCCCTATGTTGTACATCCCCTTCGGATTGTCAGAGCCAAGCCGGGTTCCCATTCCTCCTGCCAGCAGTACCGCCCCTACCTTTCCTGCACGGATTGCTTCCAGACCGGCGTCTGTGAAGCTCTCCTTGTTTTCTTCTATCTCGTCCAGCTCCATAGCAGCCAGGGGAGTAATCACCCCGCGCTTTACAAGCTCCTCCTTATGCCGACAGTTCTCCAGAACGCTCATATCCGTAGCCTCAATCTGCTCCAGCAGCTTCCTGCGCTGTGCTTCGTCTAATTCGTCATAATATTTCAGCACCTGCTCCTGATGATATTTTTCCAATTTTTCTCTTGCCTGTTCCAATGTCATACTGTTTCTACTCCTTTTGATTGTTTCATAATCGCTAAACTTTTCTCAAGAATATCATATAAATTTTCCGCCCGCAATCATTCTATGGAAAATTAAGGAAAACCCCAGCTTCAAATTAAGAAAAAGTTAAAAATCAAAGCTCCAGTCCGGCAAAAAAATCCTGATAGCCCAGACGCTGCTCCCGATAGCGCAAAAAATACGCCTTCATCTCGGGATAAGCCTCTCCGATATCCCGAAGAATCCCCTCCAGATTCTCCTCCCTAAGACACCCCAGCCTGGCAAACAGCTCATAATAAGCACGGTCCTCCCCATGCTCTGCAAGTATCACCTGCCAGGTTTCTTCACTCTCGCAGCCCTTTGTGTGAGACAGCAGGTAATGCTCCATCTCCTCTCGCACCTTCTGCGACAATCCGTCGGCATACAGCAGCCTGAGCAGCAACAGACGCACCTTGCCCTTGCGCTTACGGGAAAGATATGCATTCAGGTCTGTGCTGCCATAATCCTCCTCGCCGCAGAGCACCTGCCTGGAATACCCCTCGCTGTCAGCCTCCTGGAGCACGGATAACATCCGGGCGTCCCATTTCTCCAGCCACTCCCCGTTTCCCGCCTCCTGTGTGTCCAACAGATAATAAGCGTCACACATGGTCACAGCGGCTGCCAACAGCGCGGCAACGGCTTCTCCCTTCCGCCGTACTCTTAAGAAACGCAGTTTCCTACACTCCAAAAAAACGGTTTTGCCAAAGGAAAGCTTTCTCTCTGGCAGCTCCGCTCTCTCCAGATTATCACAATAGGCAAAGGCCCAATCCCCCACCTCCTCCAGGGTATCGGGAAGGCTTATCTGCCGCAGATTCTTTTTACTCAAAAATGCCTTCTTTCCAATTCCGGTAACCGGCCTTCCGGCAATGCAGCCGGGAATTTCCAACTCACTCGAAAGACCCGACCAGCCGGTAATGACCACATGCTCTCTCTCCACAATATAATACAAGCTGTCCCCTGCCACAGGGAATATCTGCTGCTTTTCCATTGCCATACGCTGCTAACCACGCCTTTCTCTCAGTCTGGCCTCCCTCCCCGGGAGGGCTTAAACTTTTCTCATATAGAAAGGGAAAGTCCTTCTATCGCTTCCCTGATATCCGCCTGTCGTTCCGAGAGCATCAGTTCTTTATTATGGCGGCTATAGTCCTCGCTTCCAAAGGTTGCAATGAATTGAGAGCTTGCTTTGCCCACTGTCAATTCCGTCACAAGAATCAGCATTTCATTTCCCTGGGCAAAGGCCTCCTCCGCAAAGACAAACAGCGCATGCAGCCGATTTTGCACCTTCCCTGTATCCTGTTTCAAACGGGCCACCGCAGAATTGTATTTTTTCTGCAGACAGGCAAAGGCCGCCTGTCCCTCCGATAAATCGCCCTCCGCCGCTGCATCCGATATATATAATTCCTTGCGGGCTTCCTCCAAAAAGCGGATAACCCTGCGCTGCTTTCTCTGTTCCTCCTCAGAAAGGGAATTTGCCTCCCTCAGATTCTGCAAAAGCTTTCTGCGGCCTTCCGCCTGAATATCCAGCATATGCGGCACCGACTCCGTCGTCTTTGCCTGTATCGCCTTAAGAGGAGCCTTCACCTCCGTCAGGAAAGCGGCCGTCTCCATGATTTCTTTCATATCGGCCTGCATTCTGTCAAGCAGCATGCCAAGAAGAGACAATCTCTCGTCAAAGCCTGCTTCCTTTGCCCTGGCTATAGCCTGTACGGAGGGCCGCTCCTCCAAAATATCCTGAATACGGTAATCCCTCTTATATTTGTTGTACAAGTCATAATAGGCGGTAAACTCCTTTACCACCCGCTCATTATGCAAATATTGGCCTACCAGGCTCTCCTCCACCGAAAGCTGTTCTTCCTCATAAAGATAGAGTATCTCCGATAAATCCTCCCAGCCTCTGGCCGTCACAAAGCTTCTGCCCGCCGCAGTCATTTCCATCACATAAAAGGAATCCTTTTTCAAGTCCAGATAGTTTAAAATTGCGCTGTGTACCTGCCGTTCCACAGCATATTCCCTCCAAATCCGATAATCCGGCTCTACCCTCAGCGTTTTAAGCCTGTCCATGGTAACCACGTCAAACTCCCGCACAGATTTGTTGTACTCAGGAGGGTTCCCCGCCGTCACAATAACCCAGCCTTCGGGTACCCGATGCCTGCCAAAAACTTTATATTGTAAAAACTGCAGCATGGAGGGCGCCAGCGTCTCCGACACACAATTAATCTCATCCAGGAACAGGATTCCCTCCTTCATACCGCTGCGCTCCATGGTATCATATACAGAAGCTATAATTTCACTCATGGTATACTCCGAAACATGATACTCCTCGCCTCCGTATCTTTTTTGCGTAATAAAGGGAAGTCCCAGCGCGGACTGTCTTGTATGATGGGTCATGGAATAAGCCACCAGCGCCAGACCCATCTCCTGCGCTATCTGCTCCATAACAGCCGTCTTGCCGATACCCGGCGCCCCCAGCAGAAAAATCGGGCGCTGCCGAACCACCGGCACTTGATATTCTCCAAATTCATCCTTTTTAAGATATAAATTTACAGAGTTTTTAATATATTCCTTAGCCTGCCTGATATTCATCTATCTCTTCTCCTTAATCTGAGGTTCTGACATTTCTTCCTGCTCCGGCTCCTCATTCAGCTCTTCCCTCTCCAATATCACCTTCATGCTCCAGGGCGGCACCGGCCCACGATGCTCGTCCTCCTCCAAAAAAGCAAAAACCACTTCATAATCCGGCATTCGCTCGGGATAAATGCCATAACCGTCGGTAAAATAAATCAACCCCTTCAGATTCTCAAACTCTCCCTGCTCTTTTAGCTGTTCCACATAAGCAAACACCGGCCGAAAATCCGTAGCCCCAAACCCGCTCAGTTTTCCGTATTTCATAAACTTGTCAAAATCCTCATCATTTGTAATACGGGCATCACTCTGTATCTCATTATCACACTGGATAATATGCACATTGACTTTATGAAAAAAATTCTCCGTTTCTTTCAATAGAGAATAGGTTTTCCGCAAAAATGCCCTCACCAGCGAACCCTGGCAGGAGGCCGAAGTATCTATGGCAATCACAAATTCCCTGACCTTATACGCTTCCTTATACTCCAAAGGCTCCACTAACGGCAGATTCCCGTAGGTTGTAAGACCATACATATAGTAGACATAATCGAATTCCTCGTCATTTACGGTGATATCCTCACCCATCGTCATAAAGCGACGCAGAATAGCGCTGTAATCATAATGTTCTCTGGTTGTTTCCTCCAGATTTTTCTGAAGCGTTTCCGAGCCGGCTGCCGCCTTCGTAAAAGACTTTAAATCAGCCTTTATTCGTTCACTGATTTTCTTCCACTGTTCCTGTGTCATTTCCAGCTGCTCGGCGGGTTTCCAAAGC
>JAMOZS010000042.1 GCA_023667765.1 Roseburia sp. | reverse complement strand
CATAATAATAATGGAAACAGAAATCAGGCGCCGGTGCGCCCGATTAAGCCATTGACGCCTCCGTCTCCTACACCCAGCGTAGAAATGCGTCCCAGTCATCCGGTGCAGCAGCCTAAGCGCCAGGCACAGGAAAAGACAGAGAATAAGGCCGTAGAGCTAAAGGCGGCAGAAAATAATGTGCCGGAGAGGCAGAGTGCGGAAACCAGGCCTGCAGAAAATAAAGCTTCGGAGAATCGGGTAAAGGAACAGCCGGTGAGAGAAACCCAGACGGCTTCCGTACAGACGGGGACTCCTGTCAGGGAGAATCGATATCAGGAAAACCGGTATCAGGAGAATCGCGGTCAGGACAGGGGAGGTCAAACCCGGGGACAGAATAACTTCAGAAACCGCGACGGCCGTCCGGCTCAGGGTTCACGCCCTCAGAATCAGGGAGAGCGCGGTACTACGGGACAGTATCAGAATCGTGGCGGTCAGGGAGGCCCGAGACCCCAGGGAGGACAAAGGCCTCAGGGGGGACAAAGACCTCAGGGAGAGCGCAGAGGTATGGCTGGCGGCCGGGACGGCGCAAGGCCGGGCCAGGGAGGTCAGTTCAGAGACAACAGGCAGAGTAAGAGCTTTGCAGGGGAAGCAGCGCCTGCAAAGGATATAGAAAAGAAACGTGAGGAGGATAAGAGACGTCTTTCTCAGGAGAAGGATAAGCGCTCCAAAAAGGATTATATCTATGAGGAGGAGGACACCTTAAAGAACAAACCCGGCAGATTCATTAAGCCCGAAAAGCGCAAGGAAGAAACTGCGGAGGAGGTCATCAAGGTGATTGTACTTCCGGACAGGATTACCATAAAGGATTTGGCGGAAAAAATGAAGCTGCAGCCTGCAGCCATTGTAAAGAAGCTGTTTTTGGAGGGTAAGATTGTCACCGTAAACCAGGAGATTTCCTATGAGGATGCGGAAAATATTGCCATGGAATATGATATCCTCTGCGAAAAGGAGGTCAAGGTAGATGTTATCGAGGAGCTTTTGAAGGAGGAGGAAGAGGATGCGGAAAACCTGGTGGAGAGACCGCCGGTTATCTGTGTTATGGGTCATGTAGACCATGGTAAAACCTCCCTGCTGGACGCCATTCGTAAGACCAATGTCACCGATAAGGAGGCCGGCGGTATTACCCAGCATATCGGCGCCTATACCGTAACCGTAGGAGAGAGAAAGATTACCTTCCTGGATACGCCCGGACATGAAGCCTTTACGGCGATGCGTATGCGGGGTGCTAATTCCACGGATATTGCCATTCTGGTGGTAGCTGCGGATGACGGAGTAATGCCTCAGACGATAGAAGCAATCAATCATGCGAAGGCTGCGGGGATTGAGATTATTGTAGCTGTAAATAAGATTGATAAGCCTTCCGCTAATATAGACAGAGTAAAGCAGGAGTTGACAGAGTATGAGCTGATATCTACCGACTGGGGCGGAAGCACGGAGTTTGTGCCGGTATCTGCAAAGTCGGGAGAGGGTATCGAAGATTTGCTGGAGACAATTTTGTTGACGGCGGATATTTTAGAGTTAAAGGCTAATCCTAAGAGAAAGGCCAGAGGGCTTGTGATTGAGGCGGAGCTGGATAAGGGAAGAGGCCCGGTGGCTACCGTGCTGGTGCAGAAGGGTATGCTTCATGTGGGTGATTTCATTTCGGCAGGAGCCAGCCACGGCAAGGTAAGGGCTATGGTAGATGACAAGGGCAGGCGCGTGAAGGAGGCAGGTCCCTCTACGCCGGTGGAGATTCTGGGGCTTTCCGATGTGCCCAGCGCCGGTGAGGTCTTTATTGCCCATGACAATGATAAGACGGCTAAGAATTATGCCGAGACCTATATGGCTCAGAATAAGGAGAAGATGCTGGAGGAGACCAAGGGCAGAATGTCTCTGGATGAATTGTTCTCCCAGATACAGGAGGGCAATCTGAAGGAGTTGAATCTGATAGTAAAGGCTGATGTACAGGGCAGCGTGGAGGCCGTAAAGCAGTCTCTGATGAAGCTTTCCAACGAGGAAGTGGTGGTAAAGTGCATCCATGGAGGCGTGGGCGCCATCAATGAGTCGGATGTAACGCTGGCAAGCGCATCCAACGCGATTATTATCGGCTTTAATGTAAGACCGGATGCGACGGCAAAGACGACCGCCGAGCGGGAAGGCGTTGACGTAAGACTGTATAAGGTTATTTATCAGGCTATTGAGGATATTGAGGCGGCCATGAAGGGAATGCTTGACCCTGTATTTGAGGAAAAGGTAATCGGTCATGCGGAGGTACGCCAGATATTTAAGGCTTCCGCCATCGGTAATATTGCAGGCTCCTATGTGCTGGACGGTGTATTCCAGAGGAACTGTAAGGTGAGAATCACCCGTGAGGGCGACCAGATATTTGAGGGTGAGCTGGCATCCTTAAAGCGTTTTAAGGATGATGTAAAGGAAGTAAAGGCAGGCTTTGAATGCGGTTTGGTGTTCGAGGGCTTTGACCAGATGCAGGAGTTGGATATTGTGGAGGCCTATATTATGGTGGAGGTACCGCGATAATTCAAGGGAGCCCGGCGAAGAAAAGGACTGTGCGTGGACGGTAAAGAAGCTCTGGCCTGGCGGCGTCATGGAGGTTGACATGAGAAAGAACAGTGTAAAGAATACCCGTATTAACGGGGAGGTACAGCGCGTTTTGGCAGAGATTATCCGGGGGGAGATTAAGGATCCCAGGATAAGTCCCTGGACAAGTGTGGTGGCGGTGGAGGTTGCTCCTGACTTAAAGAGCTGTAAGGCATGGATTAGCGTGCTGGGGGATGAGGAAGCAAGACAAAAGACCCTGCAGGGGCTGAAGAGCGCTGAGGGCTTTATGAAGCGTGAATTGGCTAAAACCATTAATCTGCGGAATACCCCGGAGATTACATTTGTGATGGATCAGTCCATTGAGTATGGGGTGAATATGTCCCATAGGATTGACAGTGTCATTGCGAATGACCGGGAGAATGCCCGGACGGCGTTTTCGCAGGAGGAACAAGGGGAATAGTTGGAGGATAAGATGGATTTAAAGAAAGAATGTCAGGGTGCGAAGCGGATTGGTATCAGTGGACATGTCCGTCCTGACGGGGACTGTGTGGGAGCCTGTCTGGCGCTTAACCGGTATTTACAGAAATGTGTTCCTGAGGCGCAAATCAGAGTGCTTTTGGAAGAGCCCGCAAAGATATTCAGCGAGATAAGGGGCTTTGACGAGATTGACAGCGTCTTTTCGGAGGAGGAGAGCTTCGATGTGTTCTTCGCTCTGGATACGGTGCCGGAGCGCATGGGAGACGCTTTTTGCTATTACCGGTCTGCGAAAAAGAAAATTAATATTGACCACCATATCAGCAATCCCGGCGGCGGGGATATCAATTATATTATGCCTCAGACAGGTTCTACCAGCGAATTGATTTATGATTTGATGGATAAGACGTTGCTGGACAAGGATATCGCTATGAGTATTTATATCGGCATGATTCATGATACCGGCGTATTCCAGTATTCCAATACAACGCCGGATACCTTGAGAAAAGCGGCTGATTTAATCAGCTACGGCTTTGATTTTCCCAGATTGATTGAGGAGACCTTTTATCAGAAAACTTATGTACAGACTCATATTATGGGAAGAGCGCTGATGGAGAGTATACGGTTTATGGAAGGGCGATGCATTGTCAGCGCAATAGACCGAAAGACGATGGATTTCTATAATGCGACACCGAAGGATTTTGAAGGTATTGTGAATCAGCTGCGCAATATTAAGGGAATAGAATGTGCGATTTTTATGTATGAGACGGATACGCTGGAATATAAAGTAAGCCTGCGAACCAATACAAAGGTGGACGCTTCCAGGGTGGCCGCTTATTTCGGAGGAGGCGGACATGTACGGGCGGCAGGCTGTACCATGAAGGGGACATTCCATGACTGTGTTAATAATCTTTCCCTACATATTGAAAAACAGCTCCTGGAGGCGGAGGAGTAATGTATAACGGTATCATCAATGTCTATAAGGAAGCGGGTTTTACCTCTCACGATGTGGTGGCAAAGCTGCGCGGCATTTTAAAACAAAAGAAAATCGGTCATACCGGGACGCTGGACCCTCAGGCGGTAGGGGTGCTTCCGGTGTGTCTGGGCAGTGGAACCAAGCTCTGCGATATGCTGACTGACAAGGATAAGGAGTATATAGCAGAGCTTCTTTTGGGTGTTTCCACGGATACGCAGGATATGGAGGGCCGGATTCTACGGCAGAGGCTTGTTGCGGCCTCCGAGGGGGAGGTGCGGGAGGCGGTCATGGCCTTTGTGGGTGAATATGCACAGATTCCTCCCATGTATTCGGCGTTAAAGGTAAACGGTAAGAAGCTTTATGAACTGGCAAGAGCCGGCAGAGAGATAGAGCGTAAGCCTCGTCCGGTGCAGATAAGGGAAATGGAAATCCTGGAGATGGATATGCCCGTTGTAAAGCTTCGTGTGGTATGCTCTAAAGGCACTTATATCAGAACTCTGTGCGCGGATATCGGCGAGAGTCTGGGCTGCGGCGGGGCTATGAAAAGCCTGGTGCGCAGTAGAGTGGGACAGTTTATGTTGAGGGATGCGCTGACCCTTGCCAGGCTGGAGGAGCTTCGTGACCAGGATAGGCTGGGGGAGGCCCTCCTGCCTGTAGAGCAGGTCTTTGGGGATTGTCCCATCCTGCATGTAAAGGCTTCCTGGGAGAGACTTCTGAAGAACGGAAACGCGCTTTATCCTGAGCAGACAGAGGAAGGGCTTCTCTATGAGGAAGGGCGTTTTGTGCGGTTTTGCGGGCCGGAGGAGGGCTTTGCGGGCATTTATGCCTACCATGGGGAAGAGGGACGGTATCAGCCGGTAAAAATGTTTTTGAATCAGGAATAAAGGAAGGAATGACTGACTGGTGGAAATCATATCGGGAGCTTTGGACTTTTGGCTGGAAAAGAATACGGCTGTTGCCATAGGAAAATTTGACGGTATCCATATCGGACACAGAAGATTAATCAAGGAGCTTTTGTCACAGAAGGACAAGGGGCTTTTAGCCTGTGTTTTCACCTTTGACCCTCCTCCCGCCGTGCTGTTTGGACAGGCGGATGGGGGAGAGCTTACCACAAAGGAGGAGAAGCGGCGGATTTTTGAAGAGCTGGGTATTGATATTTTGATAGAGTTTCCGCTGACAAGGGAGAGTGCGGCTATAGAGCCTGAGACTTTTGTGGAGGAAATTTTAGTGGGACGCATGAGGACAAAATATATTGCGGCGGGCGCGGATTTGTCTTTTGGAGCCGGGGGCCGGGGGAACGCCGGGCTTTTGTGTGGGCTGTCCGAGCGGTATGGTTTCGCGGTGGAGACCATTGACAAGGTCTGCGTGAGAGGCGAAGAGGTCAGTTCCACCTGTATCAGAGCGCTGCTGGAGGAAGGAAATATGGAGACTGCGGCGGAATATCTGGGGATTCCCTATAGGATGACGGGAAAGGTGGTTCACGGGAAACGTATTGGGCATACTCTGGGTTTTCCCACGGTGAATCTGGTTCCTGAGGCCGAGAAGCTGCTGCCTCCCTTTGGCGTGTATTTTACGAAGATATGGTACAAAGGAAGGGCATATGACGGAGTCAGCAATATAGGCTGTAAGCCCACTGTCACAGAGAAACGGATTATCGGAGTGGAAACCTATCTCTATGACTTCTCGGAGGAAATCTATGGAGAGGAGATTACGGTCTTTTTTCATGCCTATCGCAGACCGGAGCGGAGGTTTGAAAGCCTGGAGGCGCTTGCGGCACAGCTTCAGGAGGATATGGCGGCGGGCGAGAAGTATTGGGAGAGCAAGATTTGAAAAGTGTGAGAGAAGATATTGTAAAATTCGGCAAAAATTAGCTTGTAAGTTTATGGTGTTTTTCGTAGAATAGAAAAGAATGGACGAATTTTACAGGTTGTCAGGGACAGTACGAAGGGATAGAAGAGAATGAGAATGGATATAGTGTTGAGCATGGCAGGCGGTTTGGGACTTTTTCTTTTTGGGATGCGGGTTATGAGCGATTCCATTGAAAAGGTGGCGGGCGCAAAGCTGCGTCATATTTTGGAGATTTTTACCACCAATCGTTTCTCGGGTATGCTGGTAGGTATTATTTTTACCGGAATTATTCAGTCCTCTTCGGCATGTACGGCTATGGTAGTCAGCTTTGTTAATGCAGGTTTGATGAATCTCTATCAGGCGGCGGGCGTTATCTTCGGCGCAAACATTGGTACGACCATAACCTCACAATTGGTTTCCTTCAATCTGTCTGCCTATGCGCCGGTCATTCTGCTGGCGGGGGTACTGCTGGTGATGTTTGTGAAAAAAACGTCCGTGAAGAAATTCGCCGATATCATTATCGGCTTCGGCGTGCTTTTCCTGGGATTGAGCACTATGTCCAGTTCTATGGCCAGCATGAAGGATGTTCCTCAGGTGGTGCAGCTTCTGGGCTCGCTTAGCAATCCGTTTATGGCTACGTTGGTAGGTCTTTTACTCACATCGATTATACAAAGCTCCTCGGTCACGGTCAGTATTGTATTGCTGCTGGCTAATCAGAACCTGCTTTCCTTGCATATCACATTGTATATTATTTTGGGATGTAATATTGGCGCCTGCAGCACGGCGCTGCTGGCGTCCTTGGCGGGAAAGAAGGATGCGAAGAAGGCGGCGCTCATTCATTTTTGGTTTAACGTAATCGGTACGGTCATTCTGTATGTGATACTGTTTATGGCGGAGGAACCGGTTATGAAGCTGATTTGGCTGATTTCCTCCGACAACGGAAGGTTCGTGGCCAATGCCCATACGCTGATAAAAATTTTCCAGGTGCTTGTCCTGTTCCCGTTCTCCGGATGGATTGTACGCCTTGCAAGTCTGTGTGTGCCCGGCGAGGATAAGAAGATTAATTATCGTGAGAGCTATCAATTGAAATATATTGGCGAGAAGGTTGTGTTCAACCCCGCTACGGCAGTAGTGGAGGTTATCAAGGAGCTGGAGCGCATGGCGTCTCTGGCCAATGAAAATTTAAATCGCGCCATGAATGCGTTGATTACGCTGGATGAGGAGGATATAGAGGAGGTTTACGAGGTAGAGAAGAATATTAATTTCTTAAACCATGCCATTACCGACTATCTGGTGAAAATCAACCAGTCTACGCTTCCCATTGAGGACTTAAAGAGCATCGGAGCGCTGTTTCATGTGGTGAATGATATCGAGAGAATCGGCGACCATGCGGAAAATGTGGCGGACGCCGCCCGTCAGAGGCGGGAAGGCAATGTTGCCATCAGTAAGCAGGCTCAGAGGGAATTGGGAGAAATGCTGGATATGGTGAATAAGATTATTCAGTATTCTATCGAAATGTTTGTAAAGAGCGACGAGGCTCATATGCAGGAGGTTATTGAACTGGAGGACAAGGTGGACGAGAAGGAAAGACAGCTGCAGCGGGCTCATGTGGAGAGGCTGACAAGGGGCGAATGTACCCCTGAGGCCGGTATGATTTTCTCGGATATTATCTCGGGGCTGGAGAGAGTTTCCGACCATGCTACCAATATTGCCTTTGCCATCACCATGGATGAAAAGGAGAGTGAAGCGGCGGTCGGCGCAATAGCGAAAGGCTGAACTGTTACGAAAAACAGTTGACAATAGGTGCTTGTACTTGTATAATCTGTAATGTAGCGTAATAATTTTGTAACATATTTGCAAAAAACGTAACATATGGATACGGAGAGGTACTGTACATGAGATTCGGCAGAATACGAAATAAAAAGATATTGTTTTCGGCAGGTTTGGTTTGTATGATGGCGGTGGAGCCCCTGACGGTTCAGGCAGCTCAGACCGATAAAGTCCTGCAGATGGCAGGCGTTGACGCCATGCTGGAGTTTAATATGTCCAAGGAGGAATATGTGGAGGTAGCCAGACAGGCAGAAGGCGCTCATTGGGGTTATACCAATTTGGGAATTGCCAATGTGGAGAGCGGTAATCTGAACGTCAGGGAAGCTCCTTCCACAGATGCGAAGCTGGTGGGAAAGATGAGAAAGGACGCTGCCTGCGAGATTCTGGAAACGGAGGACGGCTGGGCGCATATTACCTCCGGCGAGGTGGAGGGCTATGTAAGCACAGAGTTTCTGTTTACCGGACCGGACGCCCGGGTATATGCGGATACGATTGTAAAAACGGTGGCTATAGCAAACACAGACGGTTTAAATGTAAGGGATGAGGCCAATACGGACAGCGCGGTGCTGACCCAGATTATTCAGGGAGAGGAACTGGAGTATGTGGAGACTCTGGGGGATTGGATAAAGGTATCCATTGACGGTGATGAGGCTTATGTGGCTGCGGAATATGTTACCGTAGAGACGAAGCTGGATACAGCGATTACAATGTCCGAGCTTTTATACGGACAGGGAGTATCGGATGTCAGAGTGGATTTGGTGGAATATGCAAAGCAGTTTTTGGGGAACCCATACGTGTGGGGCGGCACCAGTCTTACGAAGGGTGCCGACTGCTCCGGCTTTGTACTCAGTGTCTTTAAGAAATATGGTTTTGATTTGCCCCATCATTCCGGTTCACAGGCTCAGGTGGGAAGTAAGATAAGCGCATCGGATTTATTGCCCGGCGATTTAGTATTTTATGCAAACAGCAGGGGTACGATTAACCACGTGGCAATCTATATCGGCAGCGGTCAGGTAATCCATGCAAGCAGTCCCAAAACAGGTATTAAAATCAGTAAATATAATTATCGCACACCTGCGAAGTGCGTGAGGCTGATACAAGATTGATTTTCAGGGAACAAGGACGCACATGCCTTATAGGGCAGGGCGTCCTTATTTTATGCGCACTCGTGGGAAGGGAAATATGCTGCAAAAGCAGGCTGCATAGGCAGCTGCACTCGGCGCAGGAAACGCTTTCATCAGCGTTTCCTTAAGTCCCTCGGGATTGAGGGATACAGGGAGTTGAAGCGAATTTGTTCGCTTTGTTCCTGTATTTGAAAATAGTTTGAGATACTCTGTCGCAAACAGGCAGAGGGAGGTTACATATGAAAACACGGGAGAGAATCATTCAGGGAGCGGGGATTTTGACGGCAGCGGTTGTCATTGTGATACATTGTGTGTTGACTTATCGGTATGGTGTGAAGTTCATTAATTCGGATAGGTCTGCTGAATTGATGCTGGGAAAAATTCTTGCAGAGCACAATCAGCTGCTTTCCAAAGATTGGTATTACTCCACGGAGCTGCGGGTATTCAGTATGAATCTGATTTATGCCTTTGCCTGGAAAATGGTAGACACTTATACCGGGGTTATGGTGTTATCTCAGGCAATCGGTCTTGCACTTCTTTATTTTTCACAGGTGTTTTTATATAAGCAGGCGGGATTGAAATGGCATTTTATCTATCCGCTTGTTTTGCTGTTCCCTATGTCAATAGAATATTATATGATTGTGTTGTTCGGGCTGCATTATATTCCACATATTGTTACAGCCTTTATTACTCTGGGATTGCTCTTTGCCCTTTTAAGGGGGAGAGGGGATTTCGACAGCAAAAATGAGATATCGGAAAAGTACCTACGCATGAGAGAATGGGTGATACCTGCGGCGAGCGGATTACTTGGACTGTTGTCAGGTATGGGTGGTATGAGAATACTGATGATGTTGTATCTTCCGCTGGCGGCTTTGACGGTGGTCATGGTGTTTCTGAAAGAGCAACATTTTTTCTTTTGGAGATGGAAACGGGAGACCTTGAAGCTTCTTGTGTTCGGAGCCGCTAGTTTGGCGGGCGCAGCGGCAGGATATATTGTCAATGTCTGTTTCCTTCAGAAATATTATTTTTTCCAATCCTGGCAGGATATCTGTTTTGATAGAGTAAAGGGAAATATGCTTTTTACGATAATAGAGGATTATTTTAATTTGATGGGTTTTAGAAGCGGAAAAGTATTTTCGTTTCAGGGGATATTGTCTGTTCTGGCGGTGGCGGTGGCGGTTGGAATTGCCGCCCTTGCAATAAGGGAACTTTGCAGATTCAAGCTTCGAAGCTTTGGGGAACAGTGTCTATTGTTGTATGTTTTGATGGCCCATATATGTATTTTATGTATTTATATGTTTTCGGATTTGTATTATGAGAGTCGATATTATATCCCCGTTTTGGTTTTTCTGTGGCCGGTTGCCTTTATGGGACTTGAGCGGCAAAGTACGGATGGAGAGCGGGTGGTCTTGGGAGAACGGACAGGGTCAGCTATGAACCTGTTAAGACCCGTTATAATGGCAGGGATTGCCGTCTCGGCCGTACTGTTGACTGTGGGAACCTATCAGTCAATGCTGGAAAAGGATGAAACGGCTTGTGACAGGGAGGTAACGGAATTTCTGATGAAGGAGGGTTATGAATATGGTTTTGCTACATTCTGGCATGCGGATGTGATAACCCAGCTTTCCGAACAGAAGATAACGGTTTGCCCCATAGAGACATTGGAAAAAATGAATCGATATAAGTGGCTGACTTCCAGGGAAATCTTATATCCGGACTGGGATGGGGCGGTATTTTTAGTGATAGAGGATATAGAACATGAGATTTATCAATATGCCAGTGAAATCCTTCAGAATACGGACAGGATTATTTATTCGAGGAATGGCAGATGGGTTTATGTTTTTGAATCTTATGAAGAATTTGCGGGGTATCTGACGGAGTAGACAATATGATTGTCAGAAAATAGGAAAGCGGGACATCTTCGTAGAAGGGAGTTTATTATGATGATATTGGCTGTTGTGCTGAATGCCGCGGCACTGATATTTGGTTTTTTCAATCAGATGAACCTCCTGTATGTGCTTTGCGGGATTAGCTGGGTTGCCTTTTTCGGTAAATATGCAAAGGCTACCTGGTTTATTTATGAACGTGCCATGAAAAGCGAAGTATTGAATACGGTTATTGACGTATGGATGATGCATCAGGTGACCACAGTCATTGTGATGATTGCCATCTATTTTATGATAGAGTGGTTTGCAGGCGGGCTTTGCGGAATTTTAGCAATCGCTCAGTGTACGGTGTTTCAGGGAATCAGCGTGTGCAGAGATTCGTCGGGGAAAAACGTACTGATACTGGTTTGCCTTTTAGTGGAGCTTTTTTTGATGGTGGTATGCGTATGCTGAATTTTTCTGTTTACAATCCGGGAAGGATATGCTATACTAACCGAGTATGATTATGCCGATGCTCAGATTCGGGACGCTCCGACCCAGTCCTGGTATCCGGTGTATAGAGGAAAGGAGATAAAAAGCAATGATTTCTAAAGAGAAGAAAACGGCAATTATGAACGAGTATGCCAGAACTCCTGGCGATACCGGTTCACCCGAGGTACAGATAGCAATTCTGACCGCGAGAATTCAAGAACTCACCGAGCATTTGAAGGAGAATCCCAAGGACCATCATTCACGCAGAGGTATGTTGAAGATGGTTGGTCAGAGACGGGGACTTCTGTCTTATTTGAAGAAGAAGGATATTGAGAGATATCGTGTCCTGATTGAAAAGCTTGGTTTAAGAAAATAATGCTGACTGGAAGCGGGGTAAAGCCGATTTTTTCGGATGCTCCGCTTTCTTGGGCATTTGCGGGACATAGAGAGCATTCCGAGACCGCTGAAAAAAATGTGGGGAATCATGTTTTTTTCAGTAGTTTCGGTTTCCTCTGTCCTGCTGATATAAAGGAAGAGCTCCGTAAAGCTTACCGTTTGAAAGGAGCGATTCAAGCGCGTCTATTGCGTCAGCGCTGCGATGCTATAGGGTGCGATTTGTAAAGGACAGCGCAGAAATGAGGAAAAAATATGTATAAGAGTTATGAACTGGAGCTTGGCGGCCGTAAGCTCGTAGTGGATGTGGACCGTGTGGGCAAGCAGGCAAACGGCTGCGCATTTATGCATTATGGTGATACTACCGTGCTTTGTACTGCTACCGCATCGGAAAAGCCCAGAGAGGGTATTGATTTCTTCCCTCTCAGTGTCGAATATGAGGAGAAGCTTTATGCGGTAGGTAAGATTCCCGGCGGATTCAACAAGAGAGAGGGTAAGGCCAGTGAGAACGCCGTTTTGACCAGCCGTGTTATCGACAGACCGATGCGTCCTCTGTTTCCCAAGGATTACAGAAATGATGTAACCCTGAACAATATGGTAATGAGCGTGGACCCGGAGTGCCGCCCCGAGCTGGTGGCCATGGTTGGTGCGGCTATCGCTACCTGTATTTCGGACATACCCTTTGACGGTCCCTGCGCAATGACGCAGATGGGCATGATAGATGGCGAGCTGGTGGTGAATCCTTCCCAGAAGCAGTGGAAGGAGGGAAATTTGAATCTGACAGTAGCTTCCACCCGGGAAAAGGTAATTATGATTGAGGCAGGAGCCAATGAGATTCCCGAGGATAAGATGATTGAAGCCATCTATAAGGCTCATGAAATCAATCAGACGATTATTGCCTTTATAGACAAAATCGTGGCAGAGTGCGGCAAGCCCAAGCATGAGTACACCAGCTGTGCCGTTCCGGCTGAGATGTTTGAGGAGATGAAGAAAATCGTTACGCCTGAGGAGATGGAGACGGCGGTATTTACGGATGACAAGCAGACTCGCGAGGGTAATATTCGGGATATCACAGCCAAGCTGGAGGAGGCTTTCGCTGAGAATGAGGAATGGCTGGCTATTCTGGGTGAAGCGGTTTATCAGTATGAGAAAAAGACGGTTCGCAAGATGATTTTAAAGGACCATAAGCGTCCCGACGGCCGTGAGATTACGCAGATTCGTCCTTTGGCGGCTGAGGTGGATATTATTCCCAGAGTGCATGGCTCTGCAATGTTTACCCGGGGACAAACCCAGATTTGTAATGTATGTACATTGGCTCCGCTGTCCGAGGCGCAGAGAGTGGACGGGCTGGATGATAACGAGGTCACCAAGCGCTATATGCATCACTATAATTTCCCTTCCTATTCCGTAGGCGAGACGAAGCCTTCCCGCGGACCCGGAAGGCGGGAAATCGGTCACGGTGCTTTGGCTGAGAGAGCGTTAATTCCTGTACTCCCCAGCGAGGAGGAGTTCCCGTATGCTATCCGTACCGTATCCGAGACCTTTGAGTCAAACGGCTCTACTTCCATGGCTTCTACCTGTGCATCCTGTATGTCCCTGATGGCGGCAGGCGTGCCTATCAAGAAGATGGTAGCCGGTATTTCCTGCGGTCTGGTAACCGGTGAGACGGATGATGATTTTGTTCTCCTTACGGATATTCAGGGCCTTGAGGACTTTTTCGGAGATATGGACTTTAAGGTAACCGGTACCACAGAGGGTATTACCGCCATTCAGATGGATATCAAGATTCATGGTCTGACCAGGCCTATCGTAGAGGGCGCTATTGCCCGCTGCCGCGAGGCGAGACTGTATATTATGGAGAATTGCATGAAGCCTGCCATTGCGGCTCCCAGACCGGAGGTAGGGCCTTATGCTCCTAAGATTATTTCCATGCAGATTGACCCTGAGAGAATCGGTGATGTGGTCGGTCAGAGGGGTAAGACGATTAATGAGATTATTGCCCGTACCGGCGTGAAGATTGATATCACGGATGACGGCATGGTATCTGTCTGCGGCACAGACAAGGAAATGATGGATAAGGCTGTGGAGATGATTAAGATGATTACTACCGACTTTGAAGAGGGTCAGATTTTCAAGGGCAAGGTAGTGAGTATTAAGGAATTTGGCGCATTTATTGAGTTCGCTCCCGGTAAGGAGGGAATGGTTCACATTTCCAAGATTGCGAAGGAAAGAATCAACCGTGTGGAGGATGTGCTGACCTTGGGCGACATGGTGACCGTTGTCTGCCTGGGCAAGGACAAGATGGGCAGAATCAGCTTCTCTATGAAGGATGTGGCCCAGCAGTAACTATTTTGAAAACAATAGGAGGAAATCCCTCTCCCGTTACCGGACGGGAGGGGGATTTTGTTTCTATTCTATTGACAAAAGCAAAAAAGAAAGGTATACTTTGTGATGAGTTAGCGGCCGCTAACTACTAGCGGCTGCATTTATTAAAGTATTGGGTTAGATTAAACTAACTAATATTATGAAAAAACGAAAGGTCTAATATAGTTAAGATTGTAGTGGGTATAGAACGAATGGCTTATGGTATGTGTGAGGCGTAGCGTGGAACGGGTAGCGGATGGGTTGAACGCATGGCTGAAGGATATACAGAGGAAGGAGAAACGAAATGAGTATGGGTATTATGATTGTGGAAGCGATGATATTTAGTATTTTATTTACAATTATGGTTTTTGCGACAACCGGGAAGAAATCTGCGCTGCAGGTACATAACTATCCGCCCGAAATACAGGAAGAATATTTTAAGACGCATGAGCCGATAGCGGTACAGCCATTAAGCGGTAGGGTGATTGCAATAAGATCTATCGGGTGCCTATGCCGCTGGCGCTGAAAAGTTTGCAGAAGGATTTGGTATCGCATTTGGGTTGATGATTTGGATTGGCGTTTATGACACGTTCTTTTTGGATTGGGTTCTCTTTGCTAATATGAATCGTTTCCGGCTGGAAGGAACGGAACACATGGATAAGGAATATCATCAAAAGTGGTTTCATGTGAAAGGGATGCTGTTTCCCGGCATTGTTTTTGCTTTGATTCCAGCGGTATTGGTTGGAATCATCATTTCATTTTTGCCAAAATAGAAGTACGGTGATTGGAACGGATAAAGGAAAACAATAATTGTTGTAACACATGACAGTGGGCTGATAGGTCGCTGCTGTGACAGAAAGATTGTGATTGGATGAAAAAAGTTATTAAAAAGGAGTGTGATTAAATTGAAAAAAGAAAAAACGCGTTCTGCCTGGAGCTGGATATTTGAATTTGCGGCGCAGCGGAGGGCATTGTATATTGCCAGTGTGGCAGCGGCGGCCGCAGGGGTGCTGTGCGCTGTGGCCCCCTTCCTTATTATGGGGCATATGATTCAGAGGCTTGTAGAAGGAAATCGTGAGGTATCCGCCTATATGGCGGACTGTATTCTCATGGCGCTTCTGTGGACAGGAAAAGTGGTATTCCATGCGGTTTCTACAGCCCTTTCCCATAAGGCGACATTTTCTGTTTTGGGGAATATCCGCAAGCGCCTTTTAGACAAACTGGCGCGCCTGCCGCTGGGAACAGTCCTGGATACAACCTCCGGTGGTCTGAAAAACATCATCGTGGAACGGGTGGACAGCATAGAGACGACACTTGCCCATATATTGCCGGAATTTACTTCCAATCTGCTTGCGCCTGCGATACTCATCATCTATTTGTTTACGATTGACTGGCGTATGGCGCTGGCGGCGCTTGTGACGGTGCCGCTGGGGATGCTCTGTTATATGGGAATGATGATTGGTTACGAGAAATATTATCAGAATACTATTATTAAGACAAAGGTGCTTAATGATGTAGCGGTGGAATACATAAACGGTATCGAGGTAATCAAGGCATTTGGAAAGGCGAAGAGTTCTTATGAGCGTTTTGTCATAGCGGCAAAGGAAGGCTCCGCCTGCTTTGTAGACTGGATGCGAAGCTGTAATGTGCCTTTTACGATTGCTATGTTAGTCATGCCGAGCACGATGGTTTCCGTACTGCCGATTGGCGGACTGTTCGTAAAAAACGGAAGTCTGTCTCCAGCCGATTTTATCCTGGTCATCATGGTTTCGGTAGGACTGATTGCACCGCTCATTACCTGTATGGCCTATAGCGATGATTTGCGTCAGATGCAGTCAATCATCGGCGAAGTAGTTAGTATACTGATGCAGACAGAACTGCAAAGACCGGAAAAGGCAGGCAGACTGCCGGAACACTATGACATCAAAGTAGAAAATATCCGCTTCGGCTACCATAAAATGGAAGCAGGGCTTTCCATGGAAGTGCTTCATGGCGTCAGTCTCGAAATCCGGGAGGGTACGGTGAATGCTATTGTAGGTCCTTCCGGTTCCGGTAAATCTACGCTGGCGAAGCTTATGGCATCCCTGTGGGATGTGGACGGCGGAAGCATTTCTGTAGGCGGGGTGGATATCCGGGGAATCCCGTTGGAAGAATATAATCGGATGATAGCATATGTTTCTCAGGACAATTATTTATTTGATGATACCATCCGGGAGAATATCCGTATGGGAAGAAAGGGCGCGACCGATGCAGAGGTTGAGGAGGCCGCAAAACGCAGCGGATGCCATGAATTTATCATGGGACTGGAAAAGGGTTATGATACGATTGCAGGTGGAGCCGGCGGGCATTTGTCCGGCGGAGAACGTCAACGTATTGCCATTGCCCGTGCGATGTTAAAGGACGCGCCTATTATTATTTTAGACGAGGCGACGGCATACACTGACCCGGAGAATGAGGCAGTGATACAGGCTGCGGTGGCAAAGCTGGTAAAAGCCAACACTAAAGGGGTTGGCTTGGGAAAGACGCTGATTGTGATTGCGCATCGTCTTTCTACGATAGTGGATTCTGACCGGATATTTGTGATTAAAGATGGCAAACTGGATGCGCAGGGCACACATGAGGAGCTTCTGGCGCAGAACGGTCTGTATAGGGATATGTGGGAGGCGCATATATCGGTAAAAGACAGGGCAGATAGGCAAACAGAGATGGGAGGGGTGTTATATGATTAAAATATTACAGAAATTCTTTGAGTTTTGCGGTGGCGAGAATAAAAAGAAATTCTATCTGTCCATAGCATTCGGGGTACTGCTGGCATTCTTTGAAGCCCTAAAGATTCCGGCGATTGCGGTCATGCTGGGGGCAGTCATAGAGGGGCGTGTGACAAACGGAACTATTCTGGCAAGTTTTTGTATCATGCTGTTCAGTATTGCAGGCGGCTCCGGGGTAAAATACCGCGCTACCATGCTGCAGACGGAGGCGGGGTATGATACCTGTGCGGGTAAGAGGATTGAGATAGCAGAGCATCTCCGCTATCTGCCGATGGGATATTTTAATCAGAACAGCCTTGGCTATATTACTTCCGTGACAACAAATACGATGGAGAATCTGTCTAATATAGCAACCCGCGTGGTAATGATGACAACATCCGGAATCCTGACCACGATTTTAATCGCAGTAATGTTGCTTATCTTTGACTGGCGTATCGGACTGGTAGTCTTGGCGGGACTTTTTCTGTTTTTCCTTGTAAACAGCGGACTGCAGAAAGCATCCGGTGAGATGGCGCCAAAAAAGATAGCCGCAGACGCGGGACTGGTGGAAAAGGTACTGGAATACATCCAGGGTATTTCGGAAGTGAAAGCCTATAATCTGACAGGGGATAAGAGTGAAAAATTAAAAAAAGCTATTGATGAGAGTGTGGCGGTCAATACAAGGATGGAGTTTCGTTTTATTCCTTATATGACGCTGCAGAACTTTGTCACGAAGATGACCGGGATTGTCATGTGCGTATTGTCTTTACATTTTTATTTTGCCGGGAGCATGGAGCTTCTGACTTGCATTATCATGCTGATTAGTTCCTTTCTCATCTATTCCAGCCTTGACAGCGCCGGGAATTATTCCGCCCTTTTGCGTGCCGTTGACCTCAGCGTAAACCAGGCACAGGAAATTCTTAATCTGGAGCCGATGGATATAAACGGACAGGAAGTCGCGCCGCAGCATTTTGACATTGATGTGGAAGACATCCGTTTCTCTTATGATAAGCGGAAGATTATTGATGGAATTTCCGTACATATCCCGGAGAAGACCACCACGGCTATTGTTGGTCCAAGCGGCGGCGGTAAGACCACTTTATGCCATTTGATTTCCCGGTTTTGGGATGTGCAGGAGGGCAGCGTGAAGCTGGGCGGGGTGGATGTGAAAGATTACAGCTATGACAGTCTGATGAAGAATTTCAGCTTTGTATTTCAGAATGTCTATCTGTTCCAGGATACCATAGCCAACAATATCCGCTTCGGACAGCCTGATGCAGACATGGAACGGGTAATGAAAGCGGCAAAGGCCGCCTGTTGCCATGATTTCATTATGCAGCTTCCGGAGGGGTACGAAACCAAAATCGGAGAGGGCGGCGCCAGTCTTTCCGGCGGGGAAAAACAGCGGATATCCATTGCCCGCGCCATCATGAAGGATGCGCCGATTATTATTCTGGATGAGGCAACTGCAAATGTTGATCCCGAAAATGAAAGGGAACTGGTGGCGGCCATTGATGCGCTGACCAGGGAAAAAACGATACTGATGATTGCCCACCGCCTGAAAACAGTGCGTAATGCCGACCAGATTCTTGTGGTTGACCGGGGGAGGATTGTGGAACAGGGCAGACATGAAGAACTGATGCAGCAGAATGGGATTTACAGACGGTTTGTGGATGCCCGCAAGCTTGCCGTGGGCTGGAAATTATAATGGATATGTGGGGAGATGAGACTGTCTTGTCTATATTTATGGGAGAATCCCAATTTTGTATGTCTTTTTGCAAAGCGTACACCCCTTGGAGGAAAATAAAATGCCTGCGATGTAATCGTTGTCACTACAACTAGGCGCTGCTATAATAAATGTGCTAAGCACAGTTGACATGGGAGGTTGAATATCATGCAGATTTCAAGCAGATTTACAATAGCGGTACACATTTTTTCCTGTATTGATACCTTTGAAAAAGAATATAAGATTACAAGCGACTTTTTGGCAGGGAGTATCCATGTCAACCCTGTCATCATCCGTAAGCTGTTGTCTCAGTTAAAGGCAGCAGGGCTTGTCAATGTGTAGCGGCGGAGCATCGATTGCCAGGCCATTAGAGGAAATTACATTGCCTGATATCTATAATGCGGTCGAGTGTATGGAAAACGGTGAGCTTTTTCACTTCCATGAAAATGCGAATCAGGATTGTCCGGTAGGAAGAAATATTCACCTTATTCTTGACGATAAGTTACAGCAGATTCAAAAAGCAATGGAAGTTGAAATGTAACTATTGACATTACAATAGGGATATGATATATTTTTGATGTAATAATAAATATTACAACAAATAAAAATTTGAACCAGGAGGTTTTCATTATGAAGTTAGCAGTAGTTTGCGCAAACGGCAGAGTTGGTACCTTGGTGGTCAAAGAAGCGGTGGAACTTCCGCAGGACTGACCTATTCCGGTGAGCGGTTTTACCGGTATTTTTCCGATTTTCATGAGAAATATGGGATAGGCGACATCTACTCAGGCGGTTTTTATCCCTATGAGAGTCTTGAGGAATATTGGGCGTGGTGGAGCCGACATATTTATTACAACCGCTATGATTTGGATGCAGGCAGGCCATATACCGATTTATTGAAACTGGTAGAGGATAAGGACTATTTCGTTTTGACTACCAATGTAGACCACCAGTTCCAATTGGCGGGATTTGATAAAAAACGGTTGTTTTACACACAGGGTGATTATGGCTTGTGGCAGTGTGGAAAACCCTGTCATCAGAAAGCTTATGATAATGAGGAGGCCGTTCGGGAAATGATGGGGGCGCAGAGGGATATGAGGATTCCGACGGAGTTGGTTCCTAAATGTCCAATTTGCGGCGCACCTATGACCATGAATCTGCGTTCGGACAATACTTTTGTGCAGGATGAAGGCTGGTATGCAGAGGCAGACAGATATGATGACTTTGTTCGCCGCCATGAAAATCTGCATATCCTTTATTTAGAACTGGGTGTTGGAGCCAACACACCGGGCATCATTAAGTATCCATTCTGGCGGATGACAGCGGAGAATCTGAAAGCTGTTTATGCCTGTATCAACTACGGAGAAGCAATGGTACCGAATGAAATGAAAAAGCAGTCCATCTGTATTGATGCGGATATTGGTGAGGTATTATGTGAAATCTCCCTTTCCTGATATGTAAATTTCCAGCACTTGCAGCATAATCTCAATGATGCTATCCAGGGATGCTTCCACGAAAGTATTCCGGTGTTCGCGCGGGGCGTATATTGACTTTATGAAATTTACCATCGTACCACAGTCAATGTCTTCCCGCACATCGGAAATTAACGAAAGCCATACTTGAACCTGCGCCGTCTGGTCTACAGGGTTAAATAGATGGGTGTCCGCCATATGTGTTTTCAGCCAGAGAAAATCATTGACGGCCAGACCGTTCATAAGGTCATATTCAGAATACAGGTATTCCCTGAAAACTGTATGATTTGGATGGTCAATAGATGATTCCTATTTTTCAACGATATGAAGGGAGACCTTTACGCAGGGTTCTGTAGGAAGTGAGAGGCGCAATTCTTTTACTTATTCGACGGAAAGGTTGGCTAATCAGCGAATAATCAGTCTCCTGCTCAATGGAATAAAATATTTACCTGCATACACTAAAGGGAGGGCAGGAAGCTTATGAGTGAGGGATGCAGGATATGAGTCAGAAATTTGAGAATCTGCTGAATCTGGCGCTGGAGACGCCTGAGGCAGTCAGGGAGCGCACGGAGGATTTAAATATAGGTTTCGATACGGAAAGCCGCAGTTGGGAACTGATTGTGAAGTATAACGGAAATCTGGACGGCCTTGCAGCGGTGGGAATTACCGTAGAATATCTGATTGCCGGATATGCGATTCTCACAGTGCCGGAGCAGTTGGTGGAGCTGTTGGGGGAGCTGCCGGAAATAGAATATGTGGAAAAGCCAAAGCGGTATTTTTATACGCAGGTAAGGCCCACGGATAACAGCTGTGTGGCACCGATAACTTTGAGGGAGCCCTTTTTGACAGGTGAGAATGTATTGCTTGCAGTCTTGGACTCAGGGATTGAATATGTGCTTCCGGATTTTCGGGACAGCGACGGAAATACCAGAATCCGTTTTTTGTGGGACCAGAGTCTTACGCCGGAGCCTCCCCGGCGAATGCCGCCGGAGGGATTTTCAGTGGGGGTGGAATTTGACAGCGAGATGATTAATGCCGCATTGAATGCGCCTTCTTCGGTTGAGCGCCATGAGATGGTGCCCAGCCGGGATGTGACGGGACATGGTACGGCGGTTGCCGGTATAGCGGCTGCCAGTGTGGGCGGCCGCTATGAGGGCGTGGCGCCTCAGGCGCAGCTGCTGGTGGTTAAGCTGGGACAGCCGGACCCGCTAAGCTTCCCCAGAACCACGGAAATTATGCGGGGGGTGACCTATGCCCTGCAAAAGGCAAGACTTCTGGGGATGCCTCTGGTAATCAATTTAAGCTTTGGCAACAGTTATGGCGCACACAACGGAAGCTCGCTGCTGGAGCGTTTTCTGGATAATGCGGCTGAAATCGGTCGGACTGTTATCTGTGTGGGAAGCGGCAACGAGGGAAGCGCCGGAGGACATTTCCAGGGCAATATCAGGGATATTAGAGAGGTGGAGCTGGCGGTGGCGCAGTACGAAAGAAAAATGAATGTGCAGTTCTGGAAGAATTATTCGGACAGCTTTCGCCTGCGGCTGCGTTCACCGGGTGGGCAGGAGGCAGAGTTAAATGAAAGAATCGAGAGGGGAAAGTACACGCTGCGTCTGGAGCAGACGGAGATATTGGTTTATTTTGGAGAGCCTCTGCCCTATTCGGTAGAGCAGGAGATTTATTTTGAATTTTTGCCGGTGGGAGGAAATTACATCAATAGCGGTGTGTGGAGCTTTATCCTGGAGCAGGTACGGGTGGTCACGGGGCAATATTATATGTATCTGCCCTCCGGTGCGGTACAGAATGAAGGGACGGGTTTTTATCGTCCGACACCCCAGGTTACGCTGACGATTCCCTCCACGGCATCTAAGGTGATAACAATAGGGGCTTATGACAGTGTTTTTGACGCCTATGCAGATTTTTCGGGACGGGGTTATGAGAGTGAGGAACGTACTATTGGGGTGGTGACAGCCGGCATTATCAAACCGGATATTGTGGCGCCGGGGGTAGCTGTTTTGGCTCCGGATGTTTATGGGGGATACACACCGGTGACAGGTACCTCCTTTGCCACGCCCATTGCCAGCGGAGGCGTGGCCCTTTTGATGGAATGGGGGATTGTACGGGGGAATGACCCGTTTCTGTATGGGGAGAAGGTGAAGGCGTATCTGAGGAAAGGGGCAAGGCCGTTACGGGGGGAGACGGAATACCCGAATGCAAGGGTCGGTTGGGGAGCATTGTGCGTCAGTTCCAGTTTGCCGGAGTGAGGCGGTGAAAACATCAGCACCAGAGTATAGGCGGATAGAACAAATGATCATATGAGATTTTGTGAAAACGCTTTACGCAATACAAAAATGAAGTTATAATTATGCCAAAATAATGATATGAGATGACATAAATGATTATAAAAGCTTCAGCAGCATTGAGAAATGACTATGCAGCGATTTCCAATATGGCAAAAGAAACTCAAGAGCCAATCTATATAACGAGAAATGGCGAAGGTGATTTGGTCCTTATGAGCATTGAAGCTTTTGAAGAGAGGGAACAGGTTCTGCAGCTTCGCGCAAAGGTACTTCAAGCAGAGCAGGAGCGTCTGGATGGAGCAGAAACAATCAGTGTCTTGGAAGCACGAAGAATAGACAGATTGGCAAAGTTGTTTATATTTACCATATTGAGGATACACAAACGGAATATACAAAGTTATTTTATCAGAAGAGTGATGTATAAACAGATTTTGACCTGAATGCGGAAGTAAGAAAGTAACAGGTTAGAATAGTCTGAATGAAGACAGAGGCTGTGAGGATATGAAATGGGTGATGATGAGCAAGATTGCAAGCGGGCTTGCCCGCTTTTTTATGAGGGATTGATAGAAAATGATACTGCTAAACTCCTGAGAGTTCCCAAGAGTGATATTCATAACCATTCCACAAAGGGATGCAGAAAGGTTTGGTTGGAAGAACGCTTAAAACGCGATTTTCCAAAAGCGCCTGAGAAATTCGGCGGACTGGAAGGAATGCGGGAATGGTTTACTTCATTCATCAAACCATATTGCAGTGGCCGAGAGGGAATCATCTTAAGATGGGAGGGAGCTTTTGCGGAAGCCAGGAGAAACAATATCACAAGGTTTGCAATGAACTTTGGAGTTCCGGAAATTGAACTTGTTGGCGGGATGGCTGCTTTTAAGGCGATTATTGAGGGGTATCGTCTCAAATACTGTCCTGGCATTGATTTTGAGCCTGAGATAACGTATGTGTCCTCCTGTGATGCCAAGCAGGAGGCAGACAGAATTGATCAGTATCTTTCATCAGGCTTTTTTAAGTCCATAGATGTATGCGGCGGCGAGAATGTACAGCCATTTGAGGCTTATCTGCCATTATATCGAAAAGCAGAGAACTATCATCTGACCAGGAAAATGCATGTTGGCGAAAGCGGTTCGGCGGAGGATGTAAGACGGGCGGTTGAAGTTTTAGGGCTAAATGAGGTTCATCACGGGATTAAAGCCGCTCTATCAGATGATGTCATGAGGTTTCTGGCCAAAAACCGGATACAGCTGAATGTCTGTCCAAGCAGTAATGTAATGCTTGGATATACGGCAGATTATAAGGATCATCCGATAAAGATCCTATATGAGAACGGGGTAAGGGTTACTATCAATACCGATGATTTGTTGATATTTGACAGTTCGATCGAAAACGAGTATTTATTGCTTTATCGGGCGGGGGTATTAACTGCGAATCAGCTGGAAGAGATTCGGGGAAATGGGTTAAGAACAGATGATTGAAATTGAAAAACGCTGACAGAATATGTTTTTTGAAAAGAATCGGGAAAACGGTTCTTTTCTTTTACTCAAAATCAGTGCGAATGGAGGAGATAGGATATGCAGGCGGATTATTTTGGGTTGAAGAAATTGGAAGTTGTGACAGAATAGTAAAACAGGTCGATAATAAACAAATTTATAAAAAGGGTTAGTCCTTACTTGACAGCAGGGTATGGGGAGAAGATGAAGGCTTATCTGAGAAAAGGGGCAAGGCCGTTACGGGGGGAGACGGAGTATCCAAATGCAGGGGTCGGTTGGGGAGCATTGTGTGTCAGCTCAAGCCTGCCAGAGTGAAAATATTTATAAAGCGGGGATAATTAGGGAAAATTTTGAAATCATATACAACAGAATTTTCCCTAAAACACTATTGAAATATAGGGAATTTTTTGTTAAT
>JAMOZS010000041.1 GCA_023667765.1 Roseburia sp. | reverse complement strand
TTGACCGGATGATTCCCTCCTCTGTGTCCGTAATGCATCTTGTGCGTATCTGCCCCCGTAGCCAAAGCCATCAGCTGATGTCCCAGACAGATTGCAAAAATCGGGATATCCGTATCATATAGCTTTTTAATCTCCTCAATGATTCCGGTACATTCCTTGGGATCTCCCGGACCGTTACTCAGCATAATGCCGTCGGGCACAGAGGCAATGATTTCTTCCGCCTTTGTAAACGCCGGATAAATTGTCACTTCGCAGCCTCTGGCCGCCAGCGAGCGGGCAATGTTAGCCTTGGCGCCCAAATCCAGCAGCGCCACCCTTAATCCGGAACCGTTCAATTCCTTCACCAGAGACGGCCTGTGTTCACGGATTCCTCTCTCGTAATCCTCTTTATGAAAGCGGGCCGAACCGGAAATCGGACCATTTTGCTCCAGATATCTGGACGGCTCCAGGGTATATTTCGTCCTGCAGGTTACCCGCTCTACCACCTTACCGGTAGTATAGGCCTTCAACCGGGGCAGAAGCTCCTCCGGATTATCATACTCATTCGTTGTAAGCATACCGTTCATAGTACCCTTTTCCCGCAGCAGCTTCGTCAGGGCTCTGGTATCGATGCCGGCAATGCCGGGTATATTGTTTTCAGTCAGGAATTGTTGAATGGTGCAGTCGTTTCTGAAATTACTGGGAATACGTGAGAGCTCACGCACAATAAAGCCGTCCGGCCAGGGTCTTAGAGATTCCATATCTTCCTTGCAGATACCATAATTGCCAATCAAAGGATAGGTCATACAAACCGCCTGTCCTGCATAGGAGGGATCCGTCAGAACCTCCAGATAACCCGCCATAGATGTATTAAATACAATTTCACTGATGATTTCCTTTTCGGCTCCGATATGCGTTCCCGTGAATACCGTACCGTCCTCCAGTATTAAATATGCCTTCATTTGTCACCTCACCTAACCTTACCTTGTCTCAAATCGTTTTATTATAGCACAGAATATTTTCAGGGGCAAGTATCAAAAAAGCTCATAAAAAGACCGCCCCACTCTGAGGCGGCCCCTTTGCCGTTGCTTATCCGTTCTTTTCTATTTACCTGCCGCATTCCTGCTTTTCATGTAAAACAATACCGCCGCAATAGCTGCCATTCCTACTATCAGGCTGACCACCGGCGTTCTCAAATACCCCGCAATCACATAACAGATACAGGAAATGACCGCCACAAAAATCGCATAGGGAAGCTGTGTGGACACATGGCTCACATGATTACATTCCGCTCCCGCCGAAGCCATAATCGTGGTATCAGAAATGGGCGAACAATGGTCTCCGCACACGGCGCCGGCCATACATGCCGAAATGGCAATCGTCATCAGCATGGGGTCTCTCTCGCTGAAAGCCTCAACCACAATAGGAATCAAAATACCAAAGGTTCCCCAGCTGGTACCGGTGGAAAAAGCCAAAAAGCAGCCTACCAGAAAGATAATAGCAGGAAGCATGTTCACCAATCCCTGCGCAGAATTCTCCATAATCCCTGCCACAAACTCCTTCGCTCCCAGACTGTCCGTCATACCCTTTAACGTCCAGGCTAGGGTCAATATCAAAATGGCGGGCACCATAGCCTTAAAGCCCTCCGGCAGACAGTCCATACAATCCTTTAACCGCATCACTCTGCGGCACATATAATATAGAATGGTAATCACCAATCCGAAAAAGCTGCCCAGCATCAATCCCACCGAGGCGTCGCTTCCGGAAAAGGCATGAATAAAATCTGTTCCGCTAAAGAAACCGCCTGTATAAATCATGCCGATGACGCAGCATATAATCAGTGAAAGAATGGGAACCAGCAAATCGATTACCTTGCCATTGCCGTTTTCGGCGGCGTCCTGTACCTGCTTCGCCTTCTTTGTCATGGCATTCATGGCATCCTCTTTCGCCTTCATGGGACCGAATTCCACCTTCAGAAGCACCGCCGTAAACATAAAGAAGATGGTAAACAGCGCATAGAAATTATAAGGAATCGCTCTCAGGAACAGAAGAAATCCGTCATCGTCTCCCTCCACAAAACCCGCTACCGCTGCCGCCCAGGAAGAAATCGGGGCAATGATACAGATGGGAGCTGCCGTGGCATCAATCAGATAGGCCAGCTTCTCCTTGGAAATCCTGTGTTTCTCCGCCACGGGTCTCATAACGCTTCCCACCGTCAGACAGTTAAAATAATCGTCTATAAAGATTAAAACACCCAGCACTATCGTAGCAAGCTGTGCGCCTACCTTGGACTTAATTTTCTCTCCGGCGAAACGGCCAAAAGCTGCCGAACCTCCCGCCTTATTCATCAGGCTTACCATCACTCCCAGAATAACCAGAAATACCAGAATGCCTACATTATAGGGGTCGGACAGCTGTGCCACCAGACCTTCCTGAAAAATGTGTACCATCGTCCCCTCGGGCTGAAAGCCCGCATAGAAAAGACCTCCCACTAAAATACCCACAAACAGAGAGCTGTACACCTCCTTAGTAATCAGCGCCAGCACAATGGCGATTATAGGGGGAACCAGTGACCAAAATGTTGCATACATATCCATTGTTTTTCTCCTCACCCATCTACAAAGCTTTGGTTTTCTCACAAATTGTAAAACTTTTCTCCGAGTACCTTTTACCTTTTAAAGACTATTGGAAATAAGCGACGCCGGACTCAAATATCTTCATATCCTGCTCACCGTAAATATTGATGGCTACAGACGTATCTCTTCTCTCGGAATGAGCCATCTTACCGAAACATCTCCCGTCAGGAGAGGTAATGCCCTCAATCGCACAATAGGAGCCATTGATATTGTATTCTTCATCCATGCTCACATGTCCCTCAGCATCCGCATACTGCGTAGCCACCTGCCCGTTGGCAAAGAGCCTCTCCAGCCATTCCCCGGGCGCCACAAAACGGCCCTCCCCGTGGGAAGCAGGATTACAATAGGTTGCACCCAATTTTGCTCCCATAAGCCAGGGAGATTTATTGGAAACCACCTTTGTATAAACCATCTTGGAAATATGACGGTTAATCGTATTAAACGTAAGCGTAGGGGAATCCTCCTTCTGCCCCTGAATCTCTCCAAAAGGCACCAGCCCCAGCTTAATTAATGCCTGGAAGCCGTTACAGATACCCAGCGCCAGACCGTCCCGCTCCTTTAAAAGTCTGGTGACTGCCTCTTTCAGCTTCTCATTTAAGAATGCCGTGGCAAAGAACTTCGCGCTGCCGTCCGGCTCATCGCCTGCCGAGAAGCCGCCGGGGAACATAATAATCTGAGCCCTGCTGATAGCCTTCTCAAAAGCGTCCACAGAATCCCGGATATCTTCCGCACTCATATTACGGAAAACCTGTGTCTCTACCTTTGCCCCTGCCCGTTCAAATGCCTTCATACTGTCATATTCACAGTTTGTTCCGGGGAATACCGGTATAAATACCGTGGGCTTCGCCACCTTATTCTTACACAGGTAGATGCTCTCGGACTGATAACAATCGCTCTTTACCGGCTCCGTGCCTTTCACCGCTTTGGTCGGGAATACCTTCTCCAGCCGGGAGGTCCATGCACTAAGCGCTTCCTCCATGGAAATCCTGACGTCGCCAAATACAAATTCCGGCTCCTCGGAAACGGTTCCCAGCACCGTGTATTTTATTTGCTGCTCCTCCAGACAGGCCAGCCCGGAAGCAGGCAGCTCCGTCAGAATATCCCCCAGACCGTTGACAAACAATTCCTCGCCGTTCAATGCCGGCTCAATTACCACACCCAGCTTATTTCCGAAGGCCATCTTTGCCAGTGCCGCAGCAGCGCCCTTCGCATCAAGAGCATAGGCCGATACAATCACCCTGTCCTGTGTCAGCTGATGTATCTTCGTATACAGAGCTGCGACCTCCTCATACATGGGAATATCAAAAGCATCCTTTTCTATTTCAAAACGAACCAGCTTGTTGCCGGGCGTCTTTAATTCGGGTGTCACAATATCGCCCTGCTTTGCGATATCCACCGCAAAGGATACCAGCGTAGGCGGCACGTCAATATCGTTAAAGGTTCCGGACATACTGTCCTTTCCTCCGATGGAGGGAAGTCCGAAGCCTATCTGCGCGTCATAAGCGCCCAGAAGCGCCGCAAAGGGCTGGCTCCAACGGGAAGGCTCGCCTGTCATCCTGCGGAAATATTCCTGGAAGGTAAAACGAATCTTCGAGAAATCGCCGCCGCCTGCCACAATCTTTGCCATAGACTCCACTACCGCATACACGGCTCCATGATAAGGACTCCAGCTGGACAAATTCGGGTCGAAGCCATAAGACATCATGGTCACCGTGTCCGTCTTCCCCTTCAGTACGGGAAGCTTGGCCACCATGGACTGCGTCTCCGTCAGCTGATACTTACCGCCATAGGGCATCAGCACACTGGCGGCGCCAATGGAGGAATCGAACATCTCCACCAACCCTTTCTGAGAACAGACATTCAAATCATTTAACAGCGTCAGCCAGGCCGCCTTCACATCCCCTGCCTCCAGCTTCTCCCCGGCTGCGGGAACTGCCCATTTCTCAAAATAATTGTCCTCTCTGACCGGAATATCTACCTTTACAGCGGTCTCCTGATGTGCGCCGTTCGTATCCAGAAAGGCTCTCTTTAAATCCACAATCTTTTTGCCGCGCCATTTCAGTACCAGCCGGGGTTCCTCCGTCACCACCGCAACGGCTACCGCCTCCAGATTCTCCTCGGCCGCATATTTCAAGAATACGTCCACATCCTTCGGTTCCACCACAACCGCCATGCGCTCCTGAGATTCAGAGATGGCAAGCTCTGTCCCGTCCAGACCGGCATACTTCTTCGGCACCTTATCCAAATCCACTTCCAGACCGTCGGCCAGCTCGCCAATGGCAACCGATACGCCGCCGGCCCCAAAATCGTTACATTTCTTAATCAGACGGCTGACCTCTTCTCTTCTGAACAGCCGCTGAAGCTTGCGCTCGGTGGGCGCATTTCCCTTCTGTACCTCAGCGCCGCAGGTCTCAATGGAGCTCTCCGTATGTACCTTGGAGGAACCGGTTGCACCGCCGCAGCCGTCTCTTCCGGTACGGCCCCCCAGCAGAATGATGATATCCCCGGGGTCGGAGGTCTCACGTATTACATTCCTTCTGGGCGCAGCGCCCATCACAGCGCCGATTTCCATTCTCTTTGCCACATAATCAGGATGATAAATCTCCTTCACGAAGCCCGTGGCCAGGCCAATCTGATTCCCATAGGAGGAATAACCGCTGGCAGCCCCCCGAACCAGTTTTTTCTGGGAAAGCTTTCCCTTTAAGGTCTCCGATACGGGCACGGTAGGGTCGGCAGCGCCCGTAACGCGCATTGCCTGATATACATATCCCCGCCCGCTTAGGGGGTCGCGAATCGCACCGCCCAGACAGGTGGCTGCGCCGCCGAAGGGCTCAATCTCCGTGGGATGATTATGCGTCTCATTCTTAAAAAATACCAGCCACTCCTCGGTCTCCCTATGGTCGCCGTAATCCATCTCCACAGGCACTACCACGGAGCAGGCGTTAATTTCGTCAGACTCCTCCATATCCGCAAGCTTACCGTCCTTCTTCAGCTTACGCATCGCCATTAAGGCCAAATCCATCAGACAGACGAACTTATCCTTTCTGCCCGCGAATATCTCCTCTCTGGTATCCAGATAACTCTGATAGGTCGTTTCAATAGGCGAACGATAATAACCCTCTCCGAACTCCACATTCTTAAGCTCCGTGGAAAAGGTCGTATGACGACAGTGGTCTGACCAATAGGTATCCAGCACACGGATTTCCGTCATGGAGGGGTCTCTTCTTTCCTCCTCCCGGAAGTACTTCTGTATATGTAAGAAATCCTTGAAGGTCATAGCAAGCCCCAGAGAATCGTAGAGTTCACGCAAATCCTTCTCCGGCATATCCCCGAAGCCCTCAAACACAGAAACATCCGCCGGTTCCTCAAACACCGTAATCAGCGTATCCGGCTTATCTGCGTCCGTCTCCCTTGAATCAACGGGATTGATGCAGTAAGCCTTAATGCGGGCAAAATCTTCCTCCGAAATATTTCCTTCTATTAAATAGGTCACAGCGGTGCGAATCACCGGTTCCTCATTCTCGTCCAGAAACTGCACGCACTGTACTGCAGAATCCGCTCTCTGGTCAAACTGTCCCGGCAGAAATTCCACCGAGAAAACCCGTCCGTTTGCAGGAATTTCTATTCCTTCCTCATATAAATCATCTACCGGCGGCTCCGAGAACACCGTCCTGCAGGCCTTTCGGAAAACCTCGTCGGAAATATTTTCCACATCATACCGGATAAATACTCTCACTCCTTCTGCATCAATGCCCAGATAATTCTTCAGTTCCTCATGCAGCTCCTTTGCCTTTACCGCAAAGGGCTCTTTCTTTTCTACATAGATACGTCTAACATTTCCCATGTTTGATAACCATGCCTTTCTATCATCATTCTTTTTTATTCTTCTTCCACGCCGATTCCCCGCAGCATATAAAGAATCTCCCTGTCGACTGCCTCCGCACTGATGCCGATTGTCTGTGCGGAAATCTTTAAGCCCTCCAGCACAAACATGATATTACGGGCTGTCCCGGCACAGTCCTCACAAAAAAACTCACCGTTCTCCACGCCGGTCTCAATCAGCTTTTCTATGATTTTCACGGCGGAATCAAACTGTTTTTTCAGAATATTATCTTTCTTTGGCAGGGGATTTTCAAAATAGAACTCATATATGGCCTGCGTCAACGTATTCTTTCTACGCAAAAGTTCCTTCTTCTGCTCCCTGAGGAACAAAAGAAGGATGTCTGCGGCTGTAGCGTCCTCCGTAATACTGTCCGAGAATACATCATCAGCCTCTTCGCTTTCCAGCTTTAACACTTCCAGGAAAATCTGACTGGTGCTTTCAAAATAGAGGTATAAACCGCCACGGCTGATATCGCAGGCCTCCACAATATCCTTCATGGTAACCTTCTTAAAGCCTTTTTCCCGAAAGACCTGCCTCGCCGTTTCTACAATATACTTCTTCTTCTGTATCGATTTATCGCCCATGTTCTTTTCCCCTTCTCCTTAAAGCCCCAGAGGTTTATCCCAAAACTCTATAATCTCTTTCATCCGCTTCAACACCAGATAAAATATTCGCTCTCTCACCGCTTCGCTCCACAGGGTTCCCTTTGTGCGTCCGCCCAGTATATATCTGGACAAAATACCTCTTAACAAATCCCAATCCTGTAAATCGGCCGCCACAATCAGACGTCTCTCGTCCTCATGACTTTTTATATTTCTGCGCGTATAGAGATATAAATAATCCTTATACATCAGAGCGCTCTCCGAAGCCTCCCTCACAAAGGTCATCAGCGTGCCGTCATAGACCGGAAAGGACATGGAATGCTCGTCCAGACCCTGACCTCCGTATACGGAACAGGCCTCGTTTCCTGCATTTTTCTCTAACCACGACAAATAAAAAAGCAGCGGCAAAACTGCCTTCTTATACTCCTCAATCCTCTTCTGCCTGTATTCCAAACTCTCATCCATAAAAGGCCACCTCCGTACCATCTGTAAGTCATAGTGCTTTTTCGTCAAAAATGACACGTATGTATTTTTATTCTACCACATTTTCCATAAAAGTACAGCAGAAAATTTCTTTCCCTCAGAAAGTTCGTAATGGCTTCCTATCATTTTTAAAAGAGGAGGCTTAACCGGCCAAAACTCCGGCATTCCTCCTCTTTTCCTGCAAGGTATGACTCTATAGGCAGCCTGTTGTATGATTCGCAGGCTTTACTTCTTTGCCTTTTTTTCCTGTCTGGCGGCCAATGCCTTTTCGGTAGGTCTCACCATTACCAGACAGATGACCAGCGCTATGATATATAAGGCGACGGTGGCATACAATACATATTGATAGCCCGTGGGATTCACGGTAATCATTTCCACCGTGCCGTCTGCCAGCCCATGCTCTATCTCCACAGGAGAGCCGAAAGTCTTAACTATCCATGCGGCCATCTGATTGCCGGTAAGTCCCGCAAACGCCCATGCCGATAAGGTAATGCCATGAATCGCGCTGATGCTTCCCATGCCATAATGGTCCGATAAGAGCGTCGGCACATTGGAGAAGCCTCCGCCGTATCCGGCATTTACCACAAAAATCAACGCCAGCACCAGTACCGTCAGCAAGGTGTTTCCCTCACCGTTCTTGATACCGTTGGTGAACAATACAATAGCGGTAAAAGCGATGGACAAAACAAAAATCAACTTATAGATGGTATTTCTGTCCTTCATGGTGTCCGCCCATGCAGAAAAGCCCAGACGTCCGCCCGCATTAAAGACAGCGGAAACCGTGGAAATGATTCCCACGAAGCTTGCCAGGCCCAGACATTTCACAATCATCTTCTCCTGAGAAATCAATGCCAGGCCGCAGGTAATATTGATATAGAACATCAGCCAAATCCCGATATAGTTTGCAATGGGCTTGCTCTTAATAACAGCCATAATGCTCTGGCTCTTATCCTTCTTCTGGGGTTCATGCCAGCCCTCAGGCTTCTTCAGCAGCAGATGTCCCGCAAACATCATGATAAAGTAGACAACTGCAAGAATCAAGAACATCTTATAAATGCCGCCGTCTCCCAGATTGTCCAAAAGGGCCTGCATAATCGGGCTCGCAATGGCCTTTGCCGCTCCAAAGCCCGCAACGGCCAGACCGGTAGCCAGTCCCTTGCGGTCCTCAAACCACAGCATCAGGGTTTTTACCGGAGACAGATAACCTGTTCCCAGGCCAATTCCCATAATAAGGCCATAACAGATATAAATGCCAATCAGAGCCAGAGCGCTTCCCTTATGCGCGCCGCCGTAATAAATAAAGAAGCCCGTACCGGCCATACCCGCTGCAAAGCAAATCGTGGCAATCAGAGAGGACTTATGTATATCCTTCTCAACCACATTTCCCAGAAATGCCGCAGACATCCCCAGAAAAAAGATGGCAAAGCTGAACGCCCACTCTGTCGCGCCCTTGGAAAAGCCGATATAATCAGCTATCTCCTGACTGAAAATAGACCAGCAATATACTGTACCGATACTGCAGTGAAGCAATAATGCAGGAATTGCCGCACGAAACCATTTGTTGCTGCGCCAGCCGCCTGACGCCTTCATTACTTTCTCTTCCATGTCCTTCTCTCCCATATTCATTGTTTCATTAATCAACAACCACGCGGAAATTATACACCTCTTTCACACAGGTTTCAACAAATTTTCTCGTTTTTTATCTAAAAAAGCTGGACAAATCCGTAAGAATCCTGTATACTTTCTATGTTGGCGGAAATGCCAGCCTACTTATAAGTTGAATTCCGGAAGAATTCCCCTTTTACACGAAAGAACCCTTGATAAACCAGGGGTTCTTTTCCGTAAAAGGGGAGTTCTTATCTTATATTTCAGGGATTCTGCCGGTCAGTCCCTGTCTCACTCTGCATTTTATTGATAAAGGGCTGCGGATTCTCCTCCATCTGAAGCATCACATCAAATGCCGTCAGCAAAAGCCTCTCCTGCCTGTAACGGTTCATCTCATCCCCGCGGTCCATATAGGCTTTAAAATGGTCCACCTGCCAGATAAGGATATCCGCCAACGTGTAACCTGCCACCCGATATTGGCACAAAAGCTCCCCATAATCATGATAATAGGCAAACTCCTTCAGGATTTGGGGGGAGGCGCTGATACGCTTCCATAACGCTTCTCCATAGCCCTGCTCCATCTTAGCCCGCCCTGCGAGCTCCTCCACATAATTCTCCAATGTTTCCATCGCCTTATTCAAAAGAAGCTCCTGCTCTTCTCGTTCTCTCTCTGTCATCTTACCCCATTGCCTCCTTTTACCGGACGATTGTGTTCTTATGCTGCACATCCTGTTTTTTCTATCAGAGGAAATTCATATACTTCAGTCCTTCACAGTAACACTGTATTTCCTATGATATACAAAAATACCAGAAAATGTAACATACACTTTCTGGCATCTTAGCAGGGGAAGAGGGAATCGAACCCCCGTTAACGGTTTTGGAGACCGCCGCACTACCGCTGTACTATTCCCCTATTTCATCAGCCTTTCGCACTGACGAAGCATATTATAGCACATACAGTCATAATTGTGCAAGCATTATTTTTATACTTATTAAAGATTCCCCTCATCCAGATACAGCTGCGCTCTTTTCTGGATAATATCCGCCACAGTCTCCGCATCCTTATCTCCCTGAAACCAGGCCGGCACCTCCTCCGATATGATGCGCTGTATCTGCGCCGCCTGGTTCGTGGCTACCACACAGCTTTCCAGCAGTTCCAGATATTCCTCCAAATAACTGCTTCCGTCAGGCTTTGCCATTAATTCCACCCAGCTATAAGCGTCCATTCTCTGCATAGGCTTACTGCTCCAGTCAACATGCTCTACCACACTGTTTATCAGCAAATCCCTGCGAACAATCAAATTGCTCTGTAAAGAATTCTTCTGACATTCTTCCGAGTACAGATACCGTAACAGCTCGTCAATAACCTCTCTGTTATCCGTCCCCGCATTGACCGCCATTGTCCCGGAACACAGCCAGTAATTTCCGCTCTCTCCCTCTGTGGGAGAGCCCACACAATGATAATCCTCCCCCAAAGCCGCCATATCCTCGCTGAAATCCGCAAGCGTGGATGTGAAAGGGGCATAGGCCAGAGCATACCCTTCCTTCACAAGGTTCCTTTGTTCTCTCTTCGTCCCGTCATCCATAACTCCCGACTCTTCCCTTCCCTCCTCGCCGCAGCGCTTACAGACCTCCAGCAGGCGTTTAAAAGTATCGCTGTCAAAATAACATTCCCCTTTTTCCAAATCCAACAGAGAGGAGTGGTCTAAATCTCCCATTATGCTGAAAAACAACTGTTCTCTCGTCTGTCCTCCCTCCTGCCACCATACATTCTGAAAAGAACTGGAGGGATTGCCCCCCGCTTCCCGTTCCTCCAGAATTTCCAATACATCCTCCATTCTCCAGGTATCCTCCGACCATGTCTCCCTTGACACCATTAACGTAGAGAATCCGGCGCTGTAGGTCAATCCGTAGAGCGCCTCTCCCACTCTGCCATAATCCAAAACCCCCTGAAAAACCTGTTCCTGCATTTGGGCAGGCAATACCTCTGACAAGTCCGCCAGCACTCCCTTTTCCTGTAAAACCAGCATTTCCTCCCGGCTTAGCAGAATCATATCCGGCCCCTTACCGGCAGTCAAATCGGCTAACATCCTGTTCCAGGACGCCTCTCTGTCGTCCCACTCTGTCTCCTGAATCTCGATTGTCACTCCGGGATGCTTCCGAACAAATTCCTTCACGTTACTTTTGGTCTGATAGTCGCAATAGGAAGTTACTGCCAGTATCAGATCCGCCTTCCTGGTCGGGCCGGACTCGGAAAGGCTGTTGACACTCAATCTGTCGCCCTCATCATTCACCAGAATAATCTTGCCCTCTTTATTCTGCATAATGCCTGCGCAGCGCTTTGTCTCCATTCCATTGCCCATATAAAGCTTTTCATAACTCCCCGTCGCCACATTCCAACGCACAACAACATTCGACTGATTCACGAAGATAATGTCTCCGTAAGAGTTTACCACCCGTTCTGACGCCAGGGAATAGGGGCCTTTATACAATTCATGGATTCCATTTTCTCCATAATAAAAATACGTCACAGTCCGCTCCGAAGTATTTTCCTCCTCCCATATCCGAATCCCCTCCGGCGATTTGCATTTACTGTCCAGCTTCCGCCCATCCCGTCCCCCCAGTGTCTCTATCATTTCTCCCGTTTCATCAATTATATAAACCTCCGACTCATAATCGTCAGAGAAATAGAAATAGCCCTGACTATCCCATTTTCCTCCCGCGAGCGCATAATTGGGCTCAGGCCTTAACCCGCACGCCTCCAGCGCCGGAAATAAATCTACGGTTTCTCCCCATGTGCCGTCCGTGTTCAGAAATGCCCCATAATAATGACTTGTTTCTCCCTCTGCATCCCAATCCTGCACAAATGTCATCAGCCTGCCCCCTGCGGCGTCCAACCCCATTATCATTCCGCTAAAGGTCTCCTGCTCGGAAATTAATGTACTGTCCGTCTTCATGCTGTCCCCGTCTAAATGATGCAGATAATAATCTATCCTGCTTAGATTCTCCCGTTTCTCGTCCTCATATATATAATAAGCATTGATTGCATAAAAATCAGAGCCGTCCACTGCATAGTACCACCAGATAGACTCCTCCCCCTCCTGGGGCTGCACTACATTATCGACATAATCCGCAACTGCCCACCAATGCGTTGACTCCGCCGGCTCGCCGGCATCCTTCCACTGGTTCGTGAGAATGTCATAGGGCTCCCTGGAAACCGCCTCCACTACCACTTCTTCCTGCGTGTCCCCGGGCGTCTCTCCGGGCTCCTCACTATCCTTTGTTGCCCCACAGCCGGTCAAAAGAAGCGCCGCTGCCAACAATAGCGCTTTCCTGTTCATTCTTGATTGCTTCCTTCTACACTTTTTGGTTATAAGCCCTTCCATTGAAATGCTCCCTCCTATATAAAAATCTCAGACAGAGCTTTTTCTCCGTCTGAGACCATACTATCATACACTAAAATCCCTTTCAATTACCTTAAATACTTCTTAAATATTTGATAAACAATTATTAATGACACAGCTCATAGATTTGTTTTAAAATGATATTGATTTGCATTACCTGCTTCCGGTTGAAGGACTGTATCATCTGATTCAACTGTACATCACAGTTTACCGCCTCTTCTCCCGTCAATATGTAATCGCATTTTACCTCCAGGGCTTCGCTGATATTGTACAATACTCCTGCGGAAAAGCCCTTCCTTCCCGTCTCAATCTCATATAAAAACTTTGATGAAATCGATGCTCTCTCAGCCAGATTCTCTCTGGTATATCCATGCATCACACGCAGCAGGTAAATACGTTCCCCTGCATTCTTATACAGCTTCTCCATATATGACCCCATTTCTGCGCTGCCTGATGACTCAGCAGTACCGTCTTGTATCAGAATTTATACGATTTTATATCATTCTACAAATAAAGCATCCTCCGCCCCTCTTTTTGTCCTCAACCGTAAATATAAGGAAGATAACTGCACAACACACAATCCTGCCACCCGGAATTCCTTCACTCAATCCGCCGGAAATGCAGTTGGAGCCCTATCTGAAAAAATCGCGCTTATTTACCCTATACTTTTATCATGATTATCCGTATTGCCAAGTAAGAAATCCCTATTACAAAGGAGAACGCTATGTCAAAGACCGAAATGACCGCAGCGGATTTAGCATATCAAAAAAAATTACGTCGGTATTTTCTGGAAGCTTTTTTGTCTGAATCCAGCAAAATCCTTCTTTTCCTGCTGATTGCCATCTACACGAATCTGGTTAAAGAATATCTGGCTGCTCTGCTCTTTTTAATGTTACTCCGAAATCACGGCGGCGGACTGCATTTTAACCATTATATAAGCTGTCTGATTGTAAGCTTTCTTTTCTTATATGCCAGCATACTGTTGGCCTGTTTCTGGCAGCCCTGTCGTTTCATTCTGCTATTGTCCTTATTCATTTGCGTAATTGGGGGCTATTTTCTGGTGCCGGTCACCTCCTCTAACAGACCGCCGGCCACAAAGCAGCAGATAAAACACAGTAAACGGAGTACTGTATTTATCATCACCACCTTTTTCTTCCTTACATGCTTTTGCCCTTTGACCAAATATCTTTATATCGGATTCTGGACGACTGTTTTACATATCTTTCAATTAACACTCGCCCATGCGAAAGGAGGTGTCGGAAATGCTTGATATAATAATCCATTACAGTACTATAAGCTTTATCTTCTTCGGCGAGCCTAAATTTCCTGTAAGGGAAGAAGCTTAACCGACAAAACGGGTAAATGCAGCTACAGCCCTGCATCCCACAGCTAAGGGCAGAACCCGTCCTAAGCCGGCTCTGCCCTTTCCCAATTATTGCGCCAATCTCTTTTCATTTCGGTATATGAAGTTCAAAGGACAGCCAATTACCATCTTTTCTCTCATGATTTTCCACCAATATTTCCGTCCCATGTAGATTGGCAAGCTCCTTTAATCTGGTCAAACCAATCCCTCTACGCTCTCCCTTTGTACTGAAATCCTTTTGAAACATCCGCTCTATCTCGGAGCATTTCATGATTCCGGAGGGATTGGCAACCAACAGCCGCAGTTCTTCCGGCGATTCATGCAGAACAAGCCTTATTGCCGGATAATCTGCCGGAAACTCGTCAAAATTCTCACAGGCATTATCGATTAGTATTCCCAGGGCTTCTATCAGCTCATGTAACGGAAATACGCTTTCTGCCTGCTCTATATGGATATCATAATCTACCTTAATCCCCTTGTTTTCACAGGATAAACAGCGATGATACAGATAACCGGCCAGAATTGGATGATTACAATTTGTCAGTATAGAATCGTATCTGCAATCTTCTAACAGCCTATCCCCATACTGCCTCTGCATCGCCACCAGTTCCTCCAGCGATGACGCCGATATATGCATGCTGTAAATGGCTCCTAACTGATTCTTAAAATCATGTTGACGTTTTCTTATCAGGGAAGACAGTTCAACATATGCCTTCCCATATACTTTATCTAACTTCATCTCCAAATTTTTCTTTTCTACCTCAATTTTTGCCTGTATCATTCTTACTATATAAAAATAACCTATAAATATACAAGCAACAATAATTAACATAGATACTCTTAAGGGTGTCCTTCCAAAATTATAGTCTATAATCAAAATACCTTCCGCAACAATATAAAACACAACGCTCCCTTGCAGCTTTCTGTCATTTTTATAATCCAACACTTTTACCTGCTGCGATATTCGTGTTCCCAGCGCACAAACAACAGCCAATAATAAGATACTTCCGGCCAGAGCCAGAATTCGCGTATCCACAAGGGTTTGCAGCATAACACTCGGCAGGGAAAGTACGGCTTCAACCAACCCACATACGGCAATCCCAAAGAAATATTTTAAGGTAGTAACCCCCAAGGGCATTTTAAATCGTACATAACAAAACAGCCACATTATCAGATAGACCACTGTCATTCCGAAACGCGGCAGCTTACCAATATTTACCAAATACATCATTGCACACTCTATGATAATGACACCGAATACATATCTGTCTATTAGAAACCGCTGTTCAAAGAATGCATGCAGACAAATCACAATAGCCAAAAGCTCAGAAATCAACGTCGCTATAATTACTAAATTATCCATTCTCTATCTTTTGTCGAAATACTTTTCCCATTACTATCCCAATTTCTATTGGTTCCCGGATGTATTTTAATTTCACATAACGATTTGTATAATCAATCTGTTCGATATAATTACGATTAAGAATACTATATCTGCTACATTGAATAAATGATTCGGAATCCAGTTCGCGTAATAGCTCCTCTGTGGTTTTATATGGAATTTCCAATTCATCATCCACACAATGAATATGAATCCTTCTGCGATTGCTTTCTATGTATACAATTTCCTTCAACCGCTTTGAATAAATAATCCCCTCCTTCCGAAAGTAAATAAAACGCTCGTCATCCGGTATGACAGGCATCTCCAAAGCGCTTAAAATAGTGTCTCTCACCCGAGGGACACTAAACGGCTTTTCAATATAATCATAACAATGCAGTTGACTATAAGTATATAATTTGGGGTCCTCCAGAGATGTGATAAAAATGATTGGCGTATACTTATATTTTGCATTTCTTCTTAATTCTTCGGCAAATAGCAGCCCTGACACATCTCCCGAATCCTTACTGTCCAGAATGATATCAAGCAGGAATAAATGAATTCTCCGGTTTGCCAAAACCTGATACGCTTCCTCTATACTGGCTGCGCAACTGATTACCGTATCCAGCTGCATTTCGCCGATTATTTTAGACAGGGCTCGAGAACAGACAGGTTTATCCTCAACAATCAATATATTACGTTGCATCTTTCTTCTCCACAGCCTGCATATCATCAATATAGTGTAAGAAATTTTCTATATTCTTCAACTGCCCATCCTCTGTTGGAAATATCTCATGCTTCACTATCGAAAAATAATGAACCAATCTCAGAAAAATCATCATTTTATCTGTCTCGGTACAATTCAACACCGCCTTCCATAAATCCTCCTGTGATGTCCTCACTCCAAATAAAATGTAATCTACAGACACATTTAATTCACGATATATTTTCTTCAAATTCGCTAGAGATATTTGATTCTCATAGGCCTCTATCTTTTTATAGGCCGATATGCTGATGCCCAGAATATGAGCAAATTGTTCCTGTGAAAACCCTAAATTTTCTCTGACTTTCCTAAGTCGGAGTATCTGTTCCCTTTGTTCCGCTGTCAATTCTTTTTTCATGTCCTATATCCTCCTATGCAAAAGATTATATAGTCCATAATAGTTTAACCGATTTACCTTGTGTCAAACAGTCATCAGGTATGAACCTTCTAGTCCTTATTATTATACCTTTGGCAATATCTGATGCTCGCAAATAATACCCACAACCTATGTGTCCCCCGTTCAAATCCTGTAGAACAAAGCGGACAAGTCCACTTCAACTCCCTGCAGCATATTCCCATTCGCACGAGTGCGCATCATAAACACAGTAATCCTCCATGTCAGAGCAGCTTGCTGTGATGACACCGCGCCGAGAATCTCAAATTCTCGGCTGCGATTGCGATTTGAGGCTCTGCCTCAAATTGCCGATTGAAAAATAAGCTATCGAGCTTATTTTTCAATCTATTTCCTATGATAGGAAAAAGGCCTGCACCGCCGGCAGACCCCTATTATCTTCTATCATTCTCTTTAAAATTTTCTATTCTGAACGAATACTCTGAACTAAATTGATTCACACATTTCATATAATATCTGAACAATATTCTGCATACGACTTTTCTGCTTCGGCTCTAATTGTTCCAGAATACAGATTAGCTTCTCATTCCCTGGATTGCTGCTCATGTCCTCCCCGAGCATAATATATTCACAGCTTACTGAAAACGCTTTGGACATTCTTAGTAATACATCTGCGGAAAAGCCTTTCCTGCCGGTCTCTATCTCATATAAGAATTTAGGGGAGATTTCAACCTTCTCTGCAAAAACCTCCCTTGTGTAATGATTCATCTCCCTCAGTTCCCGAATCCTCTTCCCTACCTTATAATCCATTCAGCCACCTCCCGTCAATCAAATATTACATCTTTCGACAAAGAGGCATAAACCAGCAACAGTGCCTTGCCATATTACCTTTTGTTCCTGTTTTTGCCAACGGCGCATGGGGATTTTCTTGTCACTCCCTTACCTCCAGTACAGCTCCATATTCTTCTTTACTTTCCTCATTTCTGTATTTCTCTTCCTGCTCTAATATCCCTGTGTTATTGGTCATCACCGCTATTGGAAAAAACCAAAAATGCTACCCTCCGGCAACAATTTATTTGCCACGCAAAAAGCAAAAATGAAATATGGTATTCACTTCATCATACCACCATTATGCATGGTTCATTATACCCGGAAAGAAGTGAATCGTGAGTAACAAAAATCATGTTTTCAGTAGCTGCCTGACAAATAAGCATACGGTCAAACGGATCCTTATGTGACAGAGCTCCCTCTTCACGTTCTAACCCCGCCAAAGCAAAAATATGCTTTTCACGAATCAACACCTTTTGAAAACCTGACTGTTCACAATATTCTGTAAGCTCCTCTGCCGATATAGTCATTGCATCCGGATGAGTCAGATGCTTTATCTCTACCTCCCATAGTGAAACAATGCTGTAATATATCTCGTTTTCTTCATTTTCAATCAGTTTTCGCGCTTTATCCGGCAATCGTGCGTCATTGGAAAGTGCCCAGAGAAGGATATGTGTATCCAGCCATATTTTCATATCTCTCCTCCAAACATTTCTTCTATTTCCTTATCCCATAAATCAAATTTGTCCGGAACCTTAAATTTCCCTTCCGCTACACCAATACGTTTATTGGCAGGTTCCTTGGGAATCAACGTCATCTGCGCAATCGGAGTTCCATTTCTTGCCAGATAAATAACTTCTTCCTGCTTGGTTTCAAGCATCTTCACAAGCCGGGACAAATCTGTCTTTGCCTCCAGCATATTCACCTGCGTCATCCTGCATCCTCCTTACTTCTTTGTTACTTGATTCTTAGCCGGCTACTACATTGGGGAAACACTAAATAAAGTGTTTCCCGCACCGAATTTGCGCCGCAAAGCGGCAAATTCCCCTGCGAATCCGTGTACATCTGCCGGCAGCTCTAAGAACGGACTACTTCCATCAGCGCCCCCTTAGTTCTGTTAGCTAATTATATTATATGTAACTTTACAAGGAATAACAAGCATCTAAAAAAATCGCAAAAATGCCTGTATTCCCTGCTCCCCCGCAAACAACACCCCGTTAAACAAATCTGCAAAGCGGGCGTCATCCGGCAGATACGTTATAATGTTTAGAACACTTTGAATTTTAGGTAATTGAATTATACGCTGTTTCCTGGGATATGTCAATTATTTTTTGCCATTTATTATCGCTTTATAAGCCATTTATTATTGTTTTATTATCGCACTAATTTTGCGCACCTTGTTATTACCTTCCAACCCTGCTTCTGATACCATTTGACCAGTTTATCCTCATAACAAAAAAGAAGCGGTTCTTTTCCCTCTGAAATTACTTGCCCGGCTAAATTACCAAGTACCGTATGAGCATATCCGGCTCCTCTGTAGTCAGGATGGGTCACTAATCCCCCCAAAACGGCAATCTCTCTGCTGTCTGCATAAATCCCCATATGCGAAACAATCTGATTATGCCTTTTTATCATAATATTTTTGCATCCCCGGTTCCGCATTCTGTCCACTAATTGTTCTTCCAGAATATCTGTTGTGTAATGTGCGCCTATATTCTCTTGTGAGCAAATTAGCTTAGCAATTTCATGGCAATCCTGTTCCGTCGCTATCTGAACATTATCTTCTATTGTATCAATACAATCTGTGTTAATCTGCTTTGTATTTACACAATTCTTTCCTGTCAGTATATATCCCTCGCTTTTTCTGTAAAAGGGCGCTGCATACCGAAACAAAGCTTCCATAGCTTCGGCGCTTCCCGATATCATTTCAAATTTATTTCTAAAGATATAGGCACCTATTTCCCTGCTTTTGTCCGGCGTCAGTTTATTGATACAGAAAACCTGAAGCGTATTATAATATTTATAAAGGATTGCATATATTTCATTACCCTCTTTGGCAATCCATGTAGCAATATGGTCTCTATCCCAATATCCGTAGGTTTGTGAATCAATATACAAATAGGGATTCTGTAGAATATCCGCCCTTATAATCAAATCTATCTGTCTTACATCATTATCATCAACCGCTTTTCTAATCATTCAAACCTCCAGGCATGTCGGCTCCACCGGCACAAGCAATAGATGACGAATGGCTTCCCCCAAAATCATAATCTGATACCGGAGAATGCTGCTCCCTTTTTTCGACGGGAGGTAATTTCATATAATCTCCATAAATATATGTCAAAATGGTATCATAGTCCCTTGTCCCATACAATCTGGTATCTTCAAACTCATACTCAATCAGATCCGTAAACCATTCCTTCGGCATTCCATAACGCAGCTTAACGGGATTCCTTTTATACAGCTTACCCGTCGCCGGAAACAATAATGTTCTGACCTGATTGGGACTATCATTACTACTTTTTGCAGCAAGTGCCTGTAATCTGTCAAAAACAAATTCCGAAGGAATTTTTGCCAAAAGTCCATACCACAGCCTTTTAACTTTACCTTCCGAGATATCCAGCCTTCCTACTTCTGCCCAAAGAATTTTCCTTAAACAAAAGCAATAAAAATCATTGATTACCTTTCCTATAGTGGATAACGGTATATCATCCATGGGAAAAACATCTACAAAAACGCCTGTTTTACACTTCAAGTGTTCCTGCCCTATTCTGATATATTTTGTCCCCGTTCTTCTCAGCTTTCCATATCCCCATCGGTACTCCGGGTCTGTTGTATTATCCTGAAAGTAACAAATATCTGCATTCAACTGCGACGCAATTTTTTTAAATCTCTCGTAATCCTGCCTGAGCATTGCGATATCCGCATCATCATCCCAGGGTATGTAACCCTTATGACGAACGGCGCCTAATAAAGTTCCCCCAAAAATAGTGTATGGAATCTTATTTGCCCTGCACACACGGTCAAATTCCTTAAGCATGCCTAATTCCAGCAGCTGCATTTGTCTGAACTCCTCCGGCTTTATCACCTTAATACCGCTCATTTTAAAAATCTCCTATATGATTATTTTTTCTAAATCCTTATCAGACATGAAATCCTCTATTATCCGGCATATTGCTTCCGATACGTTTTCACTTATATAGAAGGATGTTTTTCCCCTCCGGACGGCCTGCAAAAACACCACCAGTTCATAGCGGATACCTTCTCCGTCCAACTGGTAATAATATCTTCTATTATCGTTTTGATCCTCATATCGGATTTCAAAATATTCGGTTTTCCACCAGGGAGCGGGAACATACGCATATCCCTTTGTTCCTGATATCACCAGATTCCCCTCCGATTTTACCCCTTTTCCCACCTTTATAGAGGCAACCGCTTCCGGATATGTTAAATCAATTTTCGTAAACAGGTCGAATTTTACCTGCCCCTGCAAGAATCCCGATACAATCTTTTTGCTTGTATAATGAGTGCCCAATAGCTGAAATACAGGCAAAAGTGCCGTCGGCCCCCATGCGCAGATACTGTTTTGTTCGGCAGGTACGCCTTCTGCCCCACTGATTGTTTTGTTCCTAAGGCTTGTACAGGTAGAGTCAACGGACACAATCTTACCTATTTTCCCTCCTTTTAACAGTAATACCAGCCGGGCATAGGCGGTTGCATAGGCGGTTTTTACGGCATCCATTAAAACCAGGTTTTTTTTATGTGCCAGAGAAATCAACTCCTGACACTCTTTTTCCGTCAAAGCTATCGGCGATTCGCATAAAACGCTTTTCCCGTTTTCTAAAGCGGTTTTAATCTGCTCATAATGTTTGGTCGGATGAGATGCAATATATACCGCGTCAACAGAAGGAAGAAGTCTGTGATAATCATCTGTAATCAGCATATCATCTTTTCTTTCGGCAGCAATCGCTTGATTGAATGTACATACTCCTGCAGCTTTTACTCCGTTGACATATTGACACTCCCTGATGTATTTTTTAATAAGACCGTTTTCTCCCACCAGACCAATCCTTAAGCTTCCCTCTTCCGTTCTTAATTCCGAGCTGGAAACCCCTTTGGTTCTTTCCAGATAAACCACTCTGCAATATTCCTTTAAATAGTCAAACTGACCCGTCCAGTCGGAACCAACCGTAAAAATATCCACCTCATATCTGCGGATATCATCAATCTTTTGTCCTTCGTACTCCTCCACAATAATTTTATCAGCAATACCCGTGGCACGTACTGCTTCCAGACGTTCCATCAAAGACTGCCGGACATTTATCTTTCCCCGTGTTTTATCAAAATCATCAGCGGTAACTCCTACAATCAGATAATCTCCCAGTGCCTTTGCCCTTTCCAAAAGTCTGATATGCCCATAATGAAGAAAATCATATGTACCATATGTAATTACCTTTGTCATACCGTTTTTACCTCGTTTTACATCTTCCCTATTCCTTAAATCAATCCCCTTGCTTTCATATCCTTGAAAGCATTTACTAATATTGTGTTATCCTCCAAAGTCAGATGACCAATGTGGCCCACACGGAAGATTTCATTACGCAGCTCCCCGCCATTGGGACAGACCCATATATGATACTCCTCCTTCAATCGTTCAAAAATTCTATACGCATCAGCAGTCGTCGGATGCAACGGCGTAACCGCATTAGAAAGAGATTCTGATATGATTTCAAACGGCAGTCCTATCATCTTCTTTCTGAAATCTGCCGCTAATCCGCCAATACGTTTTATTTCTGTTTCTGCCCCTCCTCTGTCGGCAATCTCCTTCATGCGGCAATTCATCTGACGAAGGATTCCAACTGCCGGCGTAAAGGGCGTCTGTCCACGCTGGCCATTTTTAAGCGCATCCTTTAAATCAAAATACATACACTTAGGGTGATTGGCTTCAACTCTCGCTAACGCCTCCGGCGAAAGAACAATAACAGAAATACCGGGAGGGCAGGCTAATGCTTTTTGTGAACCGACAATAAGCACATCTATCGCTTTTTCCGCCATGTTCATTTCATCTGCAAGAAAAGAGGATATTGCGTCTACCACAAGAAAAACATTATTTCTCTTACAAAAATCACTGATTAAATCCAAATCATAAAGAACGCCTGTGGATGTTTCATGAATATTTACCAGAAAAGCCGTATACCCCTGATTCTCATAGGGAAGCAGCATTTCCGCCTTTAATGCCTTTCCCGTTTCCACCTTCATTTCATCGTGAGGAATACCGTGTATCACAAGAAGCTGCCTGAAGCGCTCTCCAAAGCTGCCTCCGTTTATTACAAGCGCCTTATCCTTTTCTGTCAGCGTGTTCATAACAGCCGCTTCCATAGAAGCAGTACCGGAACCCGTAATAAAAACGGCTCTTGAAGCATCTGCCGCGCAGGAAAGCTCCTTCATTAATCTTTCGTTCTCCATCATTATCGCCGAAAACTCCGGCGTTCTGAAATAGGGTATCTGCTCCGCTCCCACAGCGCAGACCGCCTCAGAAGTCTGTACAGGTCCTACCGTAAAATTAAGCATTTGTTTCTCCTCTCTACACTTCAAATAGTATGTTAAACGCAAATTTTTCAGGAATCCTTCCTGAATATTCGATAAGAATGAGATGGCTGCCGCTCCTTTTGAGAAGGCAGCTTCCTATAATCATGGTAGGAGGTTTTAAGAATATGGTCCCATCCTGCCGGTATATACAGACTTTCCCCCTCAAACTCTGCTTTTATTCTTCCGGCAAAGTCCTGTCTGGGATAAATAACCGCTTTCCGGGCAAGAGAACAGGCCGGGCATCCCACATAAATATTACTGTTGTCTGTATATCTGAGAATATATTTCTCAATATCACTGTCCACATATAAATGATAATTTTCTCCATATTTTTTTCTCATATACAGGCAAATCGGCGGACGCACCATTCCCAAAATCAGATTCCTGCCCTTGGGATTGATATATGCCGAATAGAATCTGTTAACGGTTCTTGTATGGCGTAAAATTTTATTTGCCCAGGCATCACTGTTTCCGAAATTGTCCAAAGGGTAAATGTCTATGAAAATACCCGCTTCAAATGGCTTTTCATGTCCGGTGACTTCATATATAAATTCCGTCTGGACAAAACGGGATAATCCATAATAATAATTTTTTGTATTTTGTCTGTTACATAATCTAAAAGGCCGGAGTTTCCCTGCATTTTGCGCACAATACGCAGTAAAGGAGCGATAATCCTCTCTGGGCATCCAGACATCCACATCATCATCCCAGGGAATAAATCCCTTGTGACGAATCGCCCCCAGCAATGTACCATAGGCCAGAAAATACCGCAGCCCCAGACTTTCACACAATTTATGAAATTCCACCAACAGTCTGAGGGTTTCCTCATGTATCTCATCCAATGTAAGTTCTGTCATATTTCCTCTCACTCCTCCGCATTATATAGCGGCATTCCCATTTTCTCCTGCCTGCCATTCCTGTATCGGAAGCCTTATGAAGGAATCTGCATTAACGATTCCCTGATAAAAGCAATCCTTTCACTCTGCAAATTTCCGCTCCGATTATTGTATTTGTTTTCGACAGCAGAATCATATATAAAACAGTTCCGGACAGAAAAGCCACAATCAATCTGATAACCTCAACACCTAACAGGTCAGCGCCGATACCGTTAAAAATCAGGTAAAGGGGAATGTACAACAGGGATATCAGTCCAATCCACAAAACCTCTTTTACCAGGCTTAATTTAGGAAAGCAGGGATTGAATGTATTATAATTTAGTATCAGCAGGACATCTGAAACAATGGATGAAATGCCTGTTGCCAACGCCAATCCTTTGTGCTGTAACCTATTTATCAGCAAGACATTAAGCGCAAGATTTGCTGCTACCGTAAAAACAGAGTTGATTGCGGGAGTCTTCGTATCAAGGGAGGCATTATACACCCGAATCCAGACTGCTTTAACATTGAATCCGATAACACCTATCGAATAAAAAGCCAGACACTCCGACGTCATGGTTACAGAAGCCTTGTCAAAATTACCCCTTTCAAACAGTGTCCTGATAATCGGTGTTGCACCAAACAAAAAAAGATAAAAAAACGGCACCGTAACCGTCAGTACACAGGAACATATTTTCAGCACTTCTCTCGCAAGCCGCTCTTTCTTATTTTCCATTGCAAGTCTGCTTAAATCAGCGAATAATACGCTGGCAATGGCCGTCCCCAGAATTGCAGTTATCAGATTTATGATTTTTGATGAATAATTTAGGGCAGAAACAGTTCCTACCGCAAGCCTTGAAGCAAAATTTTTATCTATTATCTGATTAATCTCAGATATCATATTGCTGGCAAACACCGGAAGCATCCCCCCTATCATTCCCTGTAGATACGGATTTTTCAGGCAAATTTCAGGCGACAACAGGTAGTTGTTTTTTCTGATGATAAGAAACATAGCCAGTACATAAAACAGATGGCCCAAGACAACTGACACTGACAATATATTAAAATTTAATGACTGATAAATCATCAAAGCCGTAATGATTATAATATTTATAATGATTCCCAGGGCTACAAACAACCCAAACTTTTTGATAATTTGTCAATATGATTTAAAAAGCTCCGCAA
>JAMOZS010000040.1 GCA_023667765.1 Roseburia sp. | reverse complement strand
ACATAATTATCAATTAGAACTATCGACTTTTCAGCCTTTTCAATCAGATTTACCAATAAGCTGAATGCATCATAAATTTGACCATCAAAAAATATGCGCTGATTCACTTCTTCGTGTTCTGAAATATATGCAAAGATTTTATTAAATTTTTCATTAGTTTCTTTTTGATATTGTAATTGTTTCAGTTCCAAGCCGCTTAATCGTTCAAATATTAATGCATTTTCTGCCAGAAATCTTCTCATCTTAACAAAGGTATTCATAATATTCAAGCTTACCTGTATTGCTTCATCGCTCCGTAATATTGCAGAAAGCATTGCTATTCCCTGCTCAGTAAACACATATGGCAAATATCTTCTACCGCCTTTAGACGAACTATTTTCTGCCTCTATATTTGAGGTCGCAATTTGCGACCTCAAAATAATATACTCTTCTTCCGTTAATTGAAAACAATAATTTTCAGGAAATCGCTTTGAATTTCTCTTAACACTTTCATTCAAACGCTTTGTTTCAACATTATAAAGCATAGCTAAATCACTATCTAACATTACCTGTTCACCACGAACAACATGAATCAGATTTTCTATTTTTTCTTCTGTCTCATTTACCACAGCAGGCACCATAGTTTCATTTTCAGCCAAACCAATCATCTCCTGTATTTTTCTTTGAGGTCGCAAATTGCGACCTCAAAGAAATTTTACATCAGTACATTCCTTCATGTCAATCGGTTTCGACCCCAACTATATCCGTCAATCCCATTTAACACTAAAACAACGCAAGGTATATAGTAAAAGTTCTATGTGCCTTTTTTTTGCGTGAAAAGAAAAACTGCGCCACAGCCCCAGCGGGCCATCGCGCAGCAATCCTGTTCCATTTTAATTTGCCGTACTGTAGAACAACATAATGTTAGACAGATTTAATTATCAGTATCCGGTTCTATTTCTTTGTCACAGCCTTTTTCACGCTGCTCCAGCCAGAATAATATTTCTTACCGGATACGGTTTTGTAGGAGCGGACACGGACATAGTAGGTTTTCTTTGCCTTCAAGCCGCTTATGGTTTTCTTTACGGTATTTCCGCTCTTAATGATGACATTTTGGGCTCCCTTGGAGAAGTCCTTGCTGGTGGAATACTGGAGCTCATAGCCTGTGGCCCGGCTTCCCTTCTTCCACTTCACTGTCAGCTTCCTGCTGCCAGCTGTCACCGAGCTCAGCTTCGGCGTCGAAGGGATAATCCGGAAACTCAAAGTCTCCGTACCGCTGTAATCCCCCTTGAAGGTGACCTTCACCTTATAGATTCCGATTTTCTTCCTGCCCTTATCATAGCTCAACTTATAATTTTTGCTGCTTATAATCTTTCCTGCAGCATCCTTCACTGTGATACCAGGCTTTTTACTCTTGCCGTCATAGGAATAAGAAGTCTTTTTCAGGGTAACGCTCTTGATACGGTGGATGACTGTTGTCTCCTTTACGTTACCGCAAACAGTACAGACAGTCGTGCGTTTACCGTCCTTCTTCAGGGTCGCCTTCTTCACTGTAGTTTTATAGCTGTGGGCAGTCTTGGGAAGCTTCTCCGTCTTTGTTTTTCCACAGACGGTGCAGGTATAAGTCCTGACACCATTTACCTTACAGGTTGATTTTGGGGTTATTCTTCCTGCATCGAAGGTATGGGCTGTTGTCTTGGGAATCGTCTCTATTTTGGTCTCCCCACAGACCTTACATGTATAAACTCTGGTTCCTTTTTCCTTACAATTAGCCTTCTTAATAATCTTACCTTCATCAAAGGTATGGACTATTGTTCTCGCAACCGCCTCCGTCTTTGTTGCTCCGCAAATCCTACAGGTGTAGGTCTTAACTCCCTCTTCCTTACAGGTTGGATTTTTCGTTATCTTTCCTGTATCATAGGTATGGTTTGTTGTTTTTGCAATGGCCTCTGTTTTTGTTTTCCCACAGGCAGCACAGGTGTAGGTCTTGATTCCCTCTTCCTTACAGGTTGGATTCTTCGTTATCTTTCCTGTATCATAGGTATGGTTTGTTGTTTTTGCAATGGCCTCTGTTTTTGTTTTCCCACAGGCAGCACAGGTGTAGGTCTTGATTCCCTCTTCCTTACAGGTTGGATTCTTCGTTATCTTTCCTGTATCATAGGTATGAGCTGTTGTCTTGGGAACTGTCTCTGTCTTTGTTCCTCCGCAGGTGCTGCAGGTGTAGGTCTTACTTCCTTCTTGCTTACAGGTGGCTTCCTTCGTCACCACTCCTTCCGAAAATGCATGACCGCAGGCTGCCGTATATGCTCCCCGGTAAGTGTCTCCGCAGGCACCGCAGGTGTAGGTGGTATAACCCTTTTCTGTACAAGTGGCTCCTGTTATCTCCTCCTGATAATCATGTCCGGTGGCAGGAAGCTCCTCCTCCCTGCTCTCCTCGCATTTTGAACAGGTTACAGTCTTTTCGCCCGGCTCCGTACAGGTAACCTCCCGAATCACTTCTTCCCTGTCAAAAACGTGTCCTGTCGCAGGAAATCCCTCCATATATTGGTCTCCGCATACAGAACAGGTATGAACAATCTGTCCCTTCTCCGTACAGGCGGCTTCCTTTGTCTCACCGGCTTCATAAGTATGCGGGAGAACGGGTATGCTCTCTGTTCTTGTGATTCCGCAGATACTACAGGTATAGGTCATTATGCCCGATTCTGTACAACTGGCTTCCTTTGTCGTCACTCCTTCATCATAGACATGCTCACAGGTTCCCAGAACCGGGATTGTTCCAGTCTTTGTTTCCTCGCATCTTTCGCAGGTAAAGACAATCTCTCCCTCTTCCTCCTCTGTTGCCTGTTTTGTGATTTCACCCTCTTCAGGGAATATATGGCCAAGAGCATCTGTATAATCTGTCCGGTAACTGTCTTTGCATACGGAACAGGTATAGGATGTATACCCTTTTTCTGTACAACCCGCCTCTGTTATCTTTACCTCATAATCATGCCAGACGGCAGGAATTCCTTCCCCATAACTCTTCCCGCATTCTGTACAAGTATATGTCCTTGTGCCAGGCTCCGTGCAGGTGGCCTCCTTCGTTACTTTTCCCTCTCCGAAGGTATGTCCATGAGCCGACAGGGTTTCTTCATAATAATCCCCACAGACAGCACAGGTAATGGCTGCTGTTCCCTTTTCTGTACAGGTGGCCGCCTCCGTTACCTCCTTCTGATAATCATGTCCGGCTGCAGGAAGCTCCTCCTCATAGCTCTTTCCACAGTCTGTACAGTAGAATATTTTCTTTCCCGCTTCCGTACAGCTTGGCTCTGAAATTACCGTTCCATCGTCATAGGTATGTACATGAAGCGGAATGCCATCGGTTCTCGTTGTCCCACATCTTCTACAGGTATAGGTTCTTACTCCTTCCTTGTCCTCTGTGGCCGGTGTGGTCACCACGCCCTCATCGAAATCATGTCCAAGGGCCGGAAGCTTCTCCACATAACTGTATCCGCAGTCCGTGCAGCGGAATGTTTTTTCTCCTGCTTCCGTACAGGTAGCTTCTCTGGTCACAGTACCTTTATCATAGGTATGCTTCTGACTTTCTATGGCCGGGATGCTTTCCGTTTTTGTCCCGCCACATCTTTTACAGGTATAAGTCCTTATTCCTTCCTTGTCCTCTGTGGCCGGTGTGGTTATCACTCCTTCATCAAAATCATGTCCAAGAGCCGCCTTAAATGCTGTTTTGTAGCTGTCTTCGCAGGTTTCACAGGTATAGGTGGTATAGCCCTTCTCCGTACAGGTTGGCTTCGTTACAGCAGACTGGTATTCATGGTCAGCGGTAGGAATCGCTTCCTCCTTGTCCTCCCCGCAATTGGCACAGGTATACGTCAGGATTCCTTCCGTGACACAGGTGGAAGGTGTCGTTACCTCAGATATACTGTAATCATGACCCATCGCCGGAATTTTCTCTGTCGTTTTTCCTTTGCAGACACCACAGGTATAGGTTTTTATGCCGTCCGTAGTACAGGTAGCTCTGACCGTTATGGTTCCTGTGTTCAGGGTATGCCCTGTGGCCGGTATCCTCTGCTGTTTCTCCATAACCACACCACAGACAGAACAATGGCTTCCCATTGTCAGACCGTCCTCAGTACAGGTGGCATCTCTGCCCGCATCCTCCACTTCCGTATGCCCGGAAGCCTCTGTATAATCATCCCTGTAGCTGTAACCACATATCTGGCAGGTATATGTAGTATACCCCTGTTCTGTACAGGTTGGGCTGGTGACTACTACCTTGTCGAAGCTGTGCTCATGGCATCTGATGATATCCTCCTTCAGACAATCATTGCCACTTCCAATGGTAATCTTATTCCATTCCTCCCTTGTACCCCCATAATTTACATCCGTCAGGCTGGTGCAGCCGCTGAAGGCAGAGTTCCCTATCTCCGTTATCGTGGATGGGAGATTCACTGTCGTAATATAGCTGGTATAACCTTGACTGGCACAGATGTATGCCGGAATGGTCAACATCCCTTCCTCAAAGGTTACCGTCTTCAATGTCTTGCAGTTCGCCAGTGCTCCATTGCTGTAGCTTGCATTGTGGTATCCATACCCACTTTCTGTCACGCTCTTGGGCACCGTAAGGCTCTCTATGGCTGTATTCTCTATGAACCAGTAACCCAGCCTTGTCACGCTTCCCGGCAGCGTCAGGCTCTTCAGTGCCGTACATCCCGAAAATGCCTGGTTCCCTACGCTTGTCACTCCCTCCGGCAGAACCACCTGTTTTAGTGCTGTACAACCTTGGAAAGCAGAATCCCCTATGCTCTTCACATTCCCTGAAAGACTGATCTCCTCCAGACTGGTACAGCCGCTGAATACGGAACTGCCCAGCGTAACCTTAAAGCCCGTCTTGTCACTCGGCTCTATGGTGATGCTCCCCAGACCGGTACAGCCCGAAAAAGCTGAATCTTTAATGCTTTCTACTGTCTTCGGCAACGTCAGACTCGGCAGGCTGGTGCAGCCGCTGAAGGCAGAGTTCCCTATCTGACTCAATGCAGACGGAAACTCCACATCCGTCAAACCGGTGCAGCCGCTGAAGGCAGAGTTCCCTATCTCCGTTATCGTGGATGGGAGATTCACTGTCGTAATATAGCTGGTATAACCTTGACTGGCACAGATGTATGCCGGAATGGTCAACATCCCTTCCTCAAAGGTTACCGTCTTCAATGTCTTGCAGTTCGCCAGTGCTCCATTGCTGTAGCTTGCATTGTGGTATCCATACCCACTTTCTGTCACGCTCTTGGGCACCGTAAGGCTCTCTATGGCTGTATTCTCTATGAACCAGTAACCCAGCCTTGTCACGCTTCCCGGCAGCGTCAGGCTCTTCAGTGCCGTACATCCCGAAAATGCCTGGTTCCCTACGCTTGTCACTCCCTCCGGCAGGGATATTCCGGTAACTGATTTATTATTCGCAAATGCGCTATTTCCAATTGCCGTTACTTTATAACCATCTATCACAGCCGGCACAGCTACCATTCCAGCGCTTCCCTGATAACCCGTAATCGTTGCGTTTTCATCCTTAACCGTATAGCTCCAGATGGTCATCTCGTTGCCGCCAGTGTCTATTCCGATGGAGCTTGTATCTCCGTAGGAGCTTGTCCCATATTTAGAGTTTGCCGGCGTAACATAGCTCTTGCCTGTACGGGCACAGACAGTAACCTGTCTGCCATCCTCGTAATGGAAGGATAGCCGCACCGGACTGTTCCCACTGTTGTATACCGACACTGATTTTTTCCAGGTTTTATTCCAGGAATCAATACCAACCCTGGCTTCCGCACCGACAGTGACATAGAGCCATGCAGACATCTGTGTGCAATTTTTAGGATTTTTCCCATCACTATATGTATTAGAGGTTATTTTTGCAGAAATACCTGTGGTAGCATAAATATCACCCTTCAGAACCAGCAAATCAAGACCAAAAGAAACTTTCAGCCCAATAGATACATTCGCCTCTGCCGTTGTCGTGAAGCTCTTCTTCACAAAGCTTTTTACTACACGGTAGCCACCACGGTCTGAGTACTGCATGCCAGCCTCAAAATCTCCCTGATAAGTTGCTGAAATCTTACCATTCAACGCCAATTCTGCCGAAACCGTTACCTTACCAACACCCGCAACCCGCACAGAGCCAAGCGTTACACTAGAGGAACCCAGTGCTGCTGATATTGCATCAAAGCTTGTCGTACCGGTGATGGTGGATGTACCACTGACCGTTGCGTAAAAGTTATGATTTTGGGTATCTATCTTATGATGGAGCGATAAGTTTGATAAATCACAGGTAATAGACACCTTTACGCCGTTACCCAGCTTGATGTCCTTTGTTGCCACGACAGAGTTTGGCCCTGCTGAAATGCCATAGGTCTGTGCTGCCATCCGGGCCTGTTCCTGATTCCTCACATATATAACGGATACTCCTTCAGCCTCCTCAAACTGTGATAAATCCACTCCCACTGTACCTGCAGAATCGACTGCCAGCACCGCCTCGGACGTATCCGCCTCGGACGTCGTGATTGTCATCTCATCTCCGCTAATCACCACAGACTCTGCCACATAGATACTTGGCAGCTCCGACGGCCATACCACGAAGGTATCCCCCTGCTTAACCGTCTGTGCCGCTCCTGTAATGAAAACAACATCTTTTTCATTTACAATAACATCTGTTCCTTCCGGAAAAACCACCACATAATCGGCAAACTGATAACTGTTTTCATAATTTTCATCAATTTCTGCCGAATCGAGCACAGCTCTGGCGTCCGCCAGCATTGTTTGCATCTCTTCCTCTGTAATTGCAATACCGGGCTGAAAACACCCATCAATTAACTGCAACCAGCTGCGGTTTACCGCTACCTGTACATCTTCCGGATAGTCTGTATCTTCTACATCCGAGTAAGTATAATTTACCCCCTCGTCCATCTGGAAGCCAAGACAGTAATTCAGAGTATGTGATGCGAATTCCCTTGTGGCAGGATTATCAGGATAGACTGCTTCCCCTGCTTCCACGTCTATTATTCCGAATTCTACTGCCAGCATAATGGTATAATAGCTTTCAGAATCCGGATTCACATCACTAAAATAATTATCCGGATAATTATCCTCCTCAACTGTCATTCCAAAGGTTTCCGTCAATTCCTTCAGCCATTCGACCCTGGTAACCGCACCACTGTCCGTCACGGTTTTCTCTGCATACACTACTGTCGGCCACATAGCGAAAAGCATGACCGCCAATAGCAGTAAGGCTGTGATTCTTTTGCCCATTTCATCCTCCTTATCCCGTCTTGTTCCTTTCCGCACAGCATCAAAATTTTTATCCTTTAGACATCTTTCCTTGTAATATAGCATGCTGGTGTTTTATTTTTCTAGTATTTTCCTGTCATCTCATTATACCGAAAATAATCGGCATAGTCAAATGGTTTCTTACATGAAAGAATCAACTATATAGCCAACTATGCAGTAGACGGGAGGTGAAAAATATGGTTTCATATGCACCCTTATGGGCTACCATGAAGGCAAAAAATATCTCCACCTATGCCCTGATTAAAAAGTATAATATTCAGTCCAAAACAATCTATAATTTAAAGCATGACAAAAACATTTCTACAGCCACTTTAGAGTGTCTATGTGATATTTTGGAATGTACCCCGAACGATGTCCTGACGTTTCAGAAATGATATCAGACAAAAGAGGGCGTTGCTTCATTTAGCAACTCCCTCTTAACCATTAAACAACTGTATAAAGCCAACCGCTTGTCGCGGCGCTTCTTTAAATATCAACTACTCATCCACACTATAATTAGGGGCCTCCTTCGTAATATGAATATCATGGGGATGACTCTCTCTTAAGGCGGCCGCGGAAATCTTTACAAATTGTCCGTTCTCCTTCAATTCTTCAATACTGCCTGCTCCGCAGTAACCCATACCGGAACGCAGACCTCCCATCAGCTGGAATACGGTGTCCTCCACGCTTCCCTTATAGGCCACCCGGCCTTCCACGCCTTCCGGCACAAGCTTCTTTGCATTCTCCTGGAAATAACGGTCCTTGCTGCCGTTCTCCATGGCGGAGATAGAACCCATTCCCCGATATACCTTATATTTTCTGCCCTGGAACAGCTCATATTCTCCCGGGCTCTCCTCACAGCCGGCAAACATGCTTCCCATCATACACACATTACCGCCTGCCGCAATGGCCTTGGTAATATCGCCGGAATACTTGATTCCTCCGTCTGCAATAATCGGAATATGATATTCCTTCGCCACCTCATAACAATCCATAATGGCGGATATCTGAGGCACGCCAATGCCTGCCACCACACGGGTGGTGCAGATGGAACCGGGGCCGATGCCTACCTTTACGGCATCTGCGCCGTTTTCTATCAAATCCCTGGTCGCGGCCCCCGTAGCCACATTACCTGCAATCACCTGAAGCTCGGGATACTTTTCCTTAATCATCTTTAAACAGTTCAGCACATTCTGGGAATGTCCATGGGCGGAGTCAAGCACGATAACATCTACCTTCGCTGCCACAAGGGCCGCCACACGGTCCAGTACATTAGCTGTGATGCCCACGCCTGCGCCGCAGAGCAGCCTTCCCTGCTTGTCCTTGGCTGCCAGCGGATATTTCACGGTCTTTTCGATATCCTTAATTGTAATCAGGCCCTTTAAATTATAGTCCTTATCCACAATCGGAAGCTTTTCCTTTCTGGCCTGTGCCAGAATTTTCTTAGCTTCCTCCAGTGTCGTGCCCTCGGGCGCCGTAATCAGGCCCTTACTGGTCATAGATTCCTTGATTTTTTTCGTGAAATCCGTCTCGAATTTTAAATCTCTGTTCGTGATAATGCCTACCAGCCTGCGGCCCTCGGTAATGGGCACGCCGGAAATGCGAAACTTTGCCATAAGCGCGTCTGCGTCTGCCAGTGTATGTTCGGGAGTCAGCGAAAACGGGTCCGTTATCACACCATTCTCTGAACGCTTTACCTTGTCCACCTCTTCCGCCTGAGCTTCGATAGACATGTTCTTATGGATAACACCGATACCTCCCTGTCTTGCCATAGCGATTGCCATACGATGTTCGGTAACAGTGTCCATTCCTGCGCTCATCATAGGTATGTTCAGCTTAATCTTCTTTGTCAGCCAGGTAGTCAAGTCTACCTGATTGGGAATCACCTGTGAATAGGCCGGTACTAACAGCACATCATCAAAGGTAATCCCTTCGCCAATAATCTGTCCCATTTTCCTTCCTCCTGTATTTATTTTTTCGTTACATCCCGAGGCTGTCAATCCCTTACCTGTGCGTCAGTCCCGAATGTATTTGTAATTATCTCATGAGTGTATCAAAGATTATTTCCACTGTCAACCGGAAAATATCAGTCCGTGAAAACCTTTCTGGGCGCCGCATTTTTCAAAGCCTTTACCATCTCCTGAGAGGGGCTGAAAATAATCTTCTCGCCGCCTTCATAATAAATGGCGTACCGCAAATCCGGCTTGAGTTCCTGTCCAATGCTGAAATCTCTCACCTTGACCTGGCGGTTTTTGTAATTGTCCAGATGATAAGAATGGAACGGAGCGACCACCTCCATCCGGTTTAAGCTGTAGGTAGCCACCCGCTTTCTCTTCGTCTGTGCCAGAACCTTATCCACACTGAGCTCCCTGTCCAGATAGAGATATTCATACTCCACGCTCGCCTGAAGCCCCGCAAAATATGCGCCCACTCCCGACGCCACCGCAAGCAGCAGCCCGATATAGCTGATAAACAGCATGGAAATCGCAAAAACTACTGTCAGGGCAATGCACAGCACCTGTAAAACCTTGTACACCGCCGGAGCCTTCGCCTTTACCAGACATTCCACATAGGTATCACTCATCATTTCATCCATCCTTTTCTTTTCATAATCATATGGCAAGCCTGTCCCTCAAACCGCCTTATTTCATTAATGATATAACAACTTAATTTAAGTTGCAAGACCGGTAGGAAAAACTTTTTATATTTTATAAATTTACGATTTTTTAAGAAAAGAATCACAACTGCTTCATTGACATCAACGGCTCAAGCCTTTATTATTAATTCCATATTCTTTTTGAAAGGTGGTATTCCCATGCCGGTAATGGATGAGTTTAAGGAAGAACGCGAAGCGTTGAAGAACGGTACTTTTAAAGAAAAGCTTATGTATTTTATCTATTATTATAAATGGCATGTGCTTGCCGTCATCATAATCGCCGCCATTGTGATATCCCTGCTGCACGCCTTTCTCTCCCGAAAGGATATCGCATTCTACGGTGTATTTCTAAATGCCGTGGAGACCGGCGCAAACCCGGACTATTCTTCGGATTTCGGAAATGCAATGGGTATTGATTTGGAAGAATATGACGTCTATTTTGATTCTACCGTATTTATCGACATGACAAAGATGGATGAGGCGACGGTTGCCTCCTCTCAGAAAATAATGGTCTATCTCGCCGCCGGAGACCTGGATATGATTGTAACGGACACCGGCTCCCTGGAGCATTACGCATATCTCGACACACTTACGGATTTGCGCACGCTTCTGAGTCCGGAACAAACAGAAAAATATGAGCCTTATTTTTATTATGTTGACAAAAAGATTGTTACTGAAAGAGCGGCCGCTGTTGACAGCATGGATATGGAATATGTCCCTGTATATCCCGAAAATCCCTTCGACCCCTCTTCCATGGCAGAGCCTGTTCCCGTGGGCATCTGCATGGACTCCTGTGAAGTGCTTCGGGAGAATTACCGATTCAAAGAGGGAAATCTGGTATTCGGAGTATTTGTCACCTCTAAGCATACCGACCTCGCCCTGGAATATCTGGAATACACCTTTCCCGATGAATGAAAATAGACAGCCTGCCCGGGATATCCTATGCTGTCTGCGCAGACGGCATAGGATATCCCAAGCAGGCTGTCTCTGATTTAGGACAGCAATTCCCTCAGCAGTGCATTCACACCGGCCGGGTCTGCTTTCCCTTTCATAGCTTTCATGGTCTGGCCTACTAAAAATCCGATGGCCTTTTCCTTGCCGCTTTTGTAGTCCGCCACGGACTGAGGATTCGCGGCGATAATCTCCTCCACTGTCTTGCGAAGCGCGCCCTCGTCATTTACCGTTTTCAGGCCTTTCTCCTCCACATAACGCTCCGGGTCGATATCCTTCTCAAACATGACCTCAAAGACCTCTTTCGCCACAGAGGAGTTGATTACCTTCTGTTCCGTCAGCTCTATCAGCTTTGCCAGATTCTCCGGTGAAAAGCGGATATCCTCCGGGTCCATGTTCTTTTCCTTCAAAATACGCAGCGTCTCCACCATCAGCCAGTTGGAAACCTTTTTAGGCTGGTGGCAGATTGCTACCGTAGCCTCAAAGATATCCGCCATATGCTTCGTACCGGTAATAATCTCAATATCATAATCAGGAATATCAAACTCTTCCTTATAGCGCTTCATTTTCTCCGTGCGAAACTCCGGCTGCCTGCTTCTCACCTGCTCAATCCACTCATCGCTGATAAATACCGGAGTCAAATCCGGGTCCGGGAAATAACGATAATCCTGGGCGTCCTCCTTGGAGCGCATGGCATAAGAATATTCCTTGGCGTCATCCCAGCGTCTGGTCTCCTGAATCACAGGCTTGCCTGACTCCAGCAGTTCTATCTGGCGGGTTTTCTCCCCCTCTATGGCCCTTGCGATGGCCCGGAAGGAATTCAAATTCTTCATCTCCGTGCGAGTGCCGAACTTCTCCGCGCCCTTCTCCCTGACCGACAGATTGACATCCGCTCTCATGGAACCCTCCTGGAGTTTACAGTCGCTGGCCCCCAGGTACTGCACAATCAGACGCAGCTTCTCCAGATAGGCGATGACCTCCTCTGCGCTTCTCATATCCGGTTCGGACACAATCTCAATCAGCGGCACACCGGAACGATTATAATCCACCAGTGAACAGTCCTCCCATTCATCATGAATCAGCTTCCCTGCATCCTCCTCCATATGAATCTCATGAATACCTACCTTCTTGCCGCCCTGTGTTGTCTCAATCTCCACATATCCGTCGCGGCATATGGGCAGATACAGCTGAGAAATCTGATAGTTCTGAGGATTATCGGGATAAAAATAATTTTTTCTGTCAAATTTGCAATGCTGGGTAATTGTACAATTTGTAGCCAACCCAACAGCCAATGCATACTCCACCACCTGTTTATTCAATACCGGCAAAGACCCGGGCATACCGGTACATACCGGACAGGTATGCGTATTCGGCGCACCCCCGAACGCTGTGGAACAGCCGCAGAAAATCTTGGTCTTAGTAGCCAGCTCTATATGCACCTCCAAGCCAATGACCGTTTCATATTCTTTTGCCATAACGCTTTCCTTTCTATATATAATATCACATCCTATCACTCATGATATCACTGTCTGTATTGCTATTCGTATTGTCATCCTGTTATCTTTTTTGTTTGCTGCTCCCAAAGCTAAACGCAAGAATCGGCGCAGGCTCGTTCATAAGTATAAGCGGTTCGAAGCAGCTTCTTCTCCTGGAAGCAGTCTCCCATCAGCTGCAGCCCAATCGGCAGTCCCTGCTTATCCCTGCCGCAGGGTACGCTGATTCCCGGAAGTCCTGCCAGATTGACGGAAATCGTATAAATATCTCCCAGATACATCTTAATCGGGTCAGACAGACTCTCTCCCAGTCTGGGGGCTGTGGTAGGCGCCACCGGTCCCAGAATGACATCATACTTTGCATAGGCCTCGTCAAAGGCCTTCTTAATCAAAGCCTTCACCCGCAGAGCCTTCAGATAATACGCATCATAATAACCGGAGCTCAAAACAAAGGAACCCAGCATAATACGTCTTTTAACCTCCGCCCCGAAGCCCTCGGAACGGGTATGCTTATACATGGGGTGCAGGTCGTCTACCTGTGCCCTGTAGCCGTATTTAACGCCGTCAAAACGCTCCAGATTAGAGCTTGCCTCCGCAGCCGCAATCGTATAATATGCCGGAATCGCATACTCCACCAGACTTAAATCAAATTCTTCCACCACGGCGCCTTTTTTCTCCAATACCGCTGCTGCCGCCAACACGGCCTCCTTTACCTCAGGCTCCAGCCCCTCTCCCAGATAATCTCTCGGGATGCCGATGCGCATACCCTTTACATCCTCTGTCAGCGCAGCGGTGAAATCCGTATCGGTTCTCTCCATGGAAGTGGAATCCTTTCGGTCATGAGAGGCAATGGCCTCCAAAACAGCCGCGCAATCCCTTACATCCTTAGTCAGAGGGCCAATCTGATCCAGAGAAGAGCCATAGGCAATTAACCCATAGCGTGATACCGTACCGTAGGTCGGCTTCATTCCCACCACACCGCAGTAAGATGCCGGCTGGCGAATAGAGCCTCCCGTATCCGAACCCAGCGCTGCAAAGCACTCCTTCGCCGCAACTGCGGCGGCAGAGCCCCCGGAGGAGCCGCCGGGCACATGCTCCGGATTGCGGGGATTCCTCGTCACCCCATAATAAGAGGTTTCCGTAGTGCTTCCCATGGCAAACTCATCCATATTGGTCTTACCGATAACGATTGCTCCTGCTTTCTCCAAGTTGATGACTGCCTCCGAGCTGAAGGTGGGCACAAAATTAGAAAGAATCCTGGAGGAACAGGTGGTCAACATCCCCTCGGTACACATATTATCCTTGATGGCAAAGGGTACGCCGGCCAGTGGGCCCTTAAGCTCTCCCCTGTCAATTCCCTCCTGCACCAGAGCCGCCCGCTTGAGCGCCTTCTCCTTGTCCAGGGTCACATAACAGTTATATTCCTTTTCTGTCTTATCAATCCGGGCAAAGACCGCCTCCACCGCCTCCGCCGCCTTGATTTCTCCCTGCTTTATTTTCTCTGACAGCTGTACTGCCGTATAATCTAAAATATCCATGGGGCCTCCTATTCTACCGTTCTCGGCACCCGGAACATACCGTCCTTGCTGCCGGGCGCATTCCGTAAAATATTTTCTCTGTCATCGCCGTTTACAACCACATCCTCCCGGAAAACATTCTGCACCGGAAAGACATGGGACATAGGCTCCACTCCCGTGGTATCCAGCTCGTTTAACTTGTCGATATAATCCAGCATGCTTCCCATATCCTTTTTGGCCTGCTCCTTCTCCTCGTCCGCAAGCTCCAGCTTCGCCAGGATACCTACATAATCAATGGTTTTGTCATCTATGATATTCATTCTTCCTCTCATTCCGCCGCTTTGGCAGCACTCCTTCTCACACTAATCCCTAACCTTAATATGAACCTCTCTCAGCTGCTGCTCGGTCACATCCCCGGGTGCTCCGCACATCAAATCCTGGGCGGAACCGCTCATGGGGAAGGCAATCACCTCCCGGATATTCTCCTCATTGCGAAGCAGCATAATCATACGGTCCACGCCGGGCGCCATACCTGCATGAGGGGGAGCGCCAAACTGGAACGCCTGATAGAGCGCCCCGAACTTCTCCTTTAAGGTTTCCTCATCATACCCTGCAATCGCAAACGCCTTGACCATAATATCCAAATCATGATTCCGCACGGCTCCCGATGAAAGCTCCACGCCATTGCAGACAATATCATATTGATATGCCAGAATGCTTAAAGGGTCCTGGTTCTCCAGCGCCTCAAGGCCACCCTGGGGCATGGAGAAAGGATTGTGGGTAAAGCCAATCTGCTTTGTCTCCTGGTCCAGCTCATACATGGGAAAATCATTTACATAACAGAAGCGGTAGGCCTTTTTCTCGCACAAATCCAGCTTATTACCCAGCTCTATCCGAAGCTGTCCCGCATAATAATTGGCGCGTTCCTCCTTGTCTGCAATGAAAAACAGCGTATCACCGGCGGACAGACTTGCCAGCTCCTTAAGCTCCCCTTTATATTCCTCAGGAATGAATTTATCAATGGGCCCCTTATAGGACAAGTCCTCCAATACCTCCAGATAGCCTAAACCGCCCATGCCCATATCTGTAGCGAACTTCAACAGCTTCTCATGGAAGCCCTTGGACATCTGTGCATGTACCTTAATGGCCCGAACCGTCTTTCCCACAAAGGGCTTGAAAGTACATTTCTGGAAAAATTCCGTAACATCCATAATACGCAGGGGATTGCGCAGGTCAGGCTTATCCGTGCCAAATTCCAGCATCGCCTGCCGATAGCTGATAATCGGATAGGGCGCCTGCGTTACCTGGTAACCTTCCGGCGCAAATTTCTCAAAGCAGGCGGACAGTACCTCCTCGCCTGCCCGGAACACATCCTCCTGGGTGGCGAAGCTCATCTCAAAATCCAACTGATAAAACTCTCCGGGGGAGCGGTCCGCTCTGGCATCCTCATCCCGAAAACAGGGGGCAATCTGGAAATACCTGTCAAAACCCGACACCATCAAAAGCTGCTTGTACTGCTGAGGCGCCTGAGGCAATGCATAGAATTTCCCCTTATATTTACGGGAAGGCACAATATAATCTCTGGCTCCCTCAGGAGAAGAGGCGCACAAAATCGGCGTCTGAATCTCCAGAAAACCCATTTCTGTCATCTTTGAGCGCAAAAAACTGATTACCTGAGAGCGGAAGAGAATATTATCCCTCACTCTGCTGTTTCTCAAATCCAGATAACGGTATTTCAGCCTCACATCCTCGCGGATTTCCTTGGAGGTCTGTATCTCAAAGGGCAGCTGATGATATACCTTGCCCAACACATCTATCTGCTTTGCCTCCAGCTCGATGGTTCCTGTGGGAATCTTGGGATTGTAGGTCTCCTCATCCCTCTTTTCCACAGGGCCCATGACGGATATACACATTTCCTTCGTTATGCCCTTCAGAAGCTCCGTCTGGCGGATAACCACCTGCAGCACCCCATACATATCCCGCAGGTCAATAAAGGACACGCCGCCGTGGTCACGGATGTTTTCCACCCAGCCTGCCACCTGCAGGGTCTCCCCAATATGCTCCTCGCTCAACTGATTCAATCTTACATCTCTGTACATGTTTCCCTGTTTCCTCCATTCTGTTTTCGCCATAACGCACAAAATCCCGAAACGCAAAATCATTACGTTCCGGGACGGATTGACATGAACCCGCGGTACCACCCGCATTGCCCCGCCTTAGCGGAGCCTCTCTTACACTTAACGCGTGCCACGTGCTGCCCTACCTAAACTAATAGCTCATACTTTCTCAATCCACTCTCTTTATCCTGAGCTTTTTCTTTCAGACAGCCTGCTCCGGAGCGTTCCCTGTACCGTTTCCTGCCGACAGCGCTTTCAGTCGGTGACGCCGTCTTCCTGTTGCCCTCCCCGGTAAGAGTCTCCTTCTATGCATTTAAGGTTATCCTGTTTATTTTCCAACCTATTATTACCACTATTCACTATCATATGCGATAAAAATAAAAAAGTCAAGAATCGTTTTATTCCTGCATTCTCTCCCGGACCCGTTCCTGGCATCTGCTTTCCATCAGTTCCAGAGCCATGGCGTACTGCTGCATCTCCCGACTCACCTTATTTTTATCATCATACTCCTTTTTATAACAGATGCGATGCTCCATGCTGGCCCAGAAGTCCATGGACAGGGTGCGAAACTGCACCTCTACCGGATAGTATTCCATGGCGTCCAGACAGTGAATCGGCACGCCGAACACAATATGGAAGCTCCGATAACCGCTGTCCTTGGGATTTTTAATGTAATCACATTCCTTGATAACAATCAAATCGCTCTGGCGCTTCAGACATTGTACCAAATCATAGATTTCTTCCTGAAAATAACAGATAACCCGGATACCGGCAATATCCATCAGATGGTCCTTTGCATTCATCATGCTTTCTGTCAGCTTCAACCGCTCAAGCTTGCCCTCAATGCTCTTCTTTTTCTTAATGCGATTCTGAATATGATGAATCGGCTGACCGGTCTCCTGGTTATTGTAGATACTGTGATTCAAAATCTCCAGCTTTGTCAGCATAATACGACTGACATCCTCATAAGGTCTGATTAATTCATAATACTGCTCATTTGTCATGCTTTCCGTAACCCTTCCGTACTATTTATCAAAATTATTTTACCAGAAAAATATGAACATCCCGTGAGCAAATTATGATACTTTTCTTAATTACAGATTACTTTTTTCTAAAACAGCTCCAGCGCTTTCATTCTGTCTATCGCCTCAACGGTGCTCTCATAGCTTCCGAAGGCGGTCAGGCGGAAATAATGCTCTCCGCTGGGACCGAAACCGGAGCCGGGAGTCCCCACCACATTCGCATGCTCCAGCAGATAATCAAAAAATTCCCAGCTAGTCATCCCCTTCGGCGTCTGCAGCCAGATATAAGGGGCGTTCACGCCGCCGGACACACTGTAGCCGGCCTCCTTTAAGCCATTGTAAATATATCTGGCATTCTTCATATAATAATCCACCTGGGCCTTCAGCTGTTTTTTGCCCTCCTCGGAATATACCGCCTCACCGGCTCTCTGAATGATATAAGGCGCCCCATTATATTTTGTACCATGGCGACGGGCCCACAGAGCATGGAGGCTGACGTCTCCGGCCTTTAGCTCTTTGGGAATCACCGTAAAGCCTAAGCGCACCCCGGTAAAGCCCGCGTTTTTGGAAAAGGAGCGAAGCTCCATCGCACAGGTTCTCGCACCCTCGCACTCATAAATCGTATGAGGTACATCCGCCTCTGAGATATAAGCCTCATAGGCAGCGTCATAGATAATGACCGCCCCCTTCTTATTTGCATAATCCACCCACTCCTGCAGCTGGGGCTTCGTAAGCGTGGCGCCCGTAGGATTGTTGGGGAAGCACAGATAAATAATATCCGGCGTCTGCTCGGGAAGCTGTGGCGCAAAATGATTTTCCGCCACACAGGGCATATAGATGATATCGCTCCAGGTCCCTGTCCCAGCGTCATAGCTTCCGGTTCTGCCGGCCATCACATTGGAATCCACATACACAGGATAAACCGGGTCGCACACGGCAATCCTGTTATCCGCGCTGAAAATCTCCTGAATATTGGCGGAATCCGATTTCGCGCCGTCGGACACAAAAATTTCATCGGGACTGATATCACAGCCTCTGGCCTTATAATCGTTTTCCGCAATGGTCTTTCGCAGAAACTCATAGCCCAAATCCGGCGCATAACCTCTGAAGGTCTCCGCCTTACCCATCTCATCCACAGCGCTGTGCAGCGCATCCAGAATAGCCGGAGCCAAAGGCTGCGTCACATCACCGATACTCAGACGGATTACCTTTTTATCGGGATGCGCCGCCTGATACTCCCTCTGTTTCTTTCCCACCGTGGAAAACAAATAGCTTCCCGGTAATTTCAAATAATTGTCATTTACTTTAAACATGTTAATCCTCATTTCTGCGTTGCTTTCTTTATCCATAAGCAGTTTTGTGTCAGGCAACGCGCAGACACAAATTTGCCGTTTCCCCGCCCTATCTATTGTCCAAGCTCCATATATCCCTCGAATACAGTCTGCGCAGGCCCGGTCATATAGACCAGATTCCGCTCCCTGTCCCACTCAATCTGCAGCTCGCCCCCCAGTAATCGGACTGTTATTTTATCATCTGTCAAACCGTTTAATACACAGGCTACCGCGGTGGCGCAGCATCCCGTGCCACAGGCATATGTCTCTCCGGTTCCTCTCTCCCAGACCCGCATAAACACATGCTGTCTGTCCTGAACCTCCACAAACTCCGTGTTGGTTCTCCTGGGAAAACGGACATGATTCTCGAAGCAGGGGCCCAGCTGCTCCAGCTTCATATCCGCCACGCCCTCCGCGAAGATGACAGCGTGGGGATTCCCCATAGATACGCAGGTCATCCTGTATTCCCTTCCCTCCACTTCAATGGGAATATCTACCACCTGCTCTCCCTCTGCAATAACCGGAATCAGGGCAGGCTGTAAAATGGGACTTCCCATATTCACCCGCACCAGACTGACCTTTCCTCTTTCCTCCGAAGTTTTCCCCTCCACCGTAAGATTCAGATATTTCACCTGACCGGCGCTGACAATACTGATTTCGGTCTGATCCGTAAGTCCCTTGTCATACACATATTTCGCTACACAGCGGATACCGTTTCCGCACATCTCCGACCGGCTCCCGTCCGCATTATACATCTCCATCTCAAAATCCGCTTCACCGCTTGGATTGATGAAAATCACACCGTCCCCGCCAATCCCGAAATGTCTGTCGCTTAACCGCCTTACCAGCTCGGGCTTTTCTTCCTGAGGAAGCTTTTCTTCAAATCCGTTCACATACACATAATCATTTCCGCAGCCCTGCATCTTCGTAAACCTCATACCGCTCACCCGCCTTTCTCCTTAATTCCCTTCCTTTTTCCTTGACTTTTACACTGTCCAAAGCCGAATTTAAATCCCTGCGGCCGAAGTTTCCAGGCCTTCCGCCCTCCGAAAAACGCCAATCCTGCCGCCGTAAACCATGACACAATATCCCCGGCCCAAAAAGCAGGCAAACCAATATACCGAATCTCTACCCGGGAGGAACCCTCGGGGATTCTGCATGCCACCAGCGTATCCTTTCTATAGCAGGGCGTTCTTTCCCCGTTGACAAGCACCCGGTATCCGGGAAAATAATACAGGGGAAAGAGCAGCTCGCTTTCCTCCCCGGCGGTTGCCTGAAGTCGAATACTCGTGGCACATTTTACATAATCACTCAGGGAAACCTCTCCCTTGGCCTTTACATAAGCATCCTCCAAACTGTAATTCAGATGCAGCGCCTGAAAGGAATCGCCTTCCCGGTACATGTAATTGCTGTCGGAGACCATCATGCTCTCCACCCATGCTTCATCGCAGGTCTGCGGGGCGTTGTGGGCCAGCGCGTCAAAGAAAAATCCTGTTCCGGCCGCCAATACCAGAACGAAAAAGCCATACAGCCACCTGGCATTCCTTTCTTCTCCGAAACCCACAATGGCCACGGCCGAAGCGATTGTCAAAAACAGAGTGGCCAGGCTTAAAAAACGCCAGGGAAACTGCAGGCTGGCCGTAACACGCCCAAACCATTCCAGGGAAAGCAGCTGCTCCCACGGAAATACCCAGGTACAGAGAAGCAACGCAAACACCCCATAAATCAGACAGTGCTTACCGACCCCTTCCCCTTTGGTAAGGACCTTATCCTTCTCCTTTATGGTCAGCCACAACACTGACAGCACGCTTCCCAAAAGCAGGATACCCCCCACGCTCAGGGGCATCTCCCCCTGGGTTGTCCCAAGACTCTGCGTACCTCCCTCCGGTACGGAAAAGAAACTGAACATCTGGGAAATATAAAGCACATGACTTCGCAGCTCATTCGGAATATAAAAGCATTGCAGCTCCTCCCCGGAAAAGTACAAAAAGGGGACAAGAAAGCCTGCATTCAAAAGAACCGTCACCACCGCCGCCAAAAGCCCTGCCCCTATCCGGGAAAGCTTCTCGCCCACAGGTCCCAGAAACAGCCAGCAGACAAATTCCAGCACCCCGAATACCAGTATCATTTCCAGACTTAACACATGAGACTGTACCACTCCCGTTACACCCAGCATCAGAACAGGCCAGTTCTTCCTGTCGCCCCAAAGCACCTCATAGACGCCCCAGAGCACAATGGGCAGAAACACCATAGCCAGCGTCTCTCCCAGAGCCCCCCGGAAATAGATATTGGAGAGGCGATACCCCGCAAAGGTATATAGACAGGCCGCCGTCATTGCCATTTTATGGGACTTTGTTATCCCCCGGGCTCCCAGATAAGCGCAAAAAGCCGTGGCAATATTCACAGCCGTTAAAAGCGCCTTGTAACACCCTATCAAAGGCATGCCCAGCAGTCTTAACAGCGCCGCCGGATACAGGAACAGCTGAGGATACATGGTAGCGGAAAGATTGCCAAAGCCCGCATTCTGCATGGAATTAATGCGCACCGGAAATTCTCCTCCCCGCAACCCCTGATAAATTCCTTCTATTCTGGTCAGATGATAATGAATATCATCCCCCAGCACCAAACCCTCCGAAAAAAGCGGGATACTGCAGAGCATACCCAGCCCCATCAGAAAAGCGCATGTTTTTTTATCCATTTTCCGCCGGCCTCCATCTCTTACGGAAAAATTTTCTCTTGAATCCATAGCCGGCAAAACCCAGCGCCGCAAGAAGGCTCACGATATCCGCGACTCCAAAAATCGGCAGGCCCACATAGCGAAGCTCCACCAAAGCCTCCTCCCGGGGCAGCCTGCAGGTCACCTGTCCCACAAGGCGGTAACATTCCACCTTCTCTCCGTTCACCCGCACCTCATAGCCCGGATAATAATACACAGGAAACATCAGCTCATCCTCTTCCTCCGTCAAGGGCTTTACCTTCACCCGCAGACCGGAGCCTCGGCGCTCATACTCCGTATATTCCACCGGATTGCTGTATTTCGTCATCATCCTTGCCTGACTCCGCTGATAACGGCTGTGCAAATCTTGAAATTCCGTACTCTCGCTGTACATATAAATACTGTCGGAGGTATCCAGACTCTCCAGAAACAGCTTATCGCTGATTTGAGGCATTTCGTGAGCTATCATATCAAAAAACCACCCGCTGCTTAACAGCGTCAGCGCCGCAAAGCCCCCATAAAACCACCTGCTTTCCCCTTTCTCGGCCATTCCCACAATCCCCACGGCCGCCACAATACAAAGCAGCACGCTGGCTGGACTTAAGAAACGCCACGCAAACTGCAGCGCAGAGGTAACTGCGGTAAATACCCGCACCCCCGAAAGCTGCTCCCAGGGGAAAATCCAGGAGGAGAGAAGCAACGCCAGCAGGCCCAGACAAAGACAATGCTTCCCTATTCCCAGTATCCGTTTCCCCTCCCCGTCCTCCTTATGAATCACCAGAAAGACGACAAACAGAATCGCTCCTAAAAGCAATACGCCTCCCACACTCAGGGGCATCTCTCCCTGTGTGCTTCCCGGCTCCAGATTATACCCTTCCGGCATGGAAAAAAACGCAAACAACTGGGAAACATATGCCACCGACTCCACCGGCCGATAAGGCATATGAAAGGCCTGCAAATCCTGACTGCAAAAATATAAGAAAGGCACCAGCATAGAGGCATTTAAGGCAAACGTCCCCGCCGCCGCCTTCAAAATACTGCAAAGCCTGCCTCCCATTTCCCTATGAGGCCCTCGAATCAGCCAGAATATCCCTTCCAACAGCAAAAACAGAACACACATCTCCACGGTCAATACATGGGACTGCAGCACGCCGGTCATTCCCAGCATAAGAAGAGGCCATCTCTTTTGCTTCCCCCACAGCGTCTCATAAATTCCCCAGATAACCAAAGGCAGAAAGATCATGGCCAGGCTTTCTCCCAGCGCCGCCCGGAAATAGACATTACTCAGGCGATAAGCCGCAAAAGTGTAAAGCGCCGACGCCGTCATACCAATTTTCAACGAGTCCGTCATGCCCTTCACACTGTAATAACAGATAAAAGCCGTGGCAATATTGATTGCTGTCAGAAGCGTCTTATAGGACAGCAAAAGCGATACGCCAAAAAGCCTGAGAAATGCGGCAAAATAGAGGAAAAGCTGGGGATACATCGTAGCGGAAAGATTGCCGTACCCGCCGTTTTGAATAGCGTTGATACGAACCGGAAACTCACCGGCGCAAAGCCCCTGATAAATCCCCTCTATCCGCACCAGATGAAACTGCAAATCCTGTCCCCCCGCTGCCATAATGGAATCGGAAAACAGCGGAAGGCTTGCCAACAGCCCCAAGCCAAACAGCCCCCCCCAAACAGCCTGCTGTTTGAAGGACACGTACCGCCCACAGAGAAAGACTGCCGCCGCCAGAAGCAGACAAAGGCCGAACAGGAAATAATTATCCTTATTCATCAGCCCTGCCCCCTGTAAATCCAGTACCGTAAGACAGTCTCCCTCATCCTGCCTCGTAGTGATTCTCATGCCATGAACGCCCTGCTTTAACGAGAAGCTTATAAACGCCTCTCCGTCACCGGGGGCAATCTCCCGGAAGAACAGTTCCTCCTCCCCCACCCCTTCCGCTTCGATACAGACGCCGTTTTCCTCGGGAGAAGCCTGATAGGAGACATAAAGCACATAATCACCCGCCGGCAGATAGGAAACCGTCGCATGCTCAAAGCCCTCCCCCAGATAAAAGCGGAATACCTCTTTATGAAAGGACATAAAAAGTCCCAGCGTCAAAAGAACGCCAATCAAAAATTTATGCATAAAGGTCAAATGATACTTCCCTCTGGGCATCGGATGCTCCCTCCTCTATTCTCTCATCATCGCCAGCACCATATGAGCCGTCTCCACCATATTCGTACCGCTGTCCATACTACATTTCTGCAGATATTTATGAGCCTCTTCCTCCGTCATGTGATTACGGACCATCAATGTCTCCTTGGCCTCCAAAATAGCCTGATTCTCCTCCGTACTCCTCTGACGGGGCATAGCTTTCTGTCTGCGCCTGCGGCGCTCTATTCCCTCTGCCATCATATTGACGGTGTTTATCAAATCATTTACCTTTAAAGGCATGGACAGACACACAATCCCGTTTCCATAACACTCGTTAATCAGCCTCTGAGAGGCCATCAGCAAAAGCTCGAAGCCATAGGGCAGGCATTCCTTCAGCTCTGTATACAGCATGTCTGCCATTTTATAGCTGCAAATAACTATCCCGTCATGCAGACCATCCGCCTGACTAATCGCCTGAGCGCCGGTAGTACAAACGCCCGTGACCCGGAAACCGTTTCTAAGCAGCACGCTCTTCACACCCTTGGCATCCTCAAGCTTCGGTAACACGATAATAATATTGGTCAAATGCCCACCTCCTTCTCCTTAGATTTTAAGGCCGGCATCTCAATACTTATATAAATATTCGCTAATCTCCCAATCGGAAACCTGGGCTCGATACTTAGCAAACTCCGCTTTTTTGGCGGCGATATATTTCTCCGCAATATGCTCTCCCAGAACCTCGCGGATAAAAGCGTCCTGCTCCAGCTCCTCCACAGCCGTCAAAAGATTATCCGGCAGCTTATGGATTCCACGCTCTCTTAACTCCTCCTTTGTCATGGCAAAGATATTACCGTTCACGCTTTCGGGCGGCTCTATCTTATTCTGTATCCCCCAAAGTCCCGCCTTCAGGCATACTGCCAGCGTCAGATAACGATTTGCCGCAGAATCGGGACTTCTCAATTCAATACGGGTTCCCTGTCCCTTCCCCGCATGGGGAATCCGAATCAGCGGACTTCTGTTCGTAGCGCTCCAGGCAATGTAAATCGGAGCTTCATAGCCCGGTATCAGCCTCTTATAGGAATTCACCAAAGGATTCGTAATGGCTGCCATCCCCTTGATATGCTTCATAATGCCGCCGATAAAATAATATGCCTCTTTGCTTAAGCCCAGCTTGTCATTTTTATCCTCAAAAATATTTTTTCCGTCTCTGCTCAAATTCATATGCAGATGCATGCCGGAGCCGTGTACGCCCGTTTTGGGCTTCGGCATAAAGGTGGCGTGCAGCCCGTGACGCTTGGCAATGGTGCGCACGGTCAGCTTAAAGGTCATAATATTATCCGCGGCCCGCAACGCCTCGTCGTAACGGAAATCAATCTCATGCTGGGCAGGCGCCATCTCATGGTGAGAAGCTTCCACCTCGAAGCCCATATCTTCCAGATTCATCACGATATCCCGTCTGGCGTTTTCGCCGAAATCCAGCGGCCCTATGTCAAAGAAGCCCGCCTGCTCCATGGTATCCGTGGTAGGCATGGTCTTTTCATCCGTATCAAACAGGAAGAATTCGCATTCCGGCCCTACCTCAAAGGTATAACCCATATCCGCCGCAGCCTTTATCGCCCGCTTCAGCACATATCTGGGATCCCCCTCAAAAGGCTCTCCGTTGGGACGGTACACATCACAAATCATTCTGGCAACCTTTCCCTGCTGGGGTCTCCAGGGAAAAATCTCCAGAGTGGAATAATCCGGATAAAGATACATATCCGATTCCTCTATCCGCACGAAGCCGTCAATCGCAGAGCCGTCAAACATACATTTATTGTCCAACGCCTTTTCCAGCTGACTTGCCGTAATCGCCTCATTCTTCAGATTCCCGAACATATCCGTAAACTGCAGGCGGATAAACTCTACGTCCTCTTCCTCCACCAGCCGCATTACATCTTCCTTGGTATAATTCCTCATACGAATCCTCCATTCATCCCATTGATTTATCCGAGTTTTTCGCTCTACCTCATAAAGGGCATTCCTACCCTACTGTAAGAACGCCCTCGTCCTTTTCCATAATAGCAATCCGCCCCCCT